>NZ_JBGLZF010000015.1:0-156526 GCF_047304405.1 Pseudomonas sp. Pseusp11
TGTTAAAGAGCGGTTGGTTAAGATCTTTCGTCTCAACCGAGGCGCGCATTCTACAGCAGCCTCTGTTGCTGTCAAGCAGTAAATTTCAAATTTTCTTCATGAAATTCAACTACTTGCCGCCAACTCAGTTTCAAACTCCTCGTTAGCGGGAGGCGAATAATACAGTGTTTTATTCGGTGGTCAACCACCTGTTGTAATTATTTTTACCTAATCCATGCGGCTTAGGCGCAGTACCGACTTCTGCCTCATGAGCAATCCAGGCTTTGCTTGCATTCCCCGTCGACAAACCCGCCCTCTTTACCAGCTGCGCTATGATCGCGCCCCTCTGCGCCAAGAGTCTTGAACGGGATGTCTATGTCTTTGCCACTAGCTGACGCTCATCAATCACTACCACCCGTACTCGCCGGCCCGTTATTGCGGCGCCTGGAACCAGCGCGGCTGGTGCTCTGGCTGGTCGGGTCGCGTGCGCTGGCGCTGACGCTGCGCCTGCAGGGCATCGATATCCGCCTCGATGCGGATCAATGCACGATCATTCCCGTCGGCACTCATGCCTTTATTCATCTTCTAGATGTACCACTGAACACCGCCCTGCCCTGCGACACGCTGATCGAGTACGACCTGCTGATCACCGAGGCGGATGGCGCTCCGTCGGGCATCGCCGAGTGGGCACCTCACCTACTATATGGCGAAGCGCGCTGCCCGAACTTTGTGTTGCGCTCACAGATCGATCAGTTGCTGCATGGCTCCTGCCGTAAACCTCACCATCCGGCGGCCGATGGCTTGCTGTGTGTCGACCGGTTGCTCGCGTCAGAGCCGGACGCAAGCAAGCGTCCTGCTCTATTAATGATGAGCGGCGATCAGGTGTATGCAGATGATGTCGCGGGGCCAATGCTGCGTGCGATTCATGCCTTGATCGAACGCCTGGGGCTGTTCGACGAACACCTCGACGGTGCGGTGGTCAACGACAGTGCCAGACTCTACGAACATCCTGCCAGTTACTACCATCGCGCGGATTTGTTACCGGTGCTTGAGAGCAACGAAACCCTGCGCGAGCGATTTTTCGGTGGGGCGCGTAAGCCGATTTTCACCAGCAGCAGCGCCGACAATCATTTGGTGACCTTCGCCGAAGTCATGGCGATGTACCTGCTGGTGTGGTCGCCAACGTCCTGGACGCTGATCGCGCCGCAACCACCGACACTGACGCCCGAACGACGCAAGCGTTATGCCCTGGAGCAGACGCGCATCGATGGGTTCAAGGCGGGGTTGGGTGGCGTCGCGCGGACGATGGCGCATTTGCCATGCCTGATGATTTTCGACGACCACGATATTACCGATGACTGGAATCTTTCCGCGCAATGGGAGGAAACGGCCTACAACCATCCGTTCTCCAAGCGCATCATCGGCAACGCGCTGCTTGCTTATATGTTGTGTCAGGGTTGGGGTAACAACCCGGATGCGTTTGACAGAGTACTGGAAAAAGCCCGGTTATTGAGCGTCACGGGGCAAGACCATCACCTCGACAGCGAGGTCCAGGACGAATTGATCGATGAACTGCTGAGTTTTCAGCAGTGGCATTACGTGCTGCCCACCCGCCCGGCGCTGGTGGTGCTCGACACCCGCACCCGGCGCTGGCGCAGCGAGATCAACCTCAAACAGCCGTCGGGCCTGCTGGATTGGGAAGCGCTCAGTGAGCTGCAACAGGAATTGCTCGATCATCCTTCGGCGATCATCGTTTCACCGGCGCCGATCTTCGGCGTCAAACTGATCGAAACGGTGCAGCGAGTGTTTAGCTGGTGCGGTTACCCACTGCTGGTGGACGCCGAAAACTGGATGGCCCACCGCGGCGCGGCGCAGGTGATCCTGAACATTTTCCGACACTCCCGCACCCCCGGTAACTACGTGGTGCTGTCCGGTGATGTGCATTATTCCTTCGTCTATGAAGTATTGATCCGACACCGCAAGGCCGGTCCGCGTATCTGGCAGATCACCAGCAGCGGCATCAAAAACGAATTCCCACCCGCCCTGCTCGAATGGTTCGACCGCCTCAACCGTTGGCTCTACTCGCCCCGCTCACCGCTTAACTGGCTGACCAAACGCCGACGCATGCGCATTGTTCCGCACATTCCCGAACACGCCGAAGCTGGGGAACGGCTGTGGAACTCGGCAGGAATTGGCCAAGTGTTCTTCAATGAAAAGGGCCAGCCACAGGATATTTATCAATTTAACGCGGATGGATCGCCGAAGACGCGAATGATTGCGCCAGAAATGTCCGAAACAGCCGACTGACGTTGCACGAATGACCATGAGCAATCATTACCCGGCCACCCTGAACCTCACTCGAACCCTGATCATCGGCAACTCCGGCTCGGGCAAGAGCTGGCTGGCCAAACGACTGGCCGAGCATCTGCAAGTGCCCTGGATTGATCTCGACCTGATGCACTGGGCATCTGATGAACACAGCATCGCCCGTCCCCGCGCCGAGGCATTGGGAATGGCGCGGGTGGCGGCGAGTGAAGAGCGTTGGATTATCGAGGGTGTTTACGGCTGGATGGTCAGCGAACTTGTGGAGCAGGCCACTGCGCTGATCTGGCTGTGTCTGGAGGACGAAGATTGCGTGAGCAACATTCGCCAGCGAGAAGCGACGCGGGACGAGAAGGAAGAGTTGATGATTGCGTTACTCGATTGGGCCGGTAGCTACCGTACTCGCGAAGACTCCAGTGGGTTTGCCGCGCATCAGCGTTTGTTTGAAGGGTTTAGCGGTTCGAAACGCCAACTGATGAATCAGGCTGAAGTCTCGGCTTTCGTCAGTGCGGTGCAACCAACCGACTGATCGTCCCTGCCGTTTTCTGCGTGCGAATCGGACTCCTACATTGGCCACGACTAGCTGGCGAGATTGTCAGAATGGGATTACATCGTTCGCAGAAACGTCTTGAAGAAGCTTCAGCGATACTTTAACCCAAGCGTGGATATGTCATCTGCGGAATGACCACTCGTAGGTGTCGCCTTGTCATCATGTACTCATTTCTGTACGTTCTTTGCATTGAGCGAGGACTACAACATGCAAACCATCAACTACACCACCGCACGTGCACATCTGGCCGAAACCATGGATCGGGTCAACGAAGACCGTGCCCCATTGCTGGTTACCCGCCAGAAAGGCGAACCTGTGGTGATGATGTCTCTGGCGGAGTACAACGCTCTCGAAGAGACAGCCTATCTGCTCCGTTCTCCAGCCAATGCCGAGCGACTGATCAAATCAATCGGCAACCTACGAGCAGGGAAAACCAAAGTCAGGCAACTCATCGAAGAATGAATATCGAGTTCACTCCTGAAGGCTGGGACGACTATTTGTGGTTTCAGCAAAACGATAAGGCCGGGCTCAAACGAATCAACCTGCTGATCAAGGCGATCCTGCGTGAGCCCTTCGAAGGATTGGGCAAACCTGAACCGCTCAAACACAACCTGAGCGGCCTCTGGTCACGCCGAATCACCTCCGAGCATCGTCTGGTTTATGCAATCGAGAATGGTGAGGTGCGCATCGTGCTTTGCAGGTATCACTACTGAGCACATTCAGGCCGCTTTCACCGCCCGCCCCACCCCTCTGACAATCATTTCCACTTCCCGCTCATCGATCGTCAGCGGTGGCAGCAGGCGAATGGTCTTGCCCCGTGTCACGTTGATCAGCAAACCGTGATCCCGTGCGGCGATCAGGGTCAGGTCGCGGATTGGTTGGGCGAGTTCGATGCCGATCATCAAGCCCTGGCCGCGGATCGCCAGGACGTTCGGGTCGTCGGCCAGTTCGACGCGCAATCTGGCAAGCAGGCGTTCGCCCTGAAGTCTGGCGTTTTCCAGCAGGCCTTGTTCCTCGATGATCTCCAGCACGGTGCAACCCACCCGACATGCCAGCGGATTGCCGCCGAATGTACTGCCGTGGCTGCCGGGTGTGAACAAATCTGCGGCTCTGCCCCGGGCCAGGCAGGCGCCGATGGGCACTCCGTTACCCAGGCCTTTGGCCAAGGTCATGACGTCCGGGATGATGCCTTCGTGCTGGAATGCAAACCACTGGCCGGTACGGCCGATGCCGGTCTGGATTTCGTCGAGCATCATTAACCAGGCGCGCCGGTCACAGAGCTCGCGCACCGCTTTGAGATAACCGGGCGGCGCCACTTGCACACCACTTTCGCCCTGAATCGGCTCCATCAGAATCGCCACAATGCGTGGGCCGTGGGCTTTCTGCGCCTTCTCCAGGGCGGCGAGGTCGCCGAACGGCACTTTGATGAAATCCCCCGGTAACTCGTTAAACCCCAGGCGCACCGCCGGGCCATCACTGGCCGACAAGGTGCCGAGGGTCCGGCCGTGGAAAGCGTTCTCCATGACCACTACCAGCGGCTGCTCGATGCCTTTGTGCCAGCCGTAAAGCCGCGCCAGTTTCAGCGCGGTTTCATTGGCTTCGGCGCCGGAATTATTGAAGAACGCCCGCTCCATGCCCGACAGCCGAACCAGTTTCTGCGCCAGCCGCTGTTGCCAGTCGATGCTGTACAGGTTGGAAGTGTGCAACAGCAACCCGGCCTGTTCGCTGATGGCCGACACGATTCGCGGATGGGAATGGCCGACGTTGGTCACCGCCACACCCGCCACCGCGTCCAGGTATTCACGACCGGCCTGATCCCACAGGCGCGTGCCCAGGCCTTTGTTGAAACTCAGGGCCAGTGGTTGGTAAGTGCTCATCAGGCAGGTGGCGGTCATGACATCAAGCTCCATCAATGGTCGGTGTTTTTGCAGTATGGTTAGCCACCTGAGCTGGATAAACACTGCAACACTTCAATCATTTTAAAGCTGGGCTTGATAATGGATTTATTCCAGGCAATGACGGTTTACGTAAGAGTGGTGGAGGCCGGCAGCATGACCGCCGCCGCTTTGCAGTGCGAAATGTCCACGACCATGGTCGGTAATCACCTGCGGGCTCTGGAGCAACGCCTGGGTGTGCGCTTGCTCAACCGTACGACACGGCGTCAGCGTTTGACGGAATTCGGCACGGCGTACTATCAGCGGTGTCTCGAAGTGCTGGGGCTGGTGGCTGATTCCGAACGCCTGGCCGAACAAACCCTCGATGAGCCGAGCGGCACTCTGCGCATCACCGCACCGCTGACCTTCGGCACAGAACGGCTCGCGCCGGCCCTGAGCGAATTCACCCTGCGCTGTCCGCAAGTCAAACTCGACGTCGTTTTGACCAACCAGCGCCTGGACTTGCTCGACAACGGTTTCGATGTGGCGATTCGTCTGGGCACTACCGAACTGTCCAACATGATTTCTCGCCCGCTCATCGACTACACGATGACCCTGTGCGCATCGAAGGATTATCTGGAGCGTCGAGGCACACCGGAGAAACCCGCCGACCTGCAACACCATGACTGTTTGGCCTTCGCCTACCCGGCCGGAGATGACTGGCACTCGGTAGCCAAACAATGGCGCCTGAAGGGGCCCGAAGGTGAAGTCATGGTGGCGGTCAGCGGGCCGATGTTGATCAACAGCTCGGCGGGGTTGCATCAAGCGGCGCGAACCGGCATGGGCATCGTGATGGTGCCCGATGCGCTGGTGGAGCAAGACCTTCGGGACGGAAAACTGGTGGCCTTGATGCAGGACTACCAACTGCCAAGTCGGCCGATGAACCTGGTGTATGCCCAGGACCGCTACCGTTTGCCGAAATTGCGCAGCTTCGTTGACTTTGCACTGCAGTGGTGGGGCAAGCACTAGCCGGGGCAATACGCCATGAACTAATCTTCTCGACTGACGAGTCACGTTAATATCAGGACGGCAGGGAGACCGATGATGGGTGAGGCATCGAAAATCGAGCCGTTGAAGTTCGATCTGTCAGATTTTAACGAAGACATGCTGCACACCATTCTGGAACTGGTCAGCGATGGTATCTGGGACTGGAACGCCAACACCGGGTTCGTCTATCGCAACCCCGGGTGGTACGAGATGCTCGGCTATACGCCTCATTCCCTGGATAACAATGTGTTGACCTGGGAAAACGTGATCCACCCCGACGATTATTCGCGGGTCATGGCGTTGTTTGATGACTACCTGGATCAGCGCGCTCCCGGTTATCAGGCCGAGTATCGCTGCCGCATGCGCGATGGCACTTACACCTGGATCGAGGATCGCGGCTACGTGCTGGCACGTAATGCCGACGGCTCGGTGGCGCGAATGATCGGCGCGCACCGCAGCATCGAAGACAAGAAACGCCTGATCGAAGAAATGGAGCGGCGTAATCAATCCCTGGAAGCCATCGTCAAAGAACGCACTCGGGAGTTGTCCCGGGTCAATCAGCAGTTACAGATTCAACTCGAAGAAAATCGCAAATTGGCAGAAACCGATGTGCTGACCGGCATCGCCAATCGTTATCGACTGGAGAAAACCCTGCCCAAGGAATGCGACCGCGCCCAACGCTTCCGCGAACCCCTGTCGCTGATCGCCATGGACCTCGATGACTTCAAAAACATCAACGATCACTACGGTCACGCCCTGGGAGATGCAGCGTTGGTGCAAGTGATCGAGAGTGTGAAGCACTGCGTGCGCAAAGGCGACCTGTTGGCGCGCTGGGGCGGTGACGAATTCATCCTGATTTTGCCCAATACCTTGTTGGCCGACGCCAGGTCACTCGCTGAAAGAATCCGTCATGGCCTGGCGAGCCTGCTGCCGGTCGGGGACTATCAAGTGACCATGAGTTTTGGCGTGGTGCAGCGCTTTGAAGAAGAACAACAGACCGGGTTGCTGGCCAGGGCCGATCAGGCGTTGTATCGGTCGAAAATCGCGGGCAAGAACCTGATTTCTGGGTGAGGCGACTCCGTCCTGTCAGCCGCCCTGCATGCCCGCTTTCACCAATACTGGTTTTTCCTGATACCGATCCGGATACAGTTGCTTCAACTGAGCCACTTTCGGCAGGTCATTGATCACGATGTAGGGGTACGTCGGGTGCTCGGTCAGAAAATCCTGATGTTCCTCCTCCGCCGGGTAGAAACCGTTGTAGCTTTCCAGCTTGGTGACAATCGGTTTGTTGAACGAATGGGCAGCACCGAGCTGGGTGATGTAGGCCTGGGCGACGCGTTGCTGTTCGGTGCTTTTCGGGAATAGCGCCGACCGATACTGAGTGCCTCGGTCCGGGCCCTGGCGGTTGAGTTCGGTGGGGTTGTGGGCCACCGAGAAATAGATCTGCAGCAGGCTTCCGTAACTGACCTGAGCAGGATCGAAGGTCACTTCGACAGCCTCCGCATGGCCGGTGTCACCCTCGCTGACCCGCTCGTATTGAGCGGTATTGGCTGCGCCACCGGCATAACCGGAAACCGCATTTTTCACCCCTTTGACATGCTGAAACACGCCTTGGACGCCCCAGAAGCAACCACCGGCAAAAACCGCCGTTTCGCTGTGCGCCTGGGTGGTTTCGTCAAGCGTCGGCGCCGGGATGATGACCGCCTCTTCGGCGCCTGCGAACGAGAATGCAGAGCACTGACCGATAACGCTGGCGGCGGCCAAACCCAGAAATGTGCGACGCCAGTTGAATGGGGTTTTCATGGGCTGTCTCCTGAATGAATGGGGGCTATCAACCAAAGGTAAACGCATACGCCGACACACCCGGGTCGAGAAACTCGATGCTGAAAGTCCGGTCCATTACGCCTGTGGTCTGGCGTACCAGTTGATACAACCGCTGCTCGGTGACGCTGCCGCTGCCATCAGGCGCGACGTCGATACCGTGGGCATCACCTGGGGGCTTGCCGTCGATCAACACTTTGAAACGCACCGGTTTGCCGTCAGCACCGGGGCCCAACACCAAGTGCAAGTCGCGAGCGTGAAACCGATAGACGATACGACTGGCCGCAGCGTTTGAAACGGCCCGCTCCGGACCGACAGCCCATTGACCATCCAGGCTCCAGTCATTGAGGGCCAGTTGTGACGGTGGCTTATAGGCAGTCGCCTTGTCCGGCACCAGGCTGGTTTCAGAGGCGAAATGCTCCATCCGTCGGTAGCCGACATAGGTTTCGGGGGATTGCACTTCACTCATGTCCGGGGCGAGTTGAACACCCTGGGCGTTGGCATTGATCAGCCCCTGCGCGACTTTCGCAGCTCCCGCCTCACGCAACAGTTGCTGAATCACTTGTTCGGATTCGGCGTACTTGCCTTCACCAAAATGGTGATAACGAATGCGTCCCTGAGCATCGGCAAAGTAATGGGCCGGCCAGTATTCATTGTTGAAAGCACGCCAGATCTTGTAGTCATTATCAATGGCCACCGGGTAGGTGATGCCCAGGTCCTTCATGGCTTTGGTGACATTGCCCACATCCCGTTCGAAGGCAAACTCGGGCGCATGGACACCGATCACCACCAAACCCTGATCGCGATACTTCTCGGCCCAGGCCTTCACATACGGCAGGGTGCGCAGGCAGTTGATGCAGGAGTAAGTCCAGAAATCCACCAGCACGACCTTGCCCTTCAACGCCTGGGCGGTGAGTGGGGGCGAGTTGAGCCATTGCACGGCGCCATCCAGGGATGGAAGGCTGCCCTCAATCGGCAGCGCGTTCGGCGCCTTCGCGGTCACTTTCATCGCATCGCCAGCGGCCATCATGCTGCCGGCGGGTTGATCGCCGGCCCGTGGAATCTGCGCCATCATTGTCCCGCTGTTGGCCGGTGTCTTACTGGCCAATCGGTTAACCAGCACCTGCTCGATGCCGCCGGTGGACGCCGTCGAAACCCGCGCCAGAATCCCGGTATCCAGCCCAAGGGCAATCGCCACCACACCAACCAGCATCGCGACGCCCAGGCCACGACGTAGCCACTCGCCAGCGCCTATCGAGCGCTTCATTGCGGCGAAGACCTTACCGCCCAGCAGCAGTGCCGCAGCGAGAGAAGTGGCGGTGCCGGCCGCGTAAGCCAATAACAACAGGGTGGTCGCGATGCTTGCCCCTTGCAGCGCCGCACCGGTCAGCAGCAAACCCAGAATCGGCCCGGCGCAGGGTGCCCAGAGCAGGCCCGTGGCGACGCCGATCAGGAATGAAGCGCCGGGACGCGGCCGGGAATCTACGCCCGCGGCTTGCGACAGCCGACCGCCGGCCGCCACCAATGGACGCGTCAGGCGTTCGGCCAGCTGCGGCAGCAACAGCGTCAACCCGAACAGTGCAACGAACAGCAACGCGAGCCAGCGACCGTATTGATTGACTTGCACCACCCAACCGCCGCCCACCGCCGCCAACGAGGCGACGAGCGCGAAGGTCAGCGCCATCCCCGCCAGCAGCGGCAAGCCACTTTTCATAAACGGCTGCCCGGTACGAGCGAAGACAAAGGGCAATACCGGCAGAATGCACGGGCTGACAATCGTCAGCACACCACCGAGATAAGCGAGGACCAGAAGCCACATATCGTCGACCTGCATGAAGTGAGTGAAAGGAAGTGCCCATGGATCACGCCTGTGGCTTGAAGGTCAGCGCCAGGCCGTTCATGCAGTAGCGCAGACCGGTGGGCTTTGGCCCATCCTCGAAGACATGCCCCAGATGACCGCCGCAACGACGACAGTGCACCTCTTCGCGCAATACACCGAAGGAGCGGTCCTGTCGGGTGGCCACCGCGTTGTCCAGGGGGGCCCAGAAACTCGGCCAGCCAGTACGACTGTCGAACTTGGTGTCGGAAGAAAACAACGGCAGATCACAACCGGCGCAGGCAAAAACGCCCTTGCGGTGCTCGTTGTTCAGCGGGCTGCTGTAGGCCCGTTCGGTGCCCTCTTCGCGCAGTATTTCGTACTGCTCGGCGCTGAGCCGGGCACGCCATTCGCTGTCGCTGTGGGTCACCTCGAAAACCTCCTGCGCGCGGGCTTCATCGACCAGCGCAACGCTTGTGGAAAATTTTGGCAATACACCGATCACCAGGGCTGCAGCCCCCAGCCCGCCGCTCGCTACAAGAAACTGTCGCCGTGAAAACATGGCCTTCTCCAAAATTCCAGGTGCCTTGCATGGAACACAGCCTAGGCTTGAGTTGATCGCCAAATCCTCACGAGGAGTTAAATAATTCGTGATAACTCAACCTCAGGAAAACCCGCACAATGTGTTCATTGCGTCACAAAGGATTGAGCTCCATGGAACAGACCAAACGCGTCCTGGTGGTCGAGGACGACCTGCACATCGCCGACCTTATCTGCCTGCATCTGCGCGATGAGCAGTTCGAGGTAGTGCACTGCGCCGACGGCGACGAGGGCATGCGTCTGTTGCAGCAAGGAAGCTGGGACGCACTGATCCTCGACCTGATGCTGCCCGGCGTCGATGGCCTGGAAATCTGCCGCCGCGCCCGGGCCATGGCCCGTTACACACCGATCATCATCACCAGTGCGCGCTCCAGCGAAGTGCATCGGATTCTGGGACTGGAGCTGGGCGCCGACGATTACCTGGCCAAACCCTTTTCCATGCTCGAGCTGGTGGCACGGGTCAAGGCACTGCTGCGACGGGTCGACGCCATGGCTCGCAATCTGAAAATGGATGCTGGCAGTCTGATCAGCGATGGCCTGTCCATCGACCCGATCACCCGTGAAGTCTCCCTCGACGGTCGGCGTCTTGACCTCACGCCACGGGAATTCGACCTGCTGTACTTCTTTGTCCGTCAGCCCGGCAAAGTCTTCTCGCGCATGGACCTGCTCAATGCGGTGTGGGGCTACAGCCACGAAGGCTATGAACACACGGTCAACACTCATATCAACCGCCTGCGGGCAAAGATCGAGGCCGATCCGGCGCAACCGGCGCGCATCCTCACGGTGTGGGGCCGTGGCTACAAATTCGCAGCAAGCGGAGAGCAGCCATGAGGCTGACCCTGACTCAGCGCCTGTCCCTGGTGTTCGCCGTGCTGTTGCTGGTGTGCTACGGCACCTCGGCATGGATGCAGGTGCGTTCCAGTCAGATGCATGAACTGGAAGTGGTGCAAGGCTTGTCGCGGGATCTGGCGCAACACATTGCCCACGACACCGTGCTGATGGACCGCAATGGCCCGATGCCCAATGCCGTGCGCGAACTGTTCAGCCAACTGATGCTGGTCAATCCCAGTGTAGAAGTCTATCTGCTGGATACCGGGGGCCGAATTGTCGGCAGCGCCGCGCCCGAGGGGCGGATACGCCGGGAGCAGGTCGATCTGGCGCCGATCCAGCGGTTGCTCAAAGGCGAGGCATTGCCGATTCTCGGCGACGATCCGCGCAGCGTCGACGGTCGCAAGGTGTTCAGCGCCGCGCCTTTGCGGGTCAACGGTCAGCCGGCCGGTTATCTATATGTGGTGTTGCTCAGCGAAGCGCATGACCGCTTCGCCGAACGCGGTGCCACCAGCGCCGCGCTCAATACCGCATTGTTGTCCATTGGGCTGGTGGCGTTGCTGTGCCTGATTGCCGGCCTCACGGCATTTGCCCTGATCACCCGGCCATTGCGTCGTTTGACCGAGAAAGTCAGTCAGTTTGATATCAACGGTGTTCCGACCGCTTCGCCCGAACCTGAGCCGGAGCCGATAGAAAAGGCCGCCAGCCATGATGAGATAGCCGTACTCGACGCGGCCTTTCGGCAGATGCAAGCGCGCCTCGGTGAACAATGGCGCTCGCTGACCCGTCAGGATCAGGAGCGTCGCGAACTGGTGGCCAACATCTCCCACGACCTGCGCACACCGCTGGCCTCGCTGCACGGTTACCTGGAAACCCTGTCGCTCAAGGACGCCACCTTGTCCCCCGCCGATCGCCGTCGTTATCTGGGAATCGCCCTGGATCAAAGCCGCAAGGTTGGCGGCCTGGCGCAATCACTGCTGGAACTGGTGCGGCTGGAACACGGTTTCGTGCAACCGGTGCTGGAGCGTTTCTCCCTGACCGATCTGGTGCAGGACATTTTTCAGAAGTTCGAACTCAGCGCCGAAGCGCGCCAGATTGAACTCAAGGCCACCTTCGCCCCCAACGTCGCCGTGGCCTGCGCTGACCTGGGGCTGATCGAGCGGGTGCTGACCAACCTGTTCGATAACGCCCTGCGCCACACCCCCCAAGGTGGAGAAATCGAACTCAGCCTCCGCCCTCAAGGGTCTTTTATCGAAGTGACCGTCAGCGACACCGGCCCCGGCATAACCCCCGAATTACGCGAAGGTCTGTTTCTGCGTCCATTCAACATTGGCGGCGCACGGCGCGATGGCGGGCTGGGATTGCGGATCGTGCACCGGATACTGCAATTGCACGGTCGCGAGATCGAGCTGATCGATGTGCCGGGACGCGGCGCGACTTTTCGCTTCTCCTTGCCGGTGGATGAGCAAACGGCGGAGCAGTGGATGACTCGTTCGATGAATATGAATTCGACGGGGAAATAGTCGATAGCATCGGCCATGGCAGCAGCTATTATCCGGACTCTTCATTCCCGGCACGGATGCTATGTAATGCTCAACACCCTGCAAAACACCCCTCTATGGGTTTATGCGATCTTTCTGCTGCTCTGTTACTACGGCGTCAAAGCCTTGTCCCCCACCCATGAAAGCAAAACGTCGTTGCTTGTCACTCCACCGCTGTTGCTCGGCTGGTCGTTGTACTCGCTGAACCTGACGCTGAGCCCTCAAATATCGATTGGCTGCTGGTTGGCCGCCGTCATTCTGGGCAGCCTCGCGGCACTGGTTGTATTTGCGCGCAAAGGTATTGAGCTGGATGATCCGGAAACCGGGCTGATCGTGCCGGGCACGGTTAAAACACTGGTGCTCTACCTGCTGTTTTTTGCCGTGAACTATTACTTCGGCTATCAGGATGAGGTGCATCCGGAGTTCGCCGTCACGGTTGAGATGGTGCTGCTCAAGGCTACGGCGTCGGGTTTTGTCTGCGGACTGATCAGCGGGCGGGCGCTGAAACTTTATCGGGTGCTGCTGACACTCCAGGCAAAACGCCCGCAGATGTCAGTCGGCTAAAAGCGCTCTCACCAAAAATGCAGACCAGCCACCGGTTCATCCGTGACAACACAGCGCTGGTCCAATAGATTAGGCGGCCTGAAAAAGCCCCGTGCTTTCTCGCCTCAATCCAAGTTAAAGAAGTAGTGAAATTTCAATGTCCGATTCCAATACCGCTGAATCCGTAGTCACCTTGTCGTCCAAAGCGGAATACGAAAACTCCATCAATCTTTCACAACACGTGCCTCAGGCCAAGACCATCAGCGAGATGGTTCTGGACGCTTTTCAATCCACCCGGGAAAGCGACCAGATCCGCGAACTGCGCGCCGCGATTCGCCAGGCTCACGACAGCTTCGATGACGATAAAGCCTACGAATTGATGGGCGAACTCAAGCAATTGAAAGACGCCGAAGCGGCCGATATTGCCGCCCTGGAAGACCTGAGCAGCAAATTCCCGATCAGCCGCATTCTGTCCAGCTTCAAGGACGACCCGGCGTTCCAGGAAATCGTTTATGGCCTGGCGCTGAAAGTGCTGAACCAGACTCACCAAGCCATCAGCAACCCGAGCAGCGGCAAGAGCAAAGCGGCTCGCGCCAAAAAAGAAGTCGAAGTGTTCACCATCAGCAAGGACGGCATCAGCGTCACCCTGCCCCTGCGCACCCCACGCTCGCGCCTGAACGTTGACCGTGAAGCGCTGGAATTCCTGGGCTTCACTTTCGTCGGTGAAGGCGAAGAAGCGGAGCTGGAAAGCGAAACGTTCCTGGACAACGCCGGGGCCGAACAAGCGGTCAACCGCAAGAACATCATCACCGCGCTTCAGCAACAAACCGCGTTCGACGGCTACAGCATCACTGCGCAATAACGCTAAACGCTGCACACAAAAATCCCCGCCATCAGAGCGGGGATTTTTATTGCCTGTATGCCAATCGTAATTAAACGAAAAAGCCCCGCCTTTCTCTCGAAAGGCGGGGCTTTTCTTTACAGCATCCGACGCTTAAGGCGCGTACGTCAGCAACAACTCGCTCGGCACTTTGAAGTCCAGGGACATCATCACGCTCAACGCGGTAATGGTGAAGATCGAGAACACGAACAGCTTGCGTGCCCAGACCGTGTCATCCACTGCCTTGTAGCCGGTCCAGGCCATGTACAGCCAGTACATGCCCATGGCCGCGGCGACGGCGAGGTAGCTCATGCCGGCGTAGCCGCTGAAGGTCAGCATCAAGGTCGCCACGAGGAAGGCCAGGATGTAGAGCAGGATGTGTTTCTTGGCCACTTCAATGCCGCGCTTCACTGGCAGCACCGGAATCGATGCGGCCAGGTAATCGTTGAAGCGGAAGATTGCGATGGCGTAGGAATGCGGCATCTGCCACAAGCTGAACATCACCAGCAACGTCAGTGCGGCCATGTCGAAGTTATTGCTGACCGCGACGTAACCGATCACCGGCGGCATCGCCCCCGACAGACTGCCCACCAGCGTGCCGTGAACCGACTTGCGCTTGAGGTACAGGCTGTAGAAGCCGACGTAGATGACAAAACCGATCACCGCGAACAACGCGGCCAACGGGTTGGCCACCTTGTACAACAACGCAACGCCGGCGACACCCAGGACGGTCGCATAAGCCAGGGCCAGTTTCAGGGAGATTAAGCCCTGGACCAGCACCCGGTTCTTGGTGCGTTCCATCTTCAGGTCGATGTCGCGGTCGATGCAGTTGTTGAACACGCAACCGGAAGCCACGACCAGGGACGTGCCGATCATCGCGGCCAGGAAAATGGCCAGATCGACATGCCCTTTGGAGGCCAGGAAAAATCCGCCTGCCACAGAAAGCACGTTACCGAAAATGATCCCCGGTTTGGTGATTTGGATAAAGTGCTTAAAGGACATCCGGACTTACCTCACTTCGCCATCATGTTGGTGTGGATGCTGAACATGATCCACAGCGACAGGCCAACCAGCAGGACAATCACGATCGCGGCGAAAACAAACGCAATCACGTTGTTACGCTGCGCGGCGGAACGGTCGAGGTGGAGGAAGTACACCAGGTGCACCAGCACCTGGATAACGGCGAAAGCCAGTACGATCCACAGGGTCAGCGACTTCGGCAGCGACGGGTACATCACCAGACCGAACGGGATCAGGGTCAGGATTACCGACAGAACGAAGCCAATGACGTAGGACTTGACGCTGCCGTGACCGGCGTCGTCATGAGAGTGCGCGTTAGCCATTTACATAGTCCCCATCAGATAAACAACGGTGAATACGCAGATCCACACCACGTCCAGGAAGTGCCAGAACAGGCTCAGGCAGCTCAGACGGGTCTTGTTGGTCGCCGTCAGGCCGTTTTTCTGCACCTGGTACATCATGATCGCCATCCAGATCAGACCGCTGGTCACGTGCAGACCGTGGGTGCCGACCAGGGTGAAGAACCCGGACAGGAAGCCCGAACGGTTAGGGCCATAGCCCTCGGAGATCAGCATGTGGAACTCGTTGATCTCCATGCCGATGAAGCCGGCACCGAACATGAAGGTCAGGGCCAGCCAGCCCAGGACCTGCTTCTTGTTGCCACGGAAGAACGCCAGCATGGCGAAGCCGTAGGTGATCGAACTGAACAGCAGCAGAGCGGTTTCGCCCAGTACGTATGGCAGTTCGAAGATGTCGTGGCCCGACGGGCCACCCGCTACGTTGTTAACCAGTACCGCGTACGCTGCGAAGATCGACGCAAACAGAATGCAGTCGGTCATCAGGTAGAGCCAGAAACCGAATACGGTCATCTCGCCCGAGTCGTGGTGATGGTCATCATGCCCATGTCCATCGACATGGGTGTGTCCAGCATTGGTCACTAAGTTCGACATGGTTTAAGCCTGTTCCAACGAGGTTTCAACACGGGTGGTGGTGGCTGGGACTTTCCCGGCTGCTACCAGACGCTTGTGCTGCTCGGCTTCGATGCGCTCGATCACGTCGACCGGCACGTAGTAGCCTTGATCATCACGGGCCGCGTGGATCGCGAAGTAGATCACGGTGCCTGCCAGGCTGGCGATTGCCAGCCACCAGATGTGCCAGATCATCGCGAAACCGAATACGGTCAACAGTGCGCCCATGACCACACCGGTCGCGGTGTTGTTTGGCATGTGGATCGGCTCGTACTTGGTCGGAGCCTTGTACGCGGTGCCGTTTTCCTTGGCTTCGGTGAACGGGTCGACAACGTCGGCTTTTGGCAGCACGGCGAAGTTGTAGAACGGAGGTGGCGAGGAGGTCGACCATTCCAGGGTGTGGGCATTCCATGGGTCGCCGTGCTCGCACATGTTCTGCGGCAGCTTGCGGTCACGGATACTCACGTACAGCTGGATCAGCTGGCAGGCGATACCGGCTGCGATCATCACCGCACCGAACATGGCAACGTACAGGTACGGCACCCACTCAGGGTTGGTGGTGGCGTTCAGGCGACGGGTCATACCCATGAAGCCCAGTACATAGAGCGGCATGAACGCGACGAAGAAGCCGGAGATCCAGAACCAAAATGCTGCCTTGCCCCAGCCTTCGTGCAGCTTGAAGCCGAACGCTTTCGGGAAGTAGAAGGCGAAACCTGCGATGTAACCGAATACCGCGCCGCCGATGATCACGTTGTGGAAGTGCGCGATCACGAACAGGCTGTTGTGCAGTACGAAGTCAGCACCCGGGATGGCCAGCAGTACGCCGGTCATGCCGCCGATGGCGAAGGTCACCATGAAGCCCAGGGTCCACATCACCTGGCTGGTGAAGCGCAGACGGCCCTGGTAGATGGTGAACAGCCAGTTGAACAGTTTCACACCCGTCGGGATGGAAATCAGCATCGTCGCCAGACCGAAGAAGGCGTTGACGCTGGCACCCGAACCCATGGTGAAGAAGTGGTGCAGCCAAACCATGAAGCCCAGGATCGAGATCGCGCCCGAAGCGTAGATCATCGAATGGTGGCCGAACAGCTTCTTGCCGGTGAAGGTCGAGATAACTTCGGAGAAGATACCGAACGCCGGCAGGATCAGGATGTAAACCTCAGGGTGACCCCAAGCCCAGAACAGGTTGACGTACATCATCGGATTACCACCAAGTTCATTGGTGAAAATGTGGAAATCCATGTAACGGTCAAGCGTCAGCAAAGCCAGGGTAGCGGTCAGGATCGGGAACGAAGCCACGATCAGGACGTTGGCCCAGGTGCAGGTCCAGGTGAAGATCGGCATGTCCATCAGCTTCATGCCAGGGGTACGCATTTTCAGCACGGTGGCCAGGAAGTTGACCCCCGTCAGCGTCGTACCTAGCCCGGATAGCTGCAGCGCCCAGATGTAGTAATCCATCCCCACGCCCGGACTGTATTGCAGACCCGACAGCGGCGGATAGGCAACCCAACCAGTCTTGGCGAATTCGCCAACGCCCAGGGACAGGTTGATCAGCACCACGCCGGAAACCAGCAGCCAGAAGCTCAGGGAGTTCAGGAACGGGAAGGCAACGTCACGCGCGCCGATCTGCAACGGCACTGCAAGGTTCATCAGGCCGGTGAAGAATGGCATCGCCATGAAAATGATCATGATCACACCGTGGGCGGTGAAGATCTGGTCATAGTGTTCAGGTGGCAGGTAGCCAGGCGAACCCTCGGTGGCCATGGCCAACTGGGTACGCATCATGATGGCGTCGGCAAAGCCGCGCAGCAGCATGACCATGGCGACGACGATGTACATCACGCCGATTTTCTTGTGGTCGACCGAGGTCAACCACTCGGTCCACAAATAGGTCCACTTCTTGAAGTAGGTGATTGCAGCGAACAGTGCCAGACCACCGAGCGCGATCATGGCGATGGTCACCATTACGATCGGTTCGTGGAACGGGACCGCTTCCCAACTTAATTTACCAAACATCGTTTACTCCTCTGCCCCGGCAGCTGAATGCGAACTCATGTCCATTCCTTCCATGGCGGCCACTTCGTGCTCTTTCTTCTCGTGGTGCACTGGCTTGCCCGGTTTCATGCCTTCGTACTTGTCGACGATGATCTGGAACAGGTTCGGCGTGACCGAGGAGTAAAGCTCGACTGGGTTGTTCTGGCTTTGTTTGGACAGGGCTGCGTATTCAGCTTGTTCAAGCTGTTTAGGTGCCTTTTTGACTTCGCTTACCCAGGCGTCGAAATCTTCCTGAGAAGTGGCGATAGCTTTGAATTTCATGCCGGTGAAACCCGCGCCGCTGTAGTTGGCGGAGATACCGTCCATTTCAGCGTTCTGGTTGGCGATCAGGTGCAGTTTGGTCTGCATGCCCGCCATCGCGTAGATCTGACCGCCCAGAGCAGGGATGAAGAACGAGTTCATCACGGCGTCGGAAGTGATCTTGAAGTTGATCGGGGTGTGCGCCGGGAACACGATCTTGTTGACCGTGGCGATGCCTTGTTCCGGGTAGATGAACAGCCACTTCCAGTCCAGCGCGACCACTTCAATGGTGACCGGCTTGACGTCGGATTCCAGCGGCTTGTAAGGATCCAGTGCGTGGGTCGACTTGTAGGTGACATAACCCAGGGCAATGATGATCAGTACCGGAATAGTCCACACCGCGATTTCGATCTTGGTGGAGTGGGACCATTTTGGCGTGTAGACGGCGTCCTGGTTGGAAGCGCGGTATTTCCAGGCGAACAGGAACGTCATGACGATGACCGGCACGACGACCAACAGCATCAGCAGCGTTGCGGTGATGATCAGGTTTCGCTCATCCAGGCCGACCTGGCCCTTGGGATCGAGCAAGGTCATGTTGCAGCCTCCCAGCAACAACGTGCCGAGCAGCGGCAATAAGCCTAGTAGTCTGGGGTACCTGTTTTTACTCATCTCACGACCTCTAAAGCAGCTTGCGCAATGCAGTTGGGTTTTGATCGCCAACACTTCACCCTGCCAAGGGTTGGCATTTTTCTTGGATTGAATAAGGGCCTGCCCGTCGCGCGTCAGACGCGGTTCGACAATTGCTGGGCCTGCGGTGTGTTCTTATTCGAATTCGTGGTCAAGGGCCTTGTTACAGACCAATTCCATTTGGTGCGGATCGTCGGAAGGCACCGACAATGGGGGGTCGCATGAAGCCATCAGGCTTCTCGACGCCCTGTTCTACTCATAAGCCTGAGTCAGGATGAGCAGTGCCGGGAATTCAGTGCGGGCGATTGTAGATATGTAGCGATTCATAAACCATGTCTCATCCCGAAATAATTTTTATCCGTTCCAGCAACAATCATTCACGGTTTTTGCAAAAGTGGGCCATGGTATCGAAATTAATTCTCAACAAAAACACCAAAAAATGTAGGTGTACCGCGCGAAGTTCAGACAGCTTCCTGGGCTCTGCGCTCGCCTCAGACCCTGCTCTACCCCCTATGTGACAAGGGCTTTGGCAATTCGCCAGCCCCTGTTAAAACTGCCTGTTTCGGCTGATTGGCACTGAAAGCGGTAGTGGCTTGCAGAGCCTGTTTTGGGTACCTTGAGGTGTCCCGATTCCATGTCTTGAAATGACTTGCGACACTCGAGCTGTGACAACATGTCGCACACATGCCGCATCCAAAATTGTCGCGCATCAAGGTCTTTTCATTTGAGCTTTGAACATGCAAAACGCCCCGGTCTCTCAACGAGGACCGGGGCGTTTTTTGTTTCCTGCAACGCTGTGGCGGACGGCCTCAGCGCAGCGCTTTGCGGTTACGCCAAGTGAGCAGCGGCACCAGCACCACGACCAGCACGAACGCCGTCAGCGCCCACTGTGCCAGGGACAAACCAAGGATCGGCGGGTACGGTGTGGAGCAGAAACCGTCGACCTGGAAGCCCAGCGGGAAGATCTTCGCCAGCGGCAGGCCGTCGACGATCGGTTGCAGCACATCGATGCCGCAGCTGACTTCCGGGTACAGCTGGGTATAGACGTGATGCCCGGCCACCCCGACGCCTGCGATGGCGCTGATCACCACCAGCGCTTCGAACAGCGTGATGCTGCGGCGGGTGCGCATCGCCGCGCCGATGAACGCGAAGAGCGCGATCAGCAACAATGCGTAGCGCTGCAAGATGCACAGCGGGCACGGCGCCTCGCCCAGCACCACTTGCATGTACAGCGCGCCACCGATCAGCGCCAGGCAGATGATGCCCAGCAACACCAGATAGCGCCGTTCACGTCCCAACCGCATTGTTTCCTCGCTCATCGCGTTTCCCTTCTGTGTCCGTGGATCAGCTCGCCGGCGGCTGCGCTTGCAGCTGCTGCATCAGGCTGATGTTGTCTTCGATATGCCAATTGGCCGCGATGCGACCGTTGTCGATCTGATAGATATCGGTTGCCCGGAAGTCTACACGCTGGCCCTGACCTTTGAGAGCCTTGAACGGGCCGGTGAAGTGCCCTCGAAAGTGCAAATGCACCACCACCCGATCACCGGCAATGATCATTTGTTCGATCTCGCAGCTCAGGTCCGGCACCGCCGTGCGAAAGAACTTCGACGCCAGCAGCGGCCCGGTCGGCCCCTGAACCCGGCCTTCTGGCGGGGTTTTGTCGACGAACTGCTCTGACAACGCCGCCTTGGCCAACGCCTCCTCCCCGGTGTTCCAAAAGCTGCCATAACGCCGGGCGGCCAATTCCATGGAATCGCGCTGCGCCTTGGGCAGGCTCTGATCGACGATCAGGGATTGCGGCTGGAGCAAGGCTGGCTCGGCGCAAGCAAAGGGACTCGCCAGCAGCGCAGCGGTCAGGCTGAGGCCGGCCAGGGTTGAACGGCAGGAGAAGATGATGTGAGTCATGGGGCGATCCTGATCATGTAAACGAACGAGCGCCTATCATCAGCATCGGGGAATAAACGATAAACCGGTTAAGAACGGATTAACCTTTAAGCGTTTTTTACGAATTAGGATCGTGGTGCCGCTATCGCGGGCAAGCCCGGCTCCCACAGCATAGATGTCGTACACAACGTTTGTGATCGACAACAATCCTGTGGGAGCCGGGCTTGCCCGCGATGAAGGCGACTCGGTCTCCCGAGTCGCCGCAACCGTTTACTCCAACGCCGCAGCCGGCCCGAAGAACTCGTAACGGCTTTGTTTCTCCGGCACACCCAAGGCCTTGAGGTGACGCTTGATCGCCGACATGAAGCCTTTAGGCCCCAGGAAGTAAGCATCCACATCGCGCTGCTGCGGCAACCACTCGCCGAGTTGCTCCTGGCTCAGCAGGCCAATCTTGTCTGCCGCCGGGCTGACGCCATCGTCTTCGGCGTAGCAATAGAAACGCTTGAGCTGCGGATGACGCTCGGCCAGCCCGTCGATCCAGTCGCGGAAGGCATGCACGCTGCCATTGCGCGCACAGTGGATAAAATGCACCGGCCGCTCGGTCGCCAGCGCCGCTTCGAGCATTGCCAGCGTCGGGGTGATGCCGACACCGCCACTGATCAGCACCAGCGGTTTGTCGCTGGCGGTCAGGGTGAAGTCGCCCGCTGGCGGGAACAGCATGATGCTCGCGCCGACGTGCAGTTGATCGTGCAAATGGTTGGAGGCGCGGCCACCGGTTTCGCGCTTGACGCTGATGCGGTACTGGCCCTTGTTAGCCAGCGCCGACAGCGAATAGTTACGCCGGATTTCTTCGCCGTCGAGGATCAGTTTCATGCCGATGTACTGGCCGGGCTCGGCCGCGAGAATCGGCCCTTTATCCGCCGGTTCGAAGTAGAACGAAGTGATTTCCGAACTTTCCTCGACTTTGGCCGCCACGATGAATTCCCGCGCGCCGCGCCAGCCGCCCGGTGCCTGGGCTTTCTGGTCGTAGATACTGGCTTCGGCACCGATCAGGATTTCGGCCAGTTGGTTGTAGGCCGCGCCCCAGGCGCTCATCACTTCAGGCGTGGCAATTTCGTCGCCCAGTACTTCAGAGATTGCCCGCAACAGGCAGCTGCCCACGATCGGGTAATGTTCCGGGAGGATTTGCAGGGCCACGTGCTTGTTGATGATCTTGGCCACCAGGTCGCCCAACTGATCGAGCTGATCGATGTGCCGCGCATACATCAACACGCCATTGGCCAAGGCGCGAGGCTGATCGCCGCTGGCCTGGTGAGCCTGGTTGAACAGCGGGCGAACCTCTGGGTATTCAGAGAGCATCATGCGGTAGAAGTGAGTGATCAACGCTTCGCCACCGCTTTCCAGCAGCGGTACGGTGGACTTGACGATGGCACGGTCTTGAACGCTAAGCATAAGAGCAACTCCTGGGCTTTATATGAATACTCTTTGCTTATCAGTTTCCATGCCAACAATTAAAATCTTATAAATCAAACAGTTAAAAACAAAGTAGTCATAAAGACACACATCGTTTTATAGTCATAGCGACTACACGGAGTCATTATGACTGCAAAATTACTGCTCACGACCCTGCTGCCCCTGGTCTCCGACCTGTCCCGCGAGCTACCCGAAGGCGAGCGCTATCGGCGCCTGCTCGAAGCCATGCGCGCCCTGCTCCCTTGCGACGCCGCCGCCCTGCTGCGACTCGACGGCGAATGGCTGGTGCCGCTGGCCGTGGACGGGTTGAGCACCGATACCCTCGGCCGACGCTTCAAGATCAGCGAACACCCGCGCTTCGAAGTGCTGCTCAGCAGTCCCGGCCCGACCCGCTTCGCCGCCGACAGCGACTTGCCCGACCCTTATGACGGCCTGGTCGATGGCCTGCACGAGCATTTGGAAGTCCACGACTGCATGGGCTGCCCGCTGTTTATCGACGAGCGTCCGTGGGGTTTGCTGACCCTCGACGCCCTCGCCCCTGAACGCTTCGAACCGATCGAACTGGACGCCCTGCAAGCCTTCGCCAGCCTCGCCGCCGCCACCGTAAACGCCGCCGAGCGCATCGAACGGCTGGCCAATCGCGCCGAAGACGAACATCAGCGCGCCGAGGTTTACCGTCAGGCCAGCGGCCAGCAGAACCGCGAAATGATTGGCCAGAGCAAGGCCTACAAACGCCTGGTTGAAGAAATCAACCTGGTGGGCGGCAGCGATCTCACTGTGTTGATCACCGGGGAAACCGGGGTCGGTAAAGAGCTGGTGGCCCAGGCTATCCACGCCGCGTCGCCCCGGGCCGACAAACCGATCATCAGCCTCAACTGCGCCGCCCTGCCGGACACCCTGGTGGAGAGCGAACTGTTCGGCCATGTGCGTGGCGCCTTCACCGGCGCGATGAACGATCGTCGCGGCAAGTTCGAACTGGCCAATGGCGGCACGTTGTTCCTCGATGAAGTGGGCGAACTGTCGCTGGCGGTGCAGGCCAAATTGCTCAGGGTGCTGCAGAGCGGGCAATTGCAGCGGCTAGGGTCGGACAAGGAACATCAGGTCGACGTGCGGCTGATCGCAGCGACCAACCGCGACCTGGCCGAGGAAGTACGCAGCGGCCGCTACCGCGCCGACTTCTATCACCGTCTGAGCGTTTACCCGTTGCTGGTGCCTGCGCTGCGGGATCGCGGCCGGGATGTGCTGTTGCTCAGCGGCTACTTCCTGGAGCAAAACCGCTCACGCATGGGCCTCAACAGCCTGCGCCTGACCAGCGA
Source organism: Pseudomonas sp. Pseusp11 (assembly GCF_047304405.1). Classification (NCBI taxonomy): domain Bacteria; kingdom Pseudomonadati; phylum Pseudomonadota; class Gammaproteobacteria; order Pseudomonadales; family Pseudomonadaceae; genus Pseudomonas; species Pseudomonas sp. Pseusp11. Next base: position 23,445 of record NZ_JBGLZF010000015.1, read on the forward strand.
TGCCCAAGCGGCGTTGTTGGGGTATGGTTGGCCGGGGAACGTGCGGGAACTGGAGCACTTGATTGGTCGCAGCGCGCTGAAGGCGCTGGGTAATTGCACGCAACGGCCGAAGATTCTCAGCTTGAGCGCGGCGGATCTGGATTTGCCCAATGGCGGCGTTGAGCACGTGTCGGAACCCGTGGCTGCTGCGCCGGCAGCTGAGTTGGTTTCAGGGGATTTGCGTGGAGCCACCGAGCACTATCAGCGCCAACTGATCAGCGCTTGCCTGGAACGGCACCACCACAACTGGGCCAGCGCGGCGCGGGAGTTGGGTCTGGATCGGGCGAACCTGGGGCGGATGGCCAAGCGGTTGGGTATGAAATAACGCGGTTATTATGTTGGGCGGTATTTGTGGCGAGGGGGCTTGCCCCCGTTCGGCCGCGAAGCGGTCGTGAAATTAGCGATGAAGTTTTATCTGGAAAAACCAGGGATCGCTTCGCGCTCCAACGGGGGCAAGCCCCCTCGCCACAGGTAAGCTCCCTCCCACAGGGTCACCGTTTGGCTGGCAATGGGCATTTCCCCTAAAGCCAGCCCCCAACAAGTCGATAACCTGGCATCGATAGCTGTTGGCGATGCTCATAATCGCCTCACCTTTTCCACAGAAGGTTTTTATGTCTTCCAACAAAGCCCGCGCAGATTCACTTTCGCTTCTGCTGTTTACCTTGCGCAGCGGCAAGCTGATGGCGATCAACCTGCTGAAAGTCAGCGAAATCATCCCCTGCCCGCCGCTGACCAAGCTGCCGGAGTCGCATCCCCACGTCAAAGGCATCGCCACCCTGCGCGGCGCGTCGTTGTCGGTGATCGATCTGAGCCGCGCCATCGGCGAACGACCGCTGGAAGACCCGAACGGTGGCTGCCTGATCGTCACCGACGTCAGCCGCTCCAAGCAGGGCCTGCACGTTCAGGCGGTGAGCAAGATCGTCCACTGCCTGACCACCGACATCCGCCCACCACCCTTCGGCTCTGGCGGCGTGCGCTCGTACATCACCGGCGTGACGTCGGTCGACGGCACCCTGGTGCAAGTACTGGACATCGAAAAGGTCATCCACGGCATTGCGCCGGCGCAGATCGAAATGGCCCCGACCGAACTGAGCATGGAAGAGGCTGAAGTACTGGGCAATGCGCGAATTCTGGTGGTCGATGACAGCCAGGTCGCACTGCAACAATCGGTGCACACCCTGCGCAACCTCGGCCTGCAATGCCACACCGCCCGCAGCGCCAAGGAAGCCATCGACTGCCTGCTGGACCTGCAAGGCACCGCCCAGCAGATCAACCTGATCGTCTCGGACATCGAAATGTCGGAGATGGACGGCTATGCCTTCACCCGCACCTTGCGCGAAACCCCGGACTTCTCGCACCTCTACGTGTTGCTGCACACCTCGCTGGACAGCGCGATGAACAGCGAGAAGGCTCGACTGGCCGGGGCCAACGGGGTGCTGACCAAGTTCTCCTCGCCAGAACTGACCAAGTGCCTGATCGAGGCGGCCAGGGTCGTCGCCGAACAAGGTCACTGAGTGTTGGCCGAGGAATTTTGCTTTCTGATGCGGCGCAACCTCGCTGAGGATGTGCCGCTTTCCACTTGGCCAAATGGCGTTGAGCTGACCGAGTACCGTCCCGAACTTGCCGAAGCCGTTCATCACTTGATGGAACTGGGTTATCGGGATGGCGGCGGCCGCGTACCGGCGCTGGAAGTCTGGCAACAGCGGTTTGAAGCCGATCCTGAATACGATCCGACCCTGTGCTTCATCGCTCTGGATGCCGAAGGCATCGTCGGCGTCGCCCAGTGCTGGACCAGTGCCTACATCAAGGATTTGGTGGTGCACCCGCGTGTTCGAGGCCTCGGACTTGGCCGTGCGCTGCTGCTCCATACTTTCAAGGTGTTTGCGCAGCGCCGCGAAGGTTTTGTGGATTTGAAGGTGCGGGAAGACAACCTTCGGGCGCGGGGTTTGTATGAAAGTGCCGGGATGTATGTGGTCCGGCGGGAGCCTGTGCCTGCCTGACACACCGCTTTCGCGAGCAAACCATCAGGCATACTCCGACCTTGACCACTACACGCCAAGGATGCCCGATCATGAAAGCCACCACCCTGACCTTCCTCTGTCTCACCACCCTCGCCGCCCAGGCCCACGCCTCCAGCCCCGATGCCTGGGCCGCCTTCGACAAAGACGTGCTCGCCAGTTGCACCAAGGCCAGCGGCCTGAAAAACACCAAACCCGTCGGCAATGCCGCGCAGTTCGATGACCGGGTCGGTTATACCGCACTCCTGCTGCAAGGCCAGTACCCGCAAAAACACATGAAAGGCCAGCAAGGCACCGAGCTGTGCCTCTACAACAAGAAAAGCAAAACCGCCTACGTCACCGAATGGGACTCCATCCGTCCAACCACAAAAGCGCAGTGAATGGCGCATAACTTGCTTTGGCACAGGCCTTTGCGGTGGCTTTCTGTCGCCGTTTCATGCCCTCACAGGTCACTGGCCGTTCAATGAATACACCGTTTTCCTGCGTCGGTTGTGGCAAATGCTGCACCGACCACCATGTTCCCCTGACACTGGCCGAAGCCCGCATGTGGGCGGCCGATGGCGGCCAGGTGATCGTGCTGGTGGAAGCCTTTCTCGCCAACGGCCTGGGCCTGCCAGCACAACAACGCGAACACGCCGAACGCCGTTCGGCGCTGGTTCGCAGCGGCACCTGCGAAGCGTACGTGGCGATCACCTTCGCCGCCTACAACGTCGGCCCCTGCCGGAATCTTGACGAAGACAACCTCTGCCGCATCTACGAACGCCGCCCGCTGGTGTGCCGCATCTATCCGATGGAAATCAACCCGCATATCCCGCTCAACCCGGCAACAAAGGATTGCCCGCCCGAGTCATGGGCAAAAGGCCCGGATCTGATTGTTGGCGGTGAACTGGTCGATCAGGAATTGGCAGGATTGATCCAGCGCTCCCGCCAGGCGGATCGCGACGAGATTCAGGCCAAGGATGCGATTTGCGCGCTATTGGGGATTCGGACGACAGCGCTGAAAGGCGATGGGTTTACCGCTTATCTGCCGGACATGACCGCGTTTGCCATGGTGATCGATCAAGTGACGCAGCAATCGCTGGCGGGGTCGAGCGATGAATGGCTGTTTCATGTGTCTGGCGATGATATCGCCGGGCAAGTGCTGGCGGCCGGGGCGCAGGTGGTGACTGAAGCGCCGCTGAACTATGCGTTTATTTCGTTGCGTGCAGCCTGAACCGCCAAACCGCCGCGCAGTGTCCTTGCGCAGCGGTTTTTTTAACCTCTTAGCGAGGCAGGTAACGCCCGGTAATCGCCTGGTACTGGCCATTCTGCTTGAGACGCTCAAGGGCCGCATTCAGCTCATCGCGCAAGGCGGTGTCGGATTGGCGCACAGCCATCGCCACGCCACTGCCCAGCATGGGGTCCTTGAGCGCAGGCCCGGAAAAATCAAATCCTTGCCCCTGAGGCTGACTTAAAAACGCCTGGGTGATTTCAATCGAGTCTTGCAGGGTCACGTCGATCTCACCCGCCAGCAGGCTGGCTATCAGTTGACTGTTGAAATTGAAACTGCGCACCGTCACTCCCGCCGGAGCCCAACGGGCCTTGGCGAACGCCTCACGGCTGGTGCCTGTCAGAACGCCGACACGCTTGCCTTTGAGCGATTGCGCATCCGGCTGCAGATTCGCCCCTGTACGCGCCACCAGACGGCTGTTCAAGGGATAAAGATTATCGGTGAAGTCGAGCCGTTCTCGACGCGCCGGCGTTGCCGTCATGGGCATGATCACATCGAAATGGTTGGCCTCCAGGGCCGGGATGTTGGTGGCGTAATCCTGATCAACCCAGACACAGCGTTTTTTGAGTTCGGCGCATAGCGCATTACCCAGTTCGATGTTCAATCCGACCAGCTCACCTTTGTCGTTGCGACTCTCGAAGGGGGGAACCAGGGCCTCGACCCCGAAACGGATCTGTGGATTGGCCGCAGACGAAACACAGCCGGCGGTCAGGACCACCAGCGACAACAGGGAGAAGATTTTTACCAAAGGCATTTCGGTGACCGTCATCAAGCATTCAGGGACATGAATCTTTGATGAGTGGTCACCGACTTCCCAGAGGACAAATCGCTCATCCTTGTGGGAATTGTCTCAATGACAGAAGGAACTGCTACCGACAAAAAACGCCTGGCGGTCAGCGTTTGCCCATCGAACGACGAGTGCCGGGAGGCGCTGCGCCCGGGGTCTTGGTGTGGCCGTTCTTGGCGCCATTCTTGTACCAAGGCTGGCTGGCGCTCTTCGCGGCGGCCAGTTCGCCCGGCTTGAACGGAAACTTGAACGCCGGGATCGCCGCTTTGGTTTCGCTGTCGGCGCTGGAGTCGACGCTGTCGGGCAGGTCTGCCTGGTCGTCGCGCAAAGCGTCGGCAACCGGCGGTTGTGTCGGGGAAGTCATGAAAGCTCCGGGTGATGCTAAAGAGTCGGGCCCGGTAGGCGAGCCACGAAAGGCGGCAGTATACCTGTGTCGGAGGCTGCAGGCTGCAGCTGGTCAGTCGGGTTTTGTGCCGACTGACCAACCGCCATCGCAAGCCTGCTCGCGATGAACGATAACGCAGTCTACGCCGGATCGACGTTATCCAGCGCCCGGTTCACCGCCAGCTCCGCCAGCATGATGCTCTGTTGAATCGCCAGCGCCGTGTAGCGCTGCGGGCCAGTCAGGTCGTTGGAGAAATCGCTGGCCAGGACACTCGCCGTGGCTAACGATTCGTAGGCGTGGGCCAAGAGGCTTTCGGTATCCATATTCGGGGCGACCATGAACATGGTGCTGGGGCGGCGTTTTTTTTCGGTGTAGGGCGTTGGGGGATCGAGGTAGTAGTCGAGGGCGCGTTTTATGGCTTCGCGGTCTTTGAGTAATTCTTCGGCGCGCAGGGTGTCGGCGATAGGGTTGGTTTTATTGAAGTTCGAATCAGAATTACCGTCATCCATCTGTAGCTCCTAATCTCAATTGGAGCCATCACTTACCGTTATGGTCGTGAGGCTTTCGCCTACTTATTGCGGGGATCTCACGCCCGGTCGCTGAATGTGCAGCGACAGCCAAAGACTAGAGAGCCCGCTTCCGACGGACAACCTGAAAGATATGTGGGAAAGGTCTGCGTTCAGGCACATCCATTAAACATTCAAAAGCGGAACGTGGAGCGTCCCTGGCGGCATTCCCACGCGGGAGCGTGGGAACGATCATGCAGGTACAGACGAAAGAGCTTGGTCGGCTATAAGGCCGCCAAGATCAAAACAAGATCCCGGTCCAAACTGACAGAGCCGTCAGTTACCAGTCACGCTCCTGACCGGCGAACAGGTTTATAAAGGAAGGTATAAACCTGACAAAACCAGACCACTCAGCCGGCGCCCCACTCGCATGCGAATTCAGAAAAAAACCGCCCTGCTCGCCGCCCTTCTGATCGCCCTGGCAGCGACGGGCGTTTGGTACGCCACCAAACCCGCCACGACCAAACTGGCCGCCCCCACCGCCATTCCCGTGCGGGTGGTCAGCGTCGTCGAAAAAGATGTGCCCCGCTACGTCAGCGGCATCGGCTCGGTGTTGTCCTTGCACAGCGTGGTCGTGCGCCCGCAAATCGACGGCATCCTCACCAAACTGCTGGTCAAGGAAGGCCAACTGGTGAACCAGGGCGACCTGCTGGCCACCCTCGATGACCGCTCGATCCGCGCCAGCCTCGACCTGGCCCGGGCGCAACTGGGCGAAAGCCAGGCGCAACTGCAAGTGGCCCAGGTCAACCTCAAGCGCTACAAACTGCTCAGTGTCGACGACGGCGTGTCCAAGCAGACCTACGACCAGCAACAAGCCCTGGTCAACCAACTCAAAGCCACCGCCCAAGGCAATCAGGCCTCGATCGACGCCGCTCTGGTGCAGCTGTCTTACACACAGATTCGCTCGCCAGTCACCGGTCGCGTTGGTATTCGCACAGTCGATGAAGGCAACTTCCTGCGCATGACCGACACCCAAGGTCTGTTCACGGTGACCCAGATCGACCCGATCGCCGTGGAGTTTTCCCTGCCGCAGCAAATGCTGCCGACCCTGCAAGGCCTGATCAACGATCCACAGCAAGCACCGGTCAAGGCTTACATCGGCGCCGACACTGACGGTGAAACCGGCAACCTGCTGGGCGAAGGCCACCTGACCCTGATCGACAACCAGATCAACGCCAACACCGGCACCATCCGCGCCAAGGCCGAATTCGCCAACCCTGCACAGAAACTCTGGCCGGGCCTGCTGGTAACGGTAAAGATTCAGACTGCACTGGATAAAAATGCGCTGGTGGTACCGCCCACGGTCGTACAACGCGGCCTCGATCAACATTTCGTGTACAGGGTCAACGGCGACAAGGTCGAAGCCGTGCAGGTGCAAATGGTCTATCAAGGCAGCGGCCAGGACATTATCAAAGGCGTTAAACCGGGCGACGTGCTGGTCAGCGACGGCCAATCGAGGCTCAAACCCGGCTCGACGGTTCAGGTACTGAGCGAGCCACCGCAAGTGGTCCAATCGGAGCCAAAACCATGAAGGGCCACGGTTCCATTTCCGCGTGGTGCATCGATCATCCGGTGGCGACGGTCCTGCTGACCTTTGCCCTTATATTGCTCGGCGTCATCGCCTTCCCGCGACTGTCGATTGCGCCACTGCCGGAAGCGGAATTCCCGACCATTCAGGTCGCCGCGCAGCTGCCCGGCGCCAACCCGGAGACCATGGCCTCGTCGGTGGCCACGCCGCTTGAAGTGCAATTCAGCGCCATCCCCGGCGTGACCCAGATGACCTCGAGCAGCGCCCTGGGCTCGACCATCCTGACCCTGCAATTCACCCTCGACAAAAGCATCGACACCGCCGCCCAGGAAGTCCAGGCCGCGATCAACACCGCCGCCGGCAAACTGCCCAAAGACATGCCGAACCTGCCGACCTGGCGCAAGGTCAACCCGGCTGACAGCCCGGTGCTGATTCTCAGCATCAATTCACCGCAAATGCCCGGCACCGAACTCAGCGATCTGGTAGAAACCCTGCTCGCCCGTCAGATCAGTCAGATCGACGGTGTAGGCCAAGTGAACATCACCGGTCAGCAACGTCCGGCGATTCGCGTGCAGGCCTCGGCGGACAAACTCGCCGCCATTGGCCTGACCCTGGCGGACATTCGCCTGGCGATCCAGCAAACCAGCCTCAACCAGGCCAAAGGTGCGTTGTACGGCGAGTCGAGCATCTCGACCCTGTCCACCAACGACCAGTTGTTCCACCCCGAGGATTACAGCCAACTCATCGTTTCCTACAAGAACGGTGCCCCAGTTCATCTCAAGGACGTGGCCAAAGTGGTCAACGGTTCAGAAGATGCCTACATCCAGGCCTGGGCTGACGGCCAGCCGGGGGTGAACCTGGTGATTTTCCGGCAACCGAGCGCCAACATCGTCGAGACCGTTGATCGTATTCAAGCGGCCCTGCCGACGCTGAATGCCATGTTGCCGGCCTCGGTGCAGGTCAAGGTGTTGATCGACCGCACCCAGACCATCCGCGCCTCGCTGCATGAAGTGGAAGTCACCCTGCTGATCGCGATCCTGCTGGTGGTGGCGGTGATGGCGCTGTTCCTGCGGCAACTGTCGGCGACCCTGATCGTGACAGCGGTGCTCGGTGTGTCGCTGACTGCCAGTTTCGCCCTGATGTACATCATGGGCTTCAGCCTGAATAACCTGACGCTGGTGGCGATCGTGGTGTCCGTCGGGTTTGTGGTCGACGATGCGATTGTGGTGGTGGAAAACATTCACCGGCACCTGGAGGCCGGCGACGGCATGCGCGAGGCGGCGATCAAAGGCACCGGCGAGATCGGTTTTACCGTGGTCTCGATCAGTTTCTCGCTGGTGGCGGCGTTCATTCCGCTGCTGTTCATGGGCGGCGTGGTCGGGCGGCTGTTCAAGGAGTTCGCCTTGACCGCGACCTCGACCATCCTGATTTCGGTGGTGGTGTCCCTGACCCTGGCACCGACGCTGGCCGCGCTGTTCATGCGCGCACCGGTGCATCATGCCCACAGCAAGCCGGGTTTCGGCGAGCGCTTGCTGGCGCTGTACGATAAGGGCCTGCGCCGCGCCCTCGCCCATCAGACATTGATGATCGGTGTGTTCGGCCTGTCGCTGGGGCTGGCCATTGCCGGTTACATCTTCATCCCCAAAGGCTTCTTCCCGATACAGGACACCGGATTCGTCCTCGGCACCACCGAAGCAGCTGCAGATATTTCCTACGGCGACATGGTGAAAAAACACTTGGCGATGGCCGAAATCGTCGCCGCCGACCCCGCCGTCGAGACGTTCTCGCACTCGGTCGGCGTTTCAGGCAGCAACCAGACCATCGCCAACGGCCGCTTCTGGATTTCGCTGAAAAAACGTGGCGACCGCGATGTGTCCGCCAGCCAGTTCATCGACCGGATTCGCCCGCAACTGATGAAAGTCCCGGGCATCGTGCTGTACCTGCGCGCCGGGCAAGACATCAACCTCAGCTCCGGCCCGAGCCGCGCCCAGTACCAATATGTGCTCAAGAGCAACGACGGTGCCCTCCTGAGTACCTGGACCCAGCGCTTGACGGAAAAACTGCGCAGCAACCCGGCGTTCCGCGACATTTCCAACGACTTGCAACTGGGCGGCAGCATCACCCACATCAGCATCGACCGCAGCGCGGCGGCGCGTTTCGGCCTGACCGCCAGCGATGTCGACGAAGCGCTGTACGACGCCTTCGGCCAGCGGCAGATCAATGAATTCCAGACCCAGACCAACCAGTACAACGTGATTCTGGAACTGGACACCAAACAGCGCGGCAAGGCCGAAAGCCTCAACTATTTCTACCTGCGCTCGCCGCTGAGTGGGGAAATGGTGCCGCTGTCGGCCCTGGCGAAATTCGATGCGCCGACCATCGGCCCGCTGTCCATCGCTCACGACGGGATGTTCCCCGCGGCCAACCTGTCATTCAACCTGGCGTCCGGCGTGGCGTTGGGTGATGCGGTGATCATGCTCAACCAGGCCAAGGCTGACATCGGTATGCCGGCCGCCATCAGCGGCAACTTCCAGGGCGCGGCCCAGGCGTTCCAGAGTTCGCTGGCCAGCCAGCCGTGGTTGATTCTGGCGGCGTTGGTGGCGGTGTACATCATTCTCGGCGTGCTGTACGAAAGCTTCGTGCATCCACTGACGATCATCTCGACCCTACCCTCGGCGGGGCTTGGGGCGGTGATCATGCTGTGGATCTCTGGCCAGGACTTTTCGATCATGGCGCTGATCGGGCTGGTGCTGCTGATCGGTATCGTCAAGAAGAACGGGATTCTGATGATCGACTTCGCGCTGGATGCCCAGCGCAACCGTGGCCTGCCACCGCTGGAGGCGATCCATGAGGCCTGCCTTACACGGTTCCGGCCGATCATCATGACCACGCTTGCCGCCCTGCTCGGCGCCTTGCCGTTGATGATCGGCTACGGCACCGGCGCCGAACTGCGCCAGCCATTGGGCATCGCGGTGGTCGGCGGTTTGCTGGTGAGCCAGGCGCTGACGCTGTTCACTACGCCGGTCATATACTTGTGGCTTGAGCGGATATTTCATAGACCCACACCAGCACAGCAGCCGGTGCTGGCGACCACAGACTGAGGCGGGGTCATGCGCGTTCTGATTATCGAAGACGAGGAAAAAACCGCGGATTATCTGCACCGCGGTCTGACGGAACAGGGTTACACCGTGGACGTGGCCCGCGATGGCGTTGAAGGCCTGCACCTGGCGCTGGAAAGTGACTACGCGGTGATTGTCCTCGACGTCATGCTGCCGGGCCTCGACGGTTTCGGTGTGCTGCGCGCATTGCGTGCGCGCAAGCAAACCCCGGTGATCATGCTCACCGCCCGCGAACGGGTAGAAGACCGCATCAAAGGCCTGCGCGATGGCGCGGACGATTACCTTGGCAAACCGTTTTCCTTCCTCGAACTGGTGGCGCGCCTGCAAGCGCTGACCCGGCGCAGCGGTGGCCATGAGCCGGTGCAGGTGAGCATCGCCGACCTGTGGATAGATTTGATCAGCCGCAAAGCCACCCGCGCCGGCACCCGCCTGGACCTGACCGCCAAGGAGTTCTCGCTGCTCAGCGTACTGGCGCGGCGACAAGGGGAAATCCTCTCGAAAACCGCCATCGCCGAGATGGTCTGGGACATTAATTTCGACAGCGACGCCAACGTGGTCGAAGTCGCGATCAAACGCCTGCGGGCCAAGCTCGACGGGCCGTTCGACGAGAAATTGCTGCACACGATTCGTGGCATGGGTTATGTGCTGGAGAGCCGTGGTGTCCAGTAATTCCATCGCGCTGCGCCTGAGCGGGATGTTTACGCTGGTGGCGCTGCTGGTGTTCCTGTTGATCGGCGGTGCGCTGTATCAACAGGTCGACAAGGGTTTGGGCCTGCTGCCCGAAGCCGAGCTCGATGCCCGCTATAGCGTGCTCGAATCGGCGCTCAACCGTTACGGCACGCCCGAGCATTGGGTGAAGATCAACGCCAAGCTCAAGCTGCTGAGCGAAGAAGACAAGCGCATTCGCTTTTGGGTGGTCAGCGGTAATCCCGGTTATGAATACGGCCAACCCGACGCGTCGATCCGCGCGTTCGCCCAAGGCCCGTTGGGCATGCGCGACATGGCATTGCCCGACCATCCGTACCCGCTGAAAGTGCTGCTAACCGAGTTGCCGGCCAAGGACCAGCGCCCACCACTGCGCTTCATGATCGGCATCGACACCGAAACCTTTTACGAGACACAGCACCACTTGCTGATCGCCCTGATCAGCCTGGCGATCATCGGTGTATTGCTGGCCTCGCTACTCGGTTATTGGGTGGCGCGGATCGGCCTCAAACCACTGATCAAGTTGTCGCAGGAAGCCCAACGCCTGGCACCACCGAGGCTGTCCGGGCGCCTGCAATTATCGCCATTGCCCCCGGAGCTCGATCAGTTCGTCAGTTCGTTCAACGCCACCCTGGAACGGGTGGAACAGGCCTACTCGCGGCTGGAATCGTTCAATGCCGACGTGGCCCATGAACTGCGCTCGCCGCTGACCAACCTGATCGGTCAGACCCAGGTTGCACTGACACGCGGGCGTTCAGCCGAACACTATTTCGAAGTGCTGCAATCGAACCTCGAAGAGCTTGAACGGCTGCGCTCGATCATCAACGACATGCTGTTCCTCGCCAGCGCGGATCAGGGCAGCAAGGCCACCCAACTGACGTCCACCTCGCTGGCTGACGAAGTAGCGACGACGCTGGAGTACCTGGATTTCATTCTTGAGGATGCGCAAGTTCAGGTCGAGGTCAGTGGCGATGCGCAGGTGCGAATAGAGATCGCTCACCTGCGCCGGGCGTTGATCAACTTGCTGAGCAACGCGGTGCAGCACACCGCGCCAAGGCAAGTGATTCAGGTGCGGATCGAAGTCGAAGAGCACCAAGTGAGCATCGGCGTCGCCAACCCGGGATCGCCGATTGCCAATGAACATCTGCCGCGCCTGTTCGAACGCTTCTACCGGGTCGATGCGTCACGCAGTAACAGCGGCAACAACCATGGCCTGGGGTTGGCGATCGTCAAGGCGATTGCGCTGATGCATGGCGGGGATGTGTTTGTGCGCAGTGATCATGGGATGAATACATTCGGCATTCACCTTCCAGTCTGATAGGACGGAACCCTGTGGCGAGGGGGCTTGTCGGAGCGCCGCATCGCCCCGTTGGGCTGCGAAGCGGCCCCTGAAACATCCAACCGCATTTCGTCATACACACCACACAAACCGGTTTTACGACTGCTTCGCAGCCGAACGGGGGCAAGCCCCCTCGCCACAGGATGTCCTTCTGCGCTCAAGGACTGTTACTTTTAGCGCAACAGTCCTTTATGCAATCCACTCTTTTTCCCCTCGCCCAAGCCCCTTATCGTTGCCCCATCAAACAGCACTTGCCAAGCAAGAAGGTTTTAAAGATGTCCAACAGTATGGGTATTGCCAGCGCTTTCGTTTTGTCGTCCTTGCTTCTGTCTCCGTTCGCCATGGCTGAAGAGTCGCAGACATTCGTCGCACAAAATGCCGAACGCGCCAAAGCCTACGAACAGTATCAAAGCGAACTGACAGCCAAGGCCCAAGAGGCTGCGCAAACCCCTCAAGCGTCAAGCACTCAAGCCCAGCCACGGATTGAGAAAGACAGCTGATCCATACGTATCGCTCTGTTTCCCTCGACACTTTTCATCGGCTCTTCCCTTTGAAAAGTTGTCTTCAAAGCCGCTGTTATCAGCGGCTTTTTTTCGTGCTGGTTTTAACCCCCTTCAGTTCGTCTTCCCTGACAACAAACATCCGCACTTCAAAACAATGAAATACTTAGTTGACCCAAGGAGCTTTACCGCACGTGCGTTTCCCTCTCAGATTCAGTCCGCTGTTCATTGCAATCGCTGCAACGATGGCCAACAACGCGCAGGCCGACGACGAATCCAGCCGCGAAGGCTTTGTCGATGGATCGAGCCTCAACCTCAATGCCCGCAACTACTACATGAACCGCAATCGCCTGCAAAAGGCCGATGACAACATCGAATGGGGTCAGGGCTTTCTCGGCCGCTTCGAATCGGGCTTCAGCCAGGGCACCGTCGGTTTCGGCGTTGATGCCCACGCGATGCTCGGGCTCAAGCTCGACGGCGGCGGTGGCACCGACGGGTCGAGCATCCTGCCGATCAGCGATGGCAACGGCAAGGCACCGGGCTCGTTTTCCACGGCTGGCGGCACCCTGAAAATGCGGGCCTTCGATACCGAATTGAAGGCCGGCGATCTGTTCCTTGCCAACCCGGTGATCGCCGGTGGCGAAACCCGCATGCTGCCGCAGACCTTTCGCGGCGTCAGCCTGACCAACCACAGTGTCGACGGGTTGATGATCGAGGGTGGTCAGGCCAGCTTCACCAAACTCTACAACCAGAGCGGCCACACCCGTATCGGCACGTCCTATGGCAGCCTGGCCGATGGCGATGAAAGCCGGCATCTGAATTGGGCCGGCGTGGCCTGGAGCGGCCTGCCGGGCCTGACCAGCAGCCTGTATGCGGCCGAACTCAAGGACATCTGGAACCAGTACTACTACGACCTGGATTACACCTATGCGCTGAATGACTTGGTCAGCCTCAACCCGGGCCTGCACTTCTATCACACGCAAGACACCGGCGATGCACTGCTGGGCAACATCGACAACAACACCTACAGCCTGCATTTCACCGTCGGCGTGGGCCATCACAGCGTCACCGCCGCCTACCAGCGGGTCAACGGCAACACGCCGTTCGATTACATCAGCCAGGGCGACAGCATTTATCTCGACAACTCCCAGCAGTATTCGGACTTCAACGGTCCGAATGAGCGCTCGTGGAAACTCAAGTACGCCTACGACTTTGCTGGCCTCGACATGCCCGGCCTGACCTCGGCGGTGTCCTACTCACGGGGTGAACTGGACCTGACCAAGGTCGATCCGGACAGCCGCGGTTACGCCTCGTGGTACAGCGCCAACGGCAGAAACGCCAGGCATTGGGAGCGAGACATCGATCTCAAGTACGTGGTCCAGGGCGGCAAGGCTAAAGATTTGGCGATGCGTCTGCAATGGGCGTCTAACCGTGGCGGCAATGGTTATGGGGCGCTGGATCAGGACACGGATGAATACCGGGTAATTGTCGACTACCCGGTGAATGTCTTCTAAGCTTCAATTAGCAAAAGGCCAGCATGTTTTGCTGGCCTTTTTTTTATCCGGGATTTATATAGGCGCGCTGGACGCGACCGGTTTCTGGGACTCTGCCCGATTCTTGTAAAAGCACTTTCATAACGCCTTAATTTGCAGAAGTCAGAACCATGAGTGTGAACAGTGCGAAATCCCGTGATCCGATCCGTTCGACACGCTCGGAGCGGCTTCTGGTTCTCAGTAGTGTGTTGTTGGTGATCGCAATACTGAGCATTGTCGCGTTCCTGCTGATCCGCGAACGCGCCAACGCCGAATCGTCCGCCGCTCGCGCCGCCAACAATATCGTGCAATTGATCGACGCCGACGTGCTGCGCAATGTCGAACTCTATGACGTGTCCCTGCTGGGTTTGATCGCGGCCTCCCAGCGTGAAGACCTCAAGAGCGTTTCCCCTGCCATCCGCCATCTGGCCTATTTCGACCGCGCCACTGCCGCGCCGTACAAGGGCAACATCTTGTTGCTCGACAACAAGGGCGACGTGATCGCCGACTCGGCCTCGGTGGAACCCAGAAAGAGCAACTTTGCCGATCGCGAATACTTCCAGTCCCACGTGAACAACCCGGACCCGGGCATGTTCATCAGTCGCCCCTTCAGGGCCAGGGCGCCGGAACAGGATTGGCGGATCAGTTTCAGCCGCCGGATGAACGGTCCCCAGGGCGAGTTCCTCGGTGTGGCCGAAGCCGCCATGCGTTTGAGTTACTTCGATCAGTTGTTCAACAGCTTGAGCATCGGTCGCGACAGTACGATCAATCTGATCAGCAAGGACGGGACTCTTCTGGCTCAGCAACCCCGTCTGGCCGAAGAACTGATCGGCAAGAACTTCAGTAATCGCCCCAATTTTCAGCGCATCGTCAAAGAAGGCAACGGCAGCTTCACCAGCATGTCCGATCGATACCATGACAAGCGCTTGTACACTTTCTCCAAGGTCGGGAACTTGCCGTTGATCGTCATCGTTGCGCTGTCCAGCGATGAAGTCTTCGCGGCCTGGAAGCGCACTGCAGTGGTGGTCAGCTCTGCGACCATTGCTCTGTGCGTTAGCTTGCTGTGGCTGACCTGGTTGCTCTGCCGGGAGCTGCGTCGACGCCAAAGTGCCGAGCAGGAACTGGCACAACTGGCCGCCACCGACCCCTTGACCGGTCTGGCCAATCGCCGAAGCCTGGATCAGGCCCTGCACCATGAATGGTTTCGTGCCCAACGTTCCGGTCAGCCGTTGTCGCTGTTGATGATCGATATCGATCACTTCAAGGCGTTCAATGATCGCCATGGCCACCAGGGTGGCGACGATGCCTTGCGCTCGGTGGCCAAGGTGATCGACACCCATGTCCGACGGCCGGCGGACCTGGTCGCCCGGTATGGTGGCGAGGAGTTTTCAGTGATCCTGGCTGAAACCGACGGCGCTGGAGCTCAGCAGATTGCCGAAAAAATCCGTATGGCGGTAGAGCAATTGCCGTTGGTGGGAGGTGATGTGTCACCGATTACTGTCAGTATTGGTATCAGTACCTGGACGACAGCAACCGATATCAGCCTGGAACAGTTGCTGTTTTCAGCGGACAAGGCGCTGTATCAGGCCAAGGAAAACGGGCGGAACCGGGTGGTTTGCGCGGTTTAAAAGCAAGAATCAAAAGATCGTCCGAACGCGGCCCGAACCTTCGGCAGCTCCTACAGATTCGATGTACGCCGCAATATCGCGGTCGAGCACAATCCTGTGTAGGAGCTGCCGAAGGCTGCGATCTTTTGCTTTTTAAAATGGGCATAAAAAAAGGCCACCCGAAGGTAGCCTTTAAAAAACTAGAGAGGTTTTTTGCTTACACGGCCGCAACAGGACGCATGTAAGAGATCGGTGCGGTGCTGGCGTCTTCGAACGTCACGACTTCCCAAGCATCTGTCTGCTCAATCAACTTGCGCAGCAGCTGGTTGTTCAATGCGTGTCCGGACTTGAAGCCCTTGAACTCACCAATCAGGCTATTGCCCAGCAGGTAGAGGTCACCAATCGCATCGAGGATCTTGTGCTTCACGAATTCGTCTTCATAGCGAAGGCCGTCTTCGTTCAGTACACCATCCGCGTCGACCACAATTGCGTTTTCAACGCTGCCGCCGAGTGCGAGGTTGTGCTTGCGCAGGTACTCGATATCACTCATGAAACCAAAGGTACGCGCGCGGCTGACTTCTTTTACGAACGAAGTGCTGGAAAAATCCACGCTTGCACTTTGTGTGCGGTCACGGAAAACCGGGTGATCGAAATCGATCTCGAAGCTCACTTTGAAACCTTCGAAAGGGACGAAAGTGGCGCGCTTGTCGCCGTCTTCCACTGTCACTTCCCGCAGGATCCGGATGAACTTCTTGGCGGCGTCCTGCTCTTCCAGGCCGGCCGATTGAATCAGGAATACGAAGGGTCCAGCGCTACCATCCATGATCGGGACTTCGGACGCGGAGAGCTCGACGTAGGCGTTATCGATGCCCAGGCCAGCCATGGCCGAGAGCAGGTGCTCCACCGTGTCCACTTTGACGTCACCGTTAACAAGCGTGGTCGACATAGTGGTTTCGCCAACGTTTTCCGCGCGGGCAGGAATCTGCACCACAGGGTCGAGGTCAGCACGACAAAACACAATGCCGGTGTCGACAGGCGCTGGCTTGAGGGTCAGGTAGACCTTCTCCCCGGAGTGCAGGCCGACACCTGTGGCACGGATAATATTCTTCAGGGTGCGTTGTTTAATCATGGCATGGGCCGCTTCAGCGCAAATTGCGAACTGGTATCAACAAAGGCTGGCGATGATAGCAGACCAGACCTTTGCTGAACACCAATCACCCTAATACCCCTGATACATTTCATCAATCGGCCTGACGACGCAGGAAAGCCGGGATGTCCAGGTAGTCCAGATCATCTTGCGGGTTCATCTTCGCGGCAGTCGCAGCACCGGCCTGAGCCTGGTTGCGCATGACGGTCGGACGGTCCAGGTCACGGTAGTTCACCGCAGGCTGTTCCTGACGAACAGAGGCTTGTTGTTGTGGCTGGGAAGCCATCGAGGTGTGAACGGTGTTGTCGATGACCTTCACAGGCTTCTCGATTTTAGCGCCCAGACCTGTGGCAACCACAGTCACGTGCAGCTCGTCGCGCATGTCCGGATCGATAACGGTACCGACCTTGACCATTGCGTGCTCGGATGCGAAGGCTTCGATGATGCTACCCACGTCGGAGTACTCACCCAGAGACAGGTCAGGACCGGCGGTGATGTTCACCAGGATGCCGCGTGCACCTTGCAGGTTCACGTCTTCGAGCAGCGGGTTGCGAATGGCCGCTTCGGTCGCTTCACGTGCACGGTTCGGACCGCTGGCGCAGCCAGTGCCCATCATCGCCATGCCCATTTCACTCATCACGGTACGTACGTCGGCGAAGTCGACGTTGATCATGCCCGGACGCTTGATGATGTCGGAGATACCGCGAACGGCACCGGCCAGTACATCGTCGGCCTTGGCGAAAGCCGACAAGAGGCTTGCGTCTTTACCGAGGATGGTCAGCAGCTTCTCGTTTGGAATGGTGATCAACGAGTCGACGCTTTCAGATAGCAGACGGATACCTTCGTCGGCGAGCTGCATGCGCTTGCGGCCTTCGAACGGGAACGGACGGGTCACCACCGCAACGGTGAGGATCCCCATTTCCTTGGCCACTTCAGCAATGATTGGCGCTGCACCGGTACCGGTACCGCCGCCCATGCCGGTCGTGATGAACACCATGTTGGTGCCCTGCAGGACTTCGGCAATGCGCTCACGGTCTTCGAGAGCGGCCTGACGACCTACTTCAGGGTTGGCGCCGGCGCCCAGACCTTTGGTCACGCTGGTGCCCAGTTGCAGAATGGTCCGCGCGCTGATGCTTTTCAGCGCTTGGGCATCAGTGTTGGCGCAGATGAATTCAACGCCTTCAATGTTGCTCTTGACCATGTGATTGACAGCGTTGCCGCCGCCTCCGCCAACACCGATAACTTTAATAACCGGGCTTGCGGGGATGTTGTCTACGAGTTCGAACATTTTCCCTCTCCTTACATTCTCTAGTTTTTTCGCCTACTGCTTTTGAAGCGGTGTTGCGGTAAAGCTTTAGAAATTGCCTTGTACCCAGCTCTTGATGCGATCGAGCAGAGCGGCTTTCGGTTCGTCATTGCTGTAGCTGTCGCGGCTGCCGATGCCCGAGAACGAAATCCCGTCGGACTGCTTCTGCAGGCCGTACATCAACAGGCCAACGCCGGTGGAATAGATCGGGTTGCGGACCACGTCGTCCAGACCCTTGACGCCATGGGGCACGCCCAGGCGAACCGGCATGTGGAAGATCTCTTCGGCCAGTTCGACCGCGCCTTCCATCTTCGACGTACCGCCGGTCAGCACGATGCCGGCCGGGATCAGGTCTTCGTAGCCGCTGCGACGCAGTTCGGCCTGGATCAGGGTGAACAGCTCGTCGTAACGCGGCTCGACCACTTCGGCCAGGGCCTGGCGGGACAGTTCGCGCGGTGGACGGTCGCCGACACTCGGCACCTTGATGGTTTCGCCGGCACCGGCCAGTTTGGCCAGGGCGCAGGCGTAGCGAATCTTGATTTCTTCGGCGTACTGGGTCGGGGTGCGCAACGCCATCGCGATGTCGTTGGTCACCTGGTCGCCCGCAATCGGGATCACTGCGGTGTGGCGGATCGCGCCTTCGGTGAAGATCGCGATATCGGTGGTGCCGCCACCGATGTCCACCAGGCACACGCCCAGTTCTTTCTCGTCGTCGGTCAGCACCGAATACGCCGAAGCCAGCTGCTCGAGAATGATGTCGTCGATTTCCAGGCCGCAGCGACGCACGCATTTTTCAATGTTCTGTGCGGCGTTGACGGCGCAGGTGACCACGTGAACCTTGGCTTCCAGACGCACGCCGGACATGCCCAGGGGCTCGCGAACGCCTTCCTGGTTATCGATCACGTAATCCTGCGGCAGGGTGTGCAGCACGCGCTGGTCAGCCGGGATTGCCACAGCCTGGGCCGCGTCGAGGACGCGTTCAAGGTCGGCGGAGCTGACTTCGCGATCACGAATCGCCACGATGCCGTGGGAGTTCAGGCTGCGGATGTGATTGCCGGCCACGCCGACGAACGCCGAGTGGATCCGGCAACCGGCCATCAGCTGCGCTTCTTCGATAGCGCGCTGGATCGACTGGACGGTGGACTCGATGTTCACCACTACGCCTTTTTTCAGGCCGCGGGACGGATGTGTACCGATCCCGACGATTTCGAGCGTGCCGTCGTCCGCGACCTCGCCGACCAGCGCCACCACCTTGGAGGTGCCGATATCGAGACCGACGATCATTTTGCCGCTTTGCACGTTTGCCATGGGTCCTGCCTCTTCTTAATTCTTTGCGACAGCGGGTTGGGCTGTCGTCGGCGCTACAGGTTCCCGCCAGCCAACGGCGAGGCCGTTGGCGTAGCGCAGATCGATGCGCGCAATGTTCGTAATCTGCTCTTTGAGCGTCTTGTCATAGATGGCAATGAAGCGGCGCATCTTTTCCACCAGGTTGCCGCGTCCCAGCAGCAGTTCGATTCCGGGACCGGCGCTGCCTGCGCCGGTGGTCAGGAACCAGCTGCCTCGTTCACGCAACTCCAGGCGTGCAATCGAGAAACCCAATGGCCTGAGCATCTGGCTCAGCACCTGGTATTGCTGCATCACTTGCTGCTGGGCCCGCTGGGGGCCGAACAGCTGCGGCAAGTGTTCGTAGTTCGCCAGCTCGCGCGGGGTGAACGCCTGCCCCTGGTTGTTCAACAGCGACTCATCGCCCCAACGGGCCACCGGCAGTTGTTCTTCCAGGCGAATCACGACCTGATCCGGCCACACCCGACGCACTTCGGCGTGGGCAATCCATGGCATCTGTTCCAGCTCGGTGCGCATGCTCGCCAGGTCGATGGTGAAGAAGCTCGACGCCACGTACGGGGCGATCCGCTGCTGCACCGCTTGCTGGCTGATGTAACTCAAGTCGCCCTGCACGGCGATTTTGGTGATCGGCCGGTCGGCGTACGGCAGCAAACGCTGTGCGCCTTCGTAAGTACCGAACCCCAACGCCACCAGCAACACGGGCCAGAACAGGCTTTTCAGAAAACCGAAGTTGGCTTTCGGCAGGCGCACGGACATCGGCTCTTTGGCCACCATTCGGCTGGCACCCCGCGGCACCGGTTTGCGGCCGGGTGGTGCGGAGGGCTGATGTCTCAGCTGTGCGCCTTGCATGGTCTTACCCTCGTGGCTCAATGCTTGCGGCCAGAATCGCCAGAACCAGTTGCTGGAAATCCAGGCCGGCGGCACGGGCCGCCATTGGCACCAGACTGTGATCGGTCATGCCCGGTGCGGTGTTGACTTCCAGGAACCAGAACTGCCCGTCGGCGTCCTGCATCACATCCGCCCTGCCCCAACCGGCGATACCCAGCGCCTCACAGGCTTTGGCCGTGAGGTCCATGAGTTCCTTTTCTTTGTCGCTGTCCAGGCCGCACGGAATGCGGTACTGGGTATCGTTGGCGATGTACTTGGCGTCGTAGTCGTAGAAACTGTGCGTCGTGCCCAGGGCAATTGGTGGCAACACTTGGTCACGCAGGGTGGCGATGGTGAACTCCGGACCGTGAATCCATTGCTCGACCAACACTTGCGAATCGTAGGTACTGGCCGCTTTCCATGCCTCGATCAACTCGGGCGCGGTAGTCACTTTGGCCATCCCGATACTGGAACCTTCATGGGCCGGTTTGACGATCAGCGGGAAGCCCAGTTCCGTGGCCGCCGAAATACAATCGGCCTCGGAGCTCAGTACCGCGTGGCGTGGCGTCGGAATGCCGAGGCTGTGCCAGACCTGCTTGGTGCGCAGTTTGTCCATGGCCAGGGCCGAGGCCAGAATGCCGCTGCCGGTGTACGGAATCCCTGCACATTCGAGCAGGCCCTGCATGCTGCCGTCTTCACCGCCACGACCGTGGAGGATGATGAAGGCGCGGTCGATTTTTTCGTTCAGCAAGCGTTGCAGCAGGTCATCGCCCACATCAATACCGAACGCGTCCACACCGGCGCTTTGCAGTGCATCGAGCACCGCGTTACCCGACTTCAGGGACACTTCACGCTCGGCACTCTTGCCGCCGAACAGCACGGCAACGCGACCGAAATCCTTCGGCGCGACAGTGGAGACGAGGTTGGCGTAAGCAGCAGTCATTTCAACTTCCCCTCTACCGGTGCGGCAACGGCCCCGGCGAACAACGGACTGTTCAACAGTTTGGGTGCGAGGCCACCGATATCACCGGCGCCCTGGCACAGCAGAATGTCGCCGGCACGCAGCAGCGGCTTGACGATCGGCGCGAGGTCGATGCCGCGCTCGATGTAGATCGGGTCGAGCTGACCGCGCTGACGGATGCTGTTGCACAGCTTGCGGCTGTCGGCGCCTGGAATCGGCTCTTCGCCGGCCGGATAGACTTCCATCAGCAGTAGCACGTTGGCATCGGCCAGCACATTGACGAAATCGTCGTACAGATCGCGGGTGCGGCTGTAACGGTGCGGCTGGTAGACCATCACCAGACGGCGCTCCGGCCAGCCACCGCGCACGGCTTTGATCACGGCCGCGACTTCGGTCGGGTGGTGACCGTAGTCGTCCACCAGCATCACGTTGCCGCCTTCGACCGGCAGTTCGCCGTACACCTGGAAGCGACGGCCAACACCCTGGAACCCGGACAAGCCCTGGACGATGGCTTCATCGCTGACGCCTTCGTCGGTGGCGATGCAAATGGTCGCCAGCGCGTTCAGCACGTTGTGGTTGCCCGGCATGTTCACCGAGACATCCAGCGGCTCGCGATCAGGGCGCAGCACGGTGAAGAAAGTCTGCATGCCTTGCTGGCGTACGTTGATGGCGCGTACGTCGGCGTCATCGCCGAAGCCGTAAGTGACCGTCGGACGCTTCACCAGCGGGAGGATTTCACGCACCACCGGATCGTCCAGGCACACCACCGCCAAACCGTAGAACGGCAGGTTGTGCAGGAACTCGACGAAGGTTTTCTTCAGCTTGTTGAAGTCACCGTCGTAGGTCGCCATGTGGTCGGCGTCGATGTTGGTGACCACGGCCACCAGCGGCTGCAAGTGCAGGAAGCTGGCATCGCTTTCGTCGGCTTCGGCAATCAGGTAGCGGCTGGTGCCAAGCTGGGCATTGGTGCCCGCGGCATTCAGACGGCCACCGATGACGAACGTCGGGTCCAGGCCACCAGCGGCGAACACCGAAGCGATCAGGCTGGTGGTGGTGGTTTTGCCGTGAGTACCGGCGACGGCGATGCCATGGCGGTAGCGCATCAGTTCGGCGAGCATCTCGGCACGCGGCACCACCGGAATCCGGCGTTCCAGCGCGGTCGCGACTTCCGGGTTGGACGTGTTGACGGCGCTCGACACCACCAGCACGTCGGCGGCTGCGGCGTTCTCGGCACGGTGGCCGATGAAAATATGCGCACCAAAAGATTCCAGGCGCTCGGTCACCGGCGAAGCCTTCAGGTCGGAACCGGACACTTGATAGCCCAGGTTCAGCAACACTTCGGCGATGCCGCACATGCCCACTCCGCCGATTCCGACGAAGTGGATGCGACGGATGCGGCGCATTTCCGGTTGTGGCATGGCTTTCTTGTTCTCAACCATGGGCCACCTCAAGGCAAGTATCGACCACGTTACGAGTGGCATCGGGTTTGGCCAGGCGGCGTGCCGCGCTGGCCATGTCGTTGAGTCGTTGCGGTTGCATCAAGACCTCTGTCAGGCGAGCGGCAAGGTCCGCTGCGCCAGTCGTTCTTTGCGGCATCAGGAAGGCAGCGCCTTCACGGGCCAAATAATCGGCGTTGCGGGTCTGGTGATCGTCGATCGCGTGGGGCAAAGGCACCAGCATCGAGGGCAGACCGGCGGCCGCCAGTTCACTGATGGTCAGCGCGCCTGCGCGGCACACCACCAGGTCGGCCCAGCCATAGGCTTGGGCCATGTCTTTGATGAAAGGCTGCACTTGCGCCTCGACGCCAGCCGCGCGATAGCGCTCTGCAGTCACTTCATCGTGGTTTTTGCCAGCCTGATGGAACACGTCCGGGCGCAGGTCAGGGGCGACTTGCGACAGGGCTTCAGGCAGCAACTTGTTCAACGGCTCTGCGCCCAGGCTTCCGCCCAGGATCAGCAAACGCGCCTTGCGACCGGCCAGGGCAGGTCGCGGTGTTTCGAGGAACAGCTCGGTGCGCACCGGGTTACCGGTGGTCCGACGGCTGTCCGACAGGGTAAAGGTGTCGGGGAACGCTTCACAGACTCGGGCGGCCAACGGCACCAGCAACCGATTGGCGGTACCGGCCACGGCGTTCTGCTCGTGAACGATGACCGGCACACCGGCCAATCTGGCTGCAACGCCGCCAGGGCCAGTCACAAAACCACCAAAGCCGACCACACAGACTGGCCGCAGCTGACGAATGATCGCCCGCGCCTGCCAGATCGACTTGAGCAACATGACCGGCGCCTTGAGCAGGGACAATTTACCCTTGCCGCGCAAACCGCTGGCGTGGATCCGATGCAATTCAATACCGGCCGCCGGCACCAGATCGTTTTCGATCCCGCGGGGCGTGCCGAGCCAGTGCACGGTGTAGCCGCGGGCCTGGAACTCACGCGCACAGGAAAGTGCAGGGAACACATGGCCCCCGGTGCCGCCAGCCATGATCAGTACGTTAGCGCCCATGGTTCGGCTCCTCGGCGAAGTCGCTCTCATGGAATTCCATCTCTTCACTGCCCAAATGGGTTCGACTCTCCCACTCGATGCGCAGCAACAAGCCAAGACAGGCACAGCAGATCACCAACGAACTGCCGCCATAACTGAGGAATGGCAAGGTCAGACCTTTGGTCGGCAGCAGGCCGACGTTCACGCCGATGTTGATCAGGAACTGGCCGATCCACAGGAACGACAAGCCGTAAGCAACGTAGGCGGCAAAAAACTGTTTGGCTTTCTCGGCCCACAGGCCAATGTACATGCCCCGAATACACACGAAGACGAACAGCGCCACCGTGCACAAGGAGCCCACGGCCCCCAGCTCTTCAGCCAGCACCGAAAACACGAAGTCGGTGTGGGCTTCCGGCAGGTAGAACTGTTTCTGCACGCTGTTGCCCAGGCCGACGCCCAGCCATTCGCCGCGACCGAAAGCGATCAAGGCCTGGGAGAGCTGATAGCCGGCACCGAACTGGTCGGCCCACGGATCGGCAAAGTTGGTCAGACGCGCCATTCGATACGGCTGCATCTGAATCAACAACACCACCGCCGCGACAGCCAGGACCACCATCAGGGAAAACCGGAACAGCCCGACCCCGCCGAGGAACAGCATCGCCGCAGCTGCCCCCATCATCACGACGGTGGCACCGAAGTCTGGCTCCATCAGCAACAGCCCTGCCATTGGCAACAGCACGATGAACGGCTTGAAGAAGCCCATCCAGCTTTCACGCACTTCTTTCTGACGGCGCACCAGATAACCGGCGAGGTAGATCACCACGAACACCTTGGCGATCTCGGAAGGCTGAACGTTGAAGAAACTGAAGCCGATCCAGCGCATCGAACCGTTCACTTCCCGACCGATCCCCGGGACGATCACCATCACCAGCAAGCCGAACGCACCGATCAGCATCAGCCAGCCCAGGCGTTGCCAGGTGGCAATCGGAATCATCATGGTGACGATGCAGGCACCCAGGCCCAGCACAACGTAGATCAGGTGGCGAATCATGTAGTACAGGGCGCTGCCCGACTGCACCGCCCCCACCTCGGTCGATGCCGAGGCAATCATGATCAGCCCCAGGCCGAGCAGTGCCAGGCAACCGGCGAGCATCGGGAAATCGAGGTCGATACCGCGCCCGGTGATCAGCGGCGATGGATACGGCTTGATGATGTTCTTCAAGCTCATGCCAGATCCTCCACGGCGCGGACGAACTGGTGACCACGGTCTTCATAGTTCTTGAACATGTCGAAGCTGGCGCAAGCCGGCGACAGCAGCACCGCGTCGCCCTTTTCGGCGATGGCGCGGCATTGCTCGACCGCTTCGATCAGCGAGCCGACGCGAATCAGTGGCACGGCATCGCCGATGGCCTCACCGATCTTGTCGGAATCACGGCCCATCAAAATGACGGCGCGGCAGTTGGCCGCCACCGGATCACGCAAATCCTTGAATTCGGCGCCCTTGCCATCGCCACCGGCGATCAGCACAAGCTTGCCGTCGATGTCCGCCCCCAGGCCTTCGATGGCCGCCAATGCGGCGCCGACGTTGGTGGCTTTGGAATCGTTGTAGTAGCTCACGCCATCAAGGTCGCGGACCCACTGGCAGCGATGCTCGAGCCCGGCGAAATTGCGCAGGGCTGAAAGCATGGCGTCGAATGGCAGGCCGACGGCGTGGCCGAGCGCCAATGCCGCGAGGGCGTTGGACTGGTTATGCGCACCACGAACTTTCAGCTCGCGCACCGGCATCAGGTTCTGGAATTCGAAGGCCAGGTATTTCTCGCCATCCTCTTCCCGAATGCCGAAGGCCTTGAAGTCGGGTTTGTTCAAACCGAAGGTCCAGCACGGCTGACCTTCACCCATCAGCGGACGGCTCAGGGCGTCCTGACGGTTGACCACAAACTGCCTGGCGCCCCGGAAGATCCGGTGCTTGGCCAAGTGATAGGCCGGCAGACCGCTGTAGCGGTCCATGTGGTCTTCACTGATGTTGAGCACGGTCGCCACTTCGGCGTTGAGCTGATCGGTGGTTTCGAGCTGGAAGCTCGACAGTTCCATCACGTACAGCTCGATGTCGTCGCTGAGCAAATCCAGCGCCGGTGTGCCGAGGTTGCCACCAACGGCAACACGCTTGCCGGCCGCAGCCGCCATCTCGCCGACCAGGGTGGTGACGGTGCTTTTGGCGTTGGAACCGGTAATGGCGACAATCGGCGCTTTCGCGTTACGCGCGAACAGCTCGATGTCTCCGGACATTTTCACGCCACGGGCGGCGGCAGCCTGCAGGGCCGGGGTCGCCAGCGCCAGGCCGGGGCTCACGTAGAGCTCGTCGGCACGGCACAGGAATTCGACGTCCAGCTCGCCACAACGCACTTCCACGTGCGGATAGTCACGCTTGAGCGTGGCCAGTTCCGGTGGATTTTCCCGCGTATCGGCGACAGCAAACGACACGCCCCGGTTCGCCAGGAAGCGAACCAGGGACATGCCGCTCTTGCCGAGGCCGACAACGATGCGGAAGTGGTCAGAAGCGATCAGAGACACTCGTTCTACCTCAGCTTCAGGGTGGCAAGGCCGATCAACACGAGAATCACGGTGATGATCCAGAAACGGACGATCACGCGCGGCTCGGGCCAGCCCTTGAGTTCAAAGTGGTGGTGAATCGGTGCCATGCGGAACACACGGCGACCGGTCAGCTTAAAGGAGGCGACCTGAATGACGACTGACAGGGTCTCCATCACGAACACACCACCCATGATGAACAGGACGATTTCCTGACGGACGATCACTGCGATGGTGCCCAGGGCCGCACCTAGCGCCAGCGCGCCAACGTCGCCCATGAAGACTTGTGCCGGATAGGTGTTGAACCAGAGGAACCCCAGGCCAGCACCGATCAAGGCGCCGCAGAACACAATCAGCTCACCCGCGCCCGGTACGTAAGGAATCAGCAGGTATTCGGCGAACTTCACGTTACCCGACAGGTAGCAGAAGATCCCCAGGCCGCCGCCGACCATCACGGTGGGCATGATCGCCAGACCGTCGAGGCCGTCGGTCAGGTTGACCGCGTTGCTCGAGCCGACAATCACGAAATAGGTCAGGACGATGAAGCCTGCGCCCAGCGGAATGCTGTAGTCCTTGAGCATCGGCAGGATCAGGGTGGTTTCCACCGGCGTCGCGGCAGTCATATAAAGGAAGATTGCCGCGCCCAGGCCGAACACCGACTGCCAGAAATATTTCCAGCGGCTCGGAAGGCCGCGGGAGTTTTTCTCGATGACTTTGCGATAGTCGTCAACCCAGCCGATGGCGCCGAACAGCAGGGTCACCAACAACACGACCCAAACGTAACGGTTGGTCAGGTCAGCCCAAAGCAAGGTGCTGACGCCGATGGAGGAAAGAATCAGCGCGCCGCCCATGGTCGGGGTGCCCGACTTCGACAGGTGCGATTGCGGGCCGTCGTTGCGAACGGATTGACCGATCTGACGGTTCTGCAGAGTGCGGATCATCCACGGGCCATAGCACAGCGACAAGACCAGCGCGGTCAGTACACCGAGAATCCCGCGCAGGGTCAGGTACTGAAAGACCGCGAAGCCTTTGTAGAACTGTTGCAGATACTCCGCTAGCAGCAGCAGCATTAATGTTTCTCCAGACTGGTCCCGCACAAAGCGGCAACGATGTTTTCCATCGCAGCGCTACGCGAGCCCTTGATCAAAAAGGTAGTGTTTGTGTCCTGCTCGGCTTCCAGCGCCTTGATCAGTTCAGCCTGTGTGCTGAAGTGAAAGGCCTGCTCGCCGAAAGCGTTCACGGCGTGAGCCATCATTGGCCCGACGGCGTAAAGCGCGGAAACCTTGCCGCGGGCGTACTCGCCCACATCGCGGTGCCCCTGCTCTGCCCACGCGCCCAACTCGCCGATATCCCCGAGCACCAAAACGGTGCGGCCGGAAAAGCCGGCGAGTATATCAACGGCGGCGCACATAGAGGTGGGGTTCGCGTTGTATGTGTCATCGATTACGCGCATGCCGTTAGGCGCCAGTTGCGCGACGGTGCGTCCCTTGACCGGTTGCACCGCGCCAAGGCCGGTGGCGATGCCGAACAGCGACACACCCAAAGCATGCGCGGCAGCGGCAGCGGCCATGGCATTGGCGACGTTATGGGTGCCGAGCAGATTCAGCTGAACCCGCTCCACACCTTCAGGGCTGTGCAGGTTGAACGCCGGGCAACCGCGGGCATCGCGGTCCAGGTCGCTGGCATGGAAATCGGCGTTGACGTTGCTCAGGGCAAAAGTCAGCACTTTTCGACCGGCGGCACGGGTCTTCCAGATGTCGAAGGCCTTGTCGTCGAGATTCAGCACGGCGATGCCATCGGCATCCAGCCCTTCGAGAATCTCGCCCTTGGCTTCGACGATTTTTTCCGGCCCGCCGAACTCACCAACGTGGGCGGTCCCGGCGTTGTTGATGATGGCCACGTGGGGTTTGGTCATGGCGACGGTGTAGGCAATCTCGCCAATGCGCGAAGCGCCGAGTTCGATCACGGCGGCGGTGTGTTCCGGCGCCAGTTCGAGCAGGGTCAGCGGAGCACCGAGGTCATTGTTCAGGTTGCCACGGGTCGCCAGCACCGGACCGCGCGTGCGCAGGATGCTTGCCAGCATTTCCTTGACCGTGGTCTTGCCGCTGGAACCGGTAACGGCCGCGACCGGCTGAGTGAACGCGGCACGGTTGATCGCACCCAACTGGCCGAGGGCCTGGCGGGTGTCTTTAACCAGCAGTTGCGGCAGCGAGCTGTCGGCAACTTCGCGTTCGACCAGGGCAGCCACGGCGCCTTTGGCGGCGACGTCATTCAGGTAGTCATGGCCATCGAAACGCGGGCCGGCCAGAGCAATAAACAATTGGCCGGGCTTGATCGCCCGGCTGTCGATGCTGACGCCGTCGAAGCTGGCATCACCGGCAATCAAACGAGCATTCAGTGCGCCGGTCAGTTCGCTCAGTTTCAAGGCTTTAAGCATGGGCTACCTCCCACGCGGTCAGGGCATGATCGGCCTCGACCAAATCGGAGAAAGCGAGGCGTTCGCCATTGATTTCCTGATAGTCCTCATGACCTTTACCAGCCAGGACAATCACGTCATCCGCCGAAGCGCTGGCGATCAACCGGGCAATCGCCTGGCCACGACCGGCGACGAAGGTGACTTTATCCACAGCGGTGAAACCGGCACGGATGTCGTCGAAAATCGCGGCGGGGTCTTCGGTGCGCGGGTTGTCGTCGGTGACCAGCACACCATCGGCCAGACGCTCGACCACTTCAGCCATCAGCGGACGCTTGCCGCGATCGCGATCACCGCCGCAACCGAACAGGCACAGCAACCGGCCTTTGGCGTGAGGACGCAGGGCCATCAAGACTTTTTCCAGCGCATCCGGTGTGTGGGCGTAATCGACCACCACCAACGGCTGAGTGCCGCCGCCCAGACGCTGCATGCGACCGGCCGGGCCTTCGAGTTTCGGCAGCACGTTGAGGATTTCGTCCAGCGCGTAGTCGAGACCGAGTAAGGCACCGACCGCGGCCAACACGTTGCTCAGGTTGAAACGGCCGAGCAAGGTGCTGCGCAAATGGTGTTCGCCCTGCGGCGTAACCAGCGTGGCGCGCACGCCTTCGTCACTGAACTGCGCTTCGCGGCAATACAGGTAAGCGCGGGAGTCTTCCAGGCTGTAAGTGATCAGCCGCGACTCACCCTCATCAGCCGCCAGTTGCCGGCCAAAATCGTCGTCGAGGTTGACCACCCGGCACTTCAGATCATTCCAGGCAAACAACCTGGCCTTTGTTTCGCCATAGGCCTGCATGGTGCCGTGGTAATCCAGATGATCGCGCGACAGGTTGGTCATCACCGCCACATCGAAGGCCAGCGCGGTTACACGACCCTGATCCAGCCCATGGGAAGAGACTTCCATGGCCACGGCTTTGGCACCGGCCTTTTTCAGGTCGGCGAGGGTTGCTTGCAGCGCAATCGGGTTCGGCGTGGTGTGCAAGCCGCTTTCCAGCGCGCCATGGAAACCGGAGCCCAGAGTGCCAACGATACCGCAGTGTTGACCGAGCAAATCGAGGGCTTGCGCGACCAATTGGGTCACGCTGGTTTTACCGTTGGTGCCGGTCACGCCGATCAGGTTCATGTGACGGCTCGGGTCGCCGTAAAAGCGCCCGGCGATATCCGAGAGCTGCGCCGCCAGGCCTTTGACCGGAATCAGCGGCACGTCGGTAATCGGCAGCACGGTCGCGCCTTCGACTTCATAAGCCACGGCGGCAGCACCGCGCTGCAAGGCGTCGGCGATGTGCGCACGACCGTCGAACTTGCCACCAGGGACCGCAAGGAACAAATCACCTGCCCGTACGTTACGGCTGTCCAGCGCCAATTCGCGGATCAATAGATCATGGCCGGCGTGGGCGAAAATCTTGTTCAGGCTCAGCGACATCAGCCGCGCCCTCCATTAGCTTTCAGCGGAACGACCGGTGCGGCGTTCGCTTGTTGAGTGGCTGGCAGGTTGTCCGGGGTGATGTTCATCAGGCGCAAGGTCCCGGACATCACTTTGCTGAACACCGGCGCCGATACCAGACCACCGAAGTAACCGGCCTTGGTCGGTTCGTCGATCACCACCACGATCGCGTAACGCGGGTCGCTCATCGGGCCGAAACCGGCGAACAGCGAGCGGTAGGAGTTCTCGGCGTAGCCTTTGGTTCCGACCGACGTCTTACGCGCAGTACCCGACTTGCCGCCCACGTGATACGCCGGCACCTGCGCACGGAATACGCCGCGCGGGGCTTCGATCACTTGTTGCAGCATGCCTTGCATGGTTTTCGCGACGGCTTCCGGCAGCACCTGAGTGGTTTGCGGCGCCTTGTCGGTTTTGATCAGGGTCAACGGCGCGAGGCGACCATTGTTGGCCAGGGCCGAGAAGGCGTGGACCAACTGGATCGCGGTCACGGAAATACCGTAGCCGTAGGACAGCGTGGCGGTTTCAGCCTTGCGCCATTCGCGGTAGTTCGGCAGGTTGCCGACGCGCTCACCCGGGAAACCCAAGCCGGTGTCCTGGCCGAGGCCAACTTTCTGTGCCAGACGGAAAATCGTTTCGCCACCGATATCGAACGCGACCTTACTCATGCCGACGTTACTGGAATTGATCAGGATACCGGTCAGGTCGAGCACCGGACCTTCGGTCTTGGATACGTCCTTGATGGTGTATTTACCAATCTGCAAGCTGCCCGGGTACACCTCGACGGTGTCGCTCGGTTTCCAGCGCCCGGTTTCGATCGCGGCGCTCATGGAGATCGCTTTCATGGTCGAACCCGGCTCGAACACGTCGATCATTGCGCGGTTGCGCATCATCGCCGGTTGCAGGTTGCGACGGTTGTTCGGGTTGTAGGTCGGCTGGTTGACCATGGCGAGAATCTCGCCGGTCTTCACGTCCATGATCACCAGGCTACCGGCCTTGGCGCCGTTCTCGATGATCGCGTTGCGCAGCTCGCGGTTGGCCAGGTATTGCAGGCGCAGGTCAATGGACAACGCCAAGGGCTTGCCGGCCTTGGCGTTTTTGGTGACCTGGACATCTTTGATCAGCCGGCCGCGCCGGTCCTTGATGACCTGTCGCTTGCCGGGCACCCCGGCCAGCCATTCGTCGTAGGCCAGCTCGACGCCTTCGCGCCCGTGATCGTCGATGTCGGTAAAGCCGACCATGTGGGCAGTGACTTCACCGGCCGGGTAGAAACGCCGGAACTCTTCGATGCCATAGACGCCCGGCACTTTCAGATCGAGCACAGCCTGGCCCTGCTCGGGGGTCAGCCCGCGCACCAGGTAAATGAATTCTTTGTTGGCCTGGGCTTCGAGACGTTCGGCCAGGGCTTTGGGGTCCTGCCCCAGGGCAGCCGCCAGTGCCGGCCATTTCTCTTTGGCCAGCTGCATTTCCTTGGCGTTGGCCCACAGGGTGGTGACCGGGGTACTCACGGCCAACGGCTCGCCGTTACGGTCGGTGATCAGACCACGGTGAGCCGGAATCGGAATATGACGAACACTGCGCGCGTCGCCCTGACCTTTAAGGAAGTCACGGTCGACCACTTGCAGATCAATGATGCGCCAGGAAATCGCCGCCACCATGATGCCGAGCAAGCCCAGCACCAGACGGAACCGCCACGGGAAGAGTGCGCCTTCGAGTTTCATCATGGCGCCACCATCTGCACTTCAGCAGCGCCAGGAATGCGCATCTTCAGCTGCTCGGTCGCCAACACTTCGATACGGCTGTGGGCGGTCCAGGTGCTTTGTTCGAGAATCAACCGGCCCCACTCCGCCTGCGCCTTGTCGCGCACGCTCAATTCGTTGTACAGCGAATTCAACAGCTGACGGTTCCAGTGGGCGCTATAGGACACGCCGATGGCCGATACGAGCACACCGATAAACAGCAGCAGCATGAAAAAGCTTCCGCCGGGAAGTGGTTTGGCGAAAAGCTTGCTCACCGCAACTTCTCCGCGACGCGCATGATGGCGCTACGAGAACGTGGGTTGGCTTTGAGTTCGGCCTCGGAGGCGGACTGCGCTTTGCCATGGACTTTGATTTTCGGTTCGAAGGCGACGTGACGGACCGGCAAATTGCGCGGCAGGTTATCAGCCTCGCCTTTCACCAGTTTGCGCATGAACAGTTTGACGATGCGGTCTTCCAGCGAGTGGAAGCTGATCACTACCAGACGACCGCCGACTTCCAGGCACTCCAGCGCGGCTTCGAGACCGGTTTCCAGATCGCCCAGTTCGTTGTTGACGTGAATACGCAGCCCCTGGAATGCACGGGTCGCCGGGTTCTTGCCCTTTTCCCATGCAGGGTTGGCGACTTTCAGCACTTCTGCCAGATCGGCAGTGCGCTCGAACGGCTTGATGTCACGACGTTCGGCCACGGCACGCGCCATGCGGCCGGAGAAACGCTCTTCGCCGTATTCCTTGAACACCCGGGCGATTTCTTCCACCGGCGCGGTATTGACGAACTCGGCGGCGCTGATCCCGCGGGACGGATCCATGCGCATGTCCAACGGGCCGTCGTTGAGAAAACTGAAGCCGCGCTCAGGGTCGTCGAGCTGAGGCGAAGACACGCCCAGGTCAAGCAGAACACCGCTGACCTTGCCGGCCAGACCGCGTTCGGCGACTTCCGAACCGAGCTCGGCAAAGCTGCGCTGTACAACGACAAAGCGGCCGTCTTCGGCCGCTAGCGTTTGCCCGGTGGCAATCGCTTGAGGATCTTTGTCGAACCCGAGCAACCGACCATCGGGCCCGAGCTTGCTGAGGATCAACCGGCTATGTCCGCCGCGTCCGAACGTGCCGTCCAGATAGCAGCCATCAGGACGTACGGCGAGAGCCTCGACGGCTTCGTCAAGCAGTACGGTGATGTGGTTAAAGCCGCTATCAATAGTCACAGGATCAAATCACGCAGTTCATCAGGCATGGCGCCCGGTTGTTGAATAGCAGCCAGGTCAGCGGCAGAAACCGCATTCCAGGCATCCTCGTCCCACAATTGGAACTTGTTCAGTTGGCCTACCAACATTGCGCGCTTATCCAACTTGGCATATTCGCGAAGACGCGGCGGGACCAGAAAACGACCACTGCCATCGAGCTCGAGGTCGACGGCATTACCAATCAGTAAACGTTGCAGGCGGCGGTTTTCTTCGCGAAGCGAAGGCAGTGCGCGCAGTTTGGTTTCGATAATTTCCCACTCATCGAGGGGATAAACACACAAACACGGATCAACGGCATCGATGGTGACGATTAATTGACCGGAACTACGCGAAACGAGCTCGTCACGGTACCGGCTCGGCATGGCGAGACGGCCCTTTGCATCGAGACTGATAGCGTTAGCTCCGCGAAACACGTCAGCGTTTCTCCAAATATTAGCGTTTTGCGCTCAAAAAACCCACTTCATGCCACTTTCCGCCACTTGCGCACACTATAGGAATGCGCCCACCACACCGTCAAGGCGCGGATAGAAGGAAAAGCCTTACAGAACGGAGATTTAGGAGCGTAAAAGGAGGGGAAACGAGAATCTGACGGGTGAATTTGTTCAATAACTTGAGTCAGCACAGAAGGCTGCGTTCAGAAGTTAAAGTAGTTTGTTAAGAGTAAGATTTTTTCGGTATTACAAAAGCGCTTCTGCTATTGATTCAGCAGGGAGGGAAATTGCCATTACGCATATCGCTGCCAATGATTGAAGCAGAGAAGAAAAAAGGTGGAGAGTCGATCTGTAAGCCGGGTTCTGTCTTGAACAGTCATTCGTCTACGATGGCCATCACTGGACATCTTTAGCAACCTACCCGGTCCCAGCGCGGGCCACGCCTTGGGACCCTATTTGGTCTTGCTCCAAGTGGGGTTTACCTAGCCACGAACTGTTGCCAGACGTGCGGTGCGCTCTTACCGCACCTTTTCACCCTTACCGGCGCCGAAGCGCTTAGGCGGTTATTTTCTGTGGCACTTTCCGTAGGCTCACGCCTCCCAGGCATTACCTGGCACTTCGCCCTATGGAGCCCGGACTTTCCTCCCCCCCCTAATTTTCATAGAGGGCAGCGACTGTCCGATCGACTCTCCGCCGCGAAGGTTAACGGCAGAGCGGCCGAAGAACAAGCTCTAAAAGCCTCTGGCCGGCGCTGCGCGTCGCTTTTTTACTCGCCCTTCTGCTTATCCAGCGCAACCTGATAGAGCACATTCTTGCGCTCGCCGGTAATTTGCGCCGCCAATGCCGCCGCACGCTTGAGCGGCATCTCTTCGAGCAGCAGGTTGAGAATACGCATGGCTTCGCTGCTGACAGCGTCCTCAGTCTCGGGAGCAGACCAGCCAGCGACCAGCACCACGCACTCGCCGCGCTGCTGGTTGCTGTCCGATTCGACGAACTCGCGCAACTCGGCCAGCGGCAAGCCTTTAAGGGTTTCGAAGGTCTTGGTCAGCTCGCGCGCCAGCAATGCCGGACGATCGGCGCCGAATACCAGCTCCATGTCTTGCAGGCATTCAAGGATGCGGTGTGGAGCTTCATAAAAAATCAGCGTGCGCGGCTCTTCTTTTATCAGTTCCAGGCGAGCGCGCCGGCCGACAGCCTTGGCCGGTAGAAACCCTTCGAAGATGAAACGGTCCGATGGCAACCCCGCCGCCGAGAGTGCCGCAATCAATGCACAGGCACCCGGAACCGGCACCACATTGATCCCTGCGGCACGGGCCTGACGCACCAGGTGATAACCCGGATCGGAAATCAGCGGCGTCCCGGCATCGGAGATCAATGCCACATCGTCGCCAGCGAGCAAGCGAGTGATAAAGCGGCTGCCTTCATCCCTCTCGTTGTGTTCATGGCAGGCCGCCAGCGGCGTGGGGATACCGAAGTGCTGCATCAATCGCTGGGAATGGCGAGTGTCTTCGGCAGCAATCAACGAAACCTCACGCAGGATCTTCAGCGCACGCGCACTGATGTCGTCCAGGTTGCCGATGGGCGTCGCCACCACATAAAGCGAGCCAGCAGCGGAATTCAAAGCACCTGGAGCAGTCAAAGCGCACACCTCATGATCGGTAAAAGCCGCCATTGTAGCGCGTAGCGACATTCGCGATACCTGCAAGCAACTCTCGGTTTTCCAGCCTTTTGTGCAGTGCCGCAACATTTGCACGAGCTAAATTGATCGATTCACGCCAGTAACATCGCGCCCCGGCCAGCGCTTGGGTACAATTCCACGCTTATTTGATCGAGTATCAGGAACACTTACATGATCGCTTGCCTGCGGCTGTTCTCTGCCCTCTGCCTCGCTGCCTTGCTGGCGGCTTGCGCCAGCTCGCCCTCCTCCAGCCTTGGCGAACTACCAC
The DNA here is from genome assembly GCF_047304405.1 of Pseudomonas sp. Pseusp11. NCBI lineage: Bacteria > Pseudomonadati > Pseudomonadota > Gammaproteobacteria > Pseudomonadales > Pseudomonadaceae > Pseudomonas > Pseudomonas sp. Pseusp11. Next base: position 58,820 of record NZ_JBGLZF010000015.1, read on the forward strand.
GGACCCCGGATGCCAGTATCGAGCAACTGCTCGAACAGGCCGCTCAAAGTAAAACGCCGGACAAGGCAGCCTTGCTGCGCTTGAGCGCGGCAGACCTGGCTTATCGTCAGGGCAATGCCGGCCAATCCGCGCAAATCCTGCAACAAGTACCGATGGAACAACTCAAGCCTGGCCAACAGGTCTTCGCCAGCACCCTGGCGGCTGAATTGGCCATGGTGCGCAATCAGCCCAAAGCGGCGCTGACGGCCCTGAGCCATCCGAGCCTGCAACGCCTGAGCGAACTGCCAGCCGAACAACAGGTTCGCACCGGCACCGTCCATGCCCGCGCCCTTGAGGCCGACGGCCAGACCCTGGCCGCCGCACGGGAGCGCATTTTCATCGCCCCCATGCTGAGCGATCAAGCTGCGAGCAAAAACCACGAAGCGATCTGGACCCTGATCGCTTCACTGCCGACCGATCAACTGCAGCCGACCACCGACGACGACCTCGGCGGCTGGTTGAGCCTGGCCCGAGCAGTGAAAACAGCCGGCACCCTGGAACAGCAGCAAGCCGCGATCGACAACTGGCGCGCGAACAATCCAAAGCATCCGGCCGCCATCCAGCTGCCGTTGCCACTGACCAAACTCAAGGATCTGGCCAGCCAGCCCCTGAGCAAAATCGCCGTGCTGCTGCCTCAAGCAGATGGCCCGCTGGCGGCTGCCAGCAAGGCACTGCGTGAAGGTATCGTGGCTGCTCACTACCAGGCGCAACAAGCCGGGCAGAATCCGCCAGCCATCGTATTTTATGACAGCTCGATAATGACCACTGTGCCGCCGCGGATGTCGCTGGACGATTTCTATCGCAAGGCCCAGGCCGATGGCGTGCAACTGGTCATCGGCCCGCTGGAAAAACCGCTGGTCAAGCAGCTCAGCGCTCGCCCACAACTGCCGATCACCACCCTGGCGCTGAACTACAGCGAAGGCGAACAAGGTCCGGCCCAGCTGTTCCAATTCGGCCTTGCCGCTGAAGACGAAGCCCGCGAAGTGTCCCGTCGTGCGCGCGCCGATGGCTTGCATCGCGCCGCCATCATGGTGCCGAAAGGCGAATGGGGTGACCGCGTACTCAGAGCATTCAGCCAGGATTGGCAAGCCAACGGCGGCAGCATTGTCGCGACCGAGCGCGTCGACCAACCGGTGCAACTGGCCCAGCAAATTGCCGACATGTTCCAGCTGCGCCAGAGCGAAGGCCGCGCCAAGAGCCTGCAAAACACCGTTGGCTCGCAGGTAGCCGCCCAGCCTTCGCGTCGTCAGGATATCGAGTTCATCTTCCTGGCCGCGACGCCGCAACAGGCTCAACAGATCAAACCGACCCTGAACTTCCAGTACGCGGGTGACGTGCCGGTTTACGCCACCTCCCACGTGTTCAGCGCCAGCGGCGACCAGAACCAGTACAACGACATGAACGGTATTCGCTTCTGCGAAACTCCATGGCTGCTGGATGCCAACGACCCGCTGCGTAAACAGGTCACCGCACAATGGCCACAAGCCGCTGGCAGCCTGGGTCGTCTATACGCGATGGGCGTTGACGCCTATCGCCTGGCACCACGCCTGGGGCAACTCAAGGCCTTGCCGGACAGCCGCATCGAAGGTCAATCGGGCAGCCTGGGCATGACTCAGAATCAACGGGTCGTGCGTCAGTTGCCATGGGCAGAGTTCGTCAACGGTCAGGTTCAACGCCTGCCGGACACCTCGCGCTGATGCCCGACAGGTCACGCCAGCAAAGCGGTAAGGATGCCGAGCGCCATGCGCTCGAGCATCTTCAGCAACAAGGTCTGCGCCTGCTGGCGCAGAACTGGTTATGTAAACGCGGCGAGCTTGATCTGGTCATGCTTGATGGCGATACAGTAGTATTCGTCGAAGTCCGCTACAGAAAGAACACCCAATGGGGTGGCGCGCTCGATAGCATCGATGGGCGCAAACGGCAGAAACTGATTTTCGCCGCGCAGTATTTTCTTCAGCGCGAGTCGCGTTGGGCCAATTCCCCTTGCCGCTTCGACGTGGTTGCCATCGACAGCAACCTTGATCAGTTGAACTGGTTGCAGAATGCCTTCGACAGCTGATCGCTTGCGCCCCGAACCGGACACCTTCACCCAACATTTTTGCTCTTTGCTTTGCGGGCTGCACATTCATGTGCCGAGTAGCCGCGCTAATTAAGGTCACACAGATGGACATGCAATCGCGAATTCGCCAGCTTTTTCAGGCCAGTATCGACACCAAGCAACAGGCGATGGACGTACTTGCACCGCACATCGAGCAAGCCAGCCAGGTCATGGTCAACGCCCTGCTCAACGAGGGCAAAATGCTGTCCTGCGGCAACGGCGGTTCCGCCGGTGACGCACAGCACTTCTCGTCCGAACTGCTCAACCGCTTCGAGCGCGAGCGCCCGAGCCTGCCGGCCATCGCACTGACCACCGACAGCTCGACGATCACCTCGATCGCCAACGACTACAGCTACAACGAAATCTTCTCCAAACAGATCCGCGCCCTCGGTCAACCGGGTGACGTATTGCTGGCCATTTCCACCAGCGGCAACTCGGCGAACATTATTCAAGCGATCCAGGCCGCACATGATCGCGAAATGATTGTCGTAGCATTGACGGGTCGTGATGGCGGCGGCATGGCGTCACTGCTTTTGCCGGAGGACGTCGAGATTCGCGTACCGGCCAATGTCACTGCACGTATTCAGGAAGTCCACCTGCTGGCGATCCATTGCCTTTGCGATTTGATCGACAGCCAACTGTTCGGGAGTGAAGAATGACCCCTAATCGCCTAGGCCTTCTGGCCTTGACCCTGTGCCTCGGCATCAGCGGCTGCACCTCGGTGGTTAACGCCAGCCGTGAAGCGCCGATCGACGATGACCGTGGTACCCGCACCTTCGGCAGCAAAATCGACGACTCTCTGATCGATACCAAGGTCGGCGTGAACATTGCCAAGGCCGATCCAGCCCTGGATAACGACTCGCACATCGTTGTCACCAGCTTCAACGGCGTGGTGCTGCTGGCCGGACAAACCCCGCGCGCCGACCTCAAGGCCAAGGCCGAACAGGTCGCCGCCTCCGTTCAGCGTGTGAAGAAGGTGCATAACGAACTGCAAGTGCTGCAGCCCTCCTCGCTGCTGGCGCGCCAGAACGACACCTGGCTGACCACCAAGATCAAAACCCAGATGCTCACCGATCCTTCCATCCCGGGCTCGCGCATCAAGGTTGTGACCGAAAACGGCATCGTTTATCTACTCGGCCTGCTGACCAAGCAGGAAGCGGCGCAGGCGACCAATCTGGTGCAAGGCGTTTCCGGCGTGCAGAAGATTGTGAAGTTGTTTGAGTACATCGACTGATACATCCCTCCTGCAGCAATAAAAAAGGCGATCCATCCGGATCGCCTTTTTTATTACTTCACCACCTTCAAACTCGGCCGACCACTGGGACGCGGCGGCTCGCTGTCGGGTGGCGGGATATCATCATCCGGCTCGATCTCTTCCTCGTCGTCCAGAGGCGATTCCATATCGAACACCATGCCTTGGCCGTTCTCCCGAGCGTAAATACCCAGGATCGACGCGATAGGCACATACAGGGTGTGCGGCACGCCACCGAAGCGCCCTTCGAAACTGACCGCCTCGTTATCCATGTGCAAATGACGCACGGCTGCCGGGGATACGTTCAGGACAATCTGCCCGTCACTGGCAAAACCCTGAGGCACCTGTACCGACGGATACTCGGAATTGACCAGCATGTGCGGGGTGCAATCGTTGTCCACAATCCACTCATAGAGCGCGCGGACCAGATAAGGTCGACTGGAGTTCATAGCGGCTCCTTAAGCCTTAGCGCATATCGCGTTCGACACCAGACAGACTCGCCTGGAAAGCCTCACGCGCAAACTGACGCTCCATGTAATCAAGCAGCGGCTTGGCAGGCCGCGGCAGTTCTATACCCAGAATCGGCAATCGCCAGAGTATTGGTAATAGGCAGCAATCCACCAGACTTTGTTCCTCACTGAGGAAAAACGGCTTGTCGGCGAATAGCGGCGACACGCCTGTCAGGCTTTCGCGCAGCTCTTTACGAGCCACCACGCGAGCTGCTTCCTTGGTCCGCGAATCCAGAATCAGATCCACCAGGCCACACCAGTCACGCTGAATGCGATGAATCAGCAGACGACTGTTGGCACGCGCCACGGGATAAACCGGCAGCAGTGGCGGATGCGGGTAACGCTCATCCAGATATTCCATCACCACGGTCGACTCCCACAACGCCAGGTCACGATCGACCAGGGTGGGCAGGCTTCCGTAAGGGTTCACTTCAATCAGTTTAGGCGGCTGACGACCAGCCTCCACGTAAATGATCTCGGCGCTGACACCCTTCTCTGCAAGTACGATGCGCACTCGGTGGGAATAGTGGTCGGCGGGGTCGGAGTAACAGGCCAACCGATTGGTCACGCCCATGGCGGTCCTCCTCGCTTGTTGAAATTATCGGAAACGGAAAAACACGCGCGCCCAGAGGGCGCCTCCCGTAACGCCTGGCTCGCCAGACTCGTTACACCTTCAGAGACGCCCCTGGGCGCGCGCGATTAACAGCAATGGCTTACAACGTTATCAATGGACGTCTTTCCAGTATTCACGCTTGAGCAAGTAAGCGAATACGAAGAAGAACGCCAGGTACAGCAACACATAGGTACCGATGCGCTGATGCTGCAGCTTCACCGGGTTGGCCGAGTAGGCCAGGAAAGTCACCAGATTCTTGACCTTCTCGTCGAACTGCTCTTCGGTCAGCGTACCGGTTTTCGGCAATACAGTCAGCTGATCGCAGGCTTCATGAGTCAAAGCGGTACCGGTCAGCGGATCGAATTGCTTCTTGCCGCCTTCGACGATTTGAACCTGTTTACAGCCTACCACCTGGCGACCCTGCAAGCCGACCAGAACGTTAGGCATGCCGACGTTCGGGAACACCTTGTTGTTCACGCCCCATGGACGCGACGGGTCTTCATAGAACGAACGCAGGTAGCCATAGAGCCAGTCGGTGCCACGAACGCGAGCCACCAGTGTCAGGTCGGGTGGCGCTGCACCAAACCAGGTCTTGGCGTCAGCCGGCTGCATGCCGATGCTCATGTGGTCGCCGATCTTGGCGCCAGTGAACACCAGCTTCTCGAGCATCAGCTCGTGAGGAATGCCCAGGTCATCGGCGACACGCTCGTAACGCTGGAACTTGGCACTGTGGCAGCCCATGCAATAGTTGGCGAACGTACGTGCGCCATCCTGCATGGCAGCCTTGTCGGAAACGTCGATGTCGACTTTTTCCAGCTCTGGGCCGCCGTGTTCGGCCGCGAAGGACAGTGCTGGCAGAGCAGCAAGAATCAGTACAGCAAATAGTTTTTTCATCAGCCAGTCACCCTTTCCGGAACCGGTTTGGTCTTCTCGAGCCTGGTGTAGAACGGCATCAGAATGAAGTAGGCGAAGTACAGGAAGGTACAAACCTGCGACAGCAACGTACGTTCCGGGGTAGGCGCCATGACGCCCAGCCAGCCAAGAATCACGAAGGAGATGCAGAATACCCAGAGCCAGATCTTGCTCAGCCAGCCCTTGTAGCGCATGGACTTGACCGGGCTACGGTCAAGCCAGGGCAGGACGAACAGCAAGGCAATCGAAGCACCCATGGCAACAACACCCAGGAGCTTGTCCGGAACTGCCCGCAGAATCGCGTAGAACGGCGTGAAGTACCAGACCGGAGCGATGTGCTCAGGGGTCTTGAAAGCGTTCGCCACTTCAAAGTTCGGTTTCTCGAGGAAGTAGCCGCCCATTTCCGGGAAGAAGAACACGATCGCGCAGAAGATGAACAGGAACACCACTACGCCGACGATATCTTTCACGGTGTAGTACGGATGGAAGGCAATGCCGTCCAGCGGTACGCCGTTTTCGTCTTTGTGCTTCTTGATGTCCACGCCGTCCGGGTTGTTCGAACCGACTTCGTGCAACGCCAGAATGTGCAGCACCACCAGGCCGAGGATCACGATCGGCAAGGCAACCACATGCAAGGCGAAGAAACGGTTCAGGGTAATACCGGAAATCAGGTAGTCACCACGGATCCACTGGGTCAGGTCGTTACCGATGACCGGGATCGCACCGAACAGAGAGATGATCACCTGGGCGCCCCAGTAGGACATCTGGCCCCACGGCAGCAGGTAACCCATGAAGGCTTCAGCCATCAGCGCCAGGTAGATCAGCATGCCGAACACCCACACCAGCTCACGCGGCTTCTGGTACGAACCGTAGAGCAGGCCACGGAACATGTGCAGATAAACCACAATGAAGAACGCCGAAGCGCCGGTGGAGTGCAGCAGACGCAGGATCGAGCCGTACTCGACGTCGCGCATGATGTATTCGACGGAAGCGAATGCTTCTTCCGCCGACGGGGTGTAGCTCATGGTCAGCCAGACACCGGTAACGATCTGGTTGACCAGAACGAGCAGCGCCAGGGAGCCAAAGAAATAGAAGAAGTTGAAGTTCTTCGGGGCGTAATACTTGCTGAGATGGTCTTCCCACATTTTGGTCGCGGGGAAGCGCGCATCAACCCAATCCATGAACTTGCTCATCACGCTTTCTCCGTATCGACGCCAACGACAATGATGTCATCGGTCTCATAGGAATGCGGGGGAACTGGCAGGTTCAAAGGCGCGGGTTGCGACTTGTAGACGCGGCCAGCCAAATCGTAGTGGGAACCGTGGCAAGGGCAGAAGTAGCCCCCGACCCAATCCTTGCCCAGATCGGCAGGTGCCACTTCCGGACGGAAGGTCGGTGAGCAACCCAGGTGAGTGCAGATGCCGATCAGCAGCAGGACTTCTGGCTTGATCGAACGCGTCTGCGGGTCGACATAGGTCGGTTGCGTCGAGTTCTTGGAGGCGGGGTCAGACAGCTGGCCCTCAATCTTTTTCAGATTCCCCAGGATTTCCTCGGTACGGCGGACGATGAACACCGGCTGACCGCGCCACTCAGCAATCATTTGCTGGCCTGGCTCGATTTTGCTGACATTCACTTTCACCGGTGCACCTGCGGCTTTCGCCTTGGCACTGGGAAACCATGACCCCACGAACGGGACCGCAGCCCCCACCGCTCCTGCAGCACCCACCACGGATGTGGCTGCTACCAAGAAGCGACGCCGGCCTGCATTCACGCCGTCATTGCTCATTCAGTCCTCTCCCATCAGCTTTGTGGCCTGTTAAATCAGGCGTCTACTAAGTAAAAATCTGAACTTATAAAAATTTTGCCGAATGGTAATGAAAAGCCCCAATTCTGACAAGGTAATTACCGAAGGGCTCCACTGCCAAGCCTTGTAGTATAGGGCCTCTGCGGATGTGGCAAGTTGTCACAGCGCAATTCGTTGATAAATAGCGCCCATAAAAAAACGCCCAGCTTCGCAAGGAAACTGGGCGTTCTTTTTGAACGTGAAAGCGAATTAACGCTTCGAGTACTGCGGACGCTTACGCGCTTTACGCAGACCGACTTTCTTACGTTCAACTTCACGAGCATCGCGGGTTACGAAGCCAGCTTTGCGCAGAGCAGAGCGCAGAGTTTCGTCGTAATCCATCAGAGCGCGAGTGATACCGTGGCGGATTGCGCCAGCTTGACCACTTACACCACCGCCGATCACGGTGACGTAGATGTCGAACTTCTCGACAGTCTCAGTCAATTCCAGCGGCTGACGAACTACCATGCGGGCAGTTTCGCGGCCGAAGAAATTATCCAGCGAACGGTTGTTGATGGAGATGTTACCAGTGCCCGGACGCAGGAAAACGCGTGCGGTTGCAGTCTTGCGACGGCCAGTGCCGTAATTTTGAGTCGCCGACATAATGAACTATTCCGTTAAAACTTCAGTTCTTGGGGCTGCTGAGCAGTATGAGGGTGAGCAGCGCCCGCATAGACTTTCAGCTTACGATACATGTCGCGACCCAGCGGGTTCTTAGGCAGCATGCCTTTGACCGCGGTCTCGATCACGCGCTCAGGGGCTTTAGCGATCAGCTTTTCGAAGTTGATCGACTTGATGCCGCCCGGGAAACCGGAGTGGGAGTAGTACATTTTGTCAGTGGTTTTAGCGCCAGTAACACGTACTTGCTCAGCGTTGATTACGACGATGTAGTCGCCGGTATCGACGTGAGGAGTGTACTCAGCCTTGTGCTTGCCACGCAGACGGCTCGCGATTTCAGTGGCCAGACGACCCAGGGTCTGACCAGCAGCGTCGACGACAAACCAGTCGCGCTTTACTGTTTCCGGTTTAGCAGTAAAAGTTTTCATTCTTTATAGCCTCAGGGGCCGCCCTGTAAATTAGACGGCGGATCTTACTGAATAGTGCGTACTTTGACAAGTCAAAGGCAGCCGGATACAGACGCTTTCGGGGGCTCGGGTCGGCGCGTCCGTTCAACGGCAAGATTCTTCGGCGGCGGCGCATCACTTCCACTGCAGAAAGAGGTGCGCAATTATGCAGATTGCGAAAAATATTTCAACCTGCTTTTATGATTGTTTTGCCCAAGGAGCACCCGATGGACTATCGCCAGCTAGGCCGTACCGATCTGAACGTGAGCGCCATCTGCCTCGGCACCATGACCTGGGGCGAGCAAAACAGTGAGGCTGAAGCCTTCGCCCAGATCGAACGCGCCAAGGGCGCCGGGATCAATTTCATCGACACCGCCGAGATGTACCCGGTGCCGCCCAAGGCCGACACCTACGCCACCACCGAGCGCTACATCGGCAACTACTTCAAAAGTCGCGGCGATCGCGCCGACTGGATCCTGGCGAGCAAGATCGCCGGCCCCGGCAACACCATCGACTACATTCGCGACAAAAACCTGCGGCACAACCGCCAACACATCCGCGAAGCCGTGGACGCCAGCCTCAAGCGCCTGCAAACCGACTACATCGACCTGTATCAGTTGCACTGGCCGGAACGCAGCACCAATTTCTTCGGTCAGCTCGGCTACAAGCACAAGATCGAAGCCAATCTGACGCCACTGGAGGACACCCTCGAAGCGCTGGACGAGCAGGTCAAGGCCGGCAAGATCCGCCACATCGGCCTGTCCAACGAAACCCCGTGGGGCACCATGCGCTTCCTTGCCCTCGCCGAAGCCCGTGGCTGGCCCCGCGCGGTATCCATCCAGAACCCCTACAACCTGCTCAATCGCAGCTTCGAAGTCGGCCTGGCGGAAATTGCCATCCGCGAACAGTGCGGCTTGCTGGCCTACTCGCCACTGGCGTTCGGCTTTCTGTCGGGCAAGTACGAAGGTGGCGCGCGTCCGCCCAAAGGTCGCCTGAGCCTCTACAGCCGCTTCAGCCGCTATTTCAACCCGCAGTCGGAAGCGGCGTGCAGCCGTTACGTGGCACTGGCCCGTCAACACGGCCTGGACCCGGCGCAGATGGCGCTGGCGTTCGTCACACAACAGCCATTCGTAACCAGCAACATCATTGGCGCCACGACGCTTGAGCAACTGGACAGCAACATTGCCAGCATCGATTTGAAGCTGTCGGATGAAGTGCTGGCAGGCATTGAGGCGATTCACCAGGATCAGCCGAATCCTGCGCCGTAATCTTCAGTGATCTAAAAAAAGATCGCAGCCTGCGGCAGCGCCTACATGGATTGACATCCACCCATAGGAGCTGTGCCGCAGGCTGCGATCTTTTCAGCCTTCAGAGATTCAAAGCGACCGCGCAATAATCTCCTTCATGATTTCATTGGTCCCGGCATAAATCCGCTGCACCCGCGCATCCGCCCATGCCCGGGCGATCGGGTATTCCCACATGAATCCGTAACCGCCATGCAACTGCACGCATTCGTCGAGCACCTTGCATTGCAGGTCGGTGCCCCAGTACTTGGCCATCGCCGCCGTCGGCACGTCGAGCTTGCCTTGCAGATGCAGTTCCAGGCAGCGATCGACGAAAACCCGGCCGATCTGGATCTCGGTCGCCATTTCAGCGAGCTTGAAGCGGGTGTTCTGGAAGTCGGCGATGGCCTTGCCGAAAGCCTTGCGTTCACGGGTGTAATCCAGCGTCCACTGCAACGCCGCTTCGGCTGACGCCAAGCCTCCCACCGCGACCGTCAAGCGCTCCTGCGGTAATTCCTGCATCAGGTAAGCGAAGCCCATCCCCGCTTGGCCCAACAGGTTTTCCTTGGGCACCCGAACGTCCTGGAAGAACAGCTCCGAGGTGTCTTGAGCCTTCATGCCGACCTTTTCCAGACGCTTGCCCTTGGCGAAACCCGGCGTGTTGGCCTCCACCAGAAACAGACTGGTGCCCTTCGCCCCCGCCTTCGGATCGGTCTTGGCCACGACGATCACCAGGTCAGCCAGAAAGCCGTTGGTGATGAAAGTCTTCGAACCGTTGATCACGTATTCGTCGCCCTCCAGCACTGCGGTAGTCTTCACCCCCTGCAGGTCGGAGCCAGCACCCGGCTCGGTCATGGCGATCGCAGTGACCATCTCGCCAGACACCAGCTTGGGCAGGTATTTGTGTTTCAGCGCCTCACTGCCGTAATGCAGGATATAAGGCGCAACAATGTCCGAATGAAGAGAAAATCCGATCCCGGTCAGCCCCAGACGACCGACCTCCTCGATCACCACCGCGCTGTAGAGAAAGTCTGCCCCCAGCCCGCCGTATTCTTCCGGCAGATGCGAACAGAGCATCCCCGCCTCCCCCGCCTTGTTCCAGAGATTGCGGTCGATATAGCCTTGTTTTTCCCATTGCCCATGGAACGGCACGGCCTCTTTTTCGAGGAACGTTCGCACGCTGTCGCGAAAAAGTTCGTGCTCGGAGCTGAACAAGGTTCTGGGGATCATGCGTCACCTGTCGTTATTGTCAGACGGAATTGATCTTCAGAGACTAAGCCTCGCTTCCGATACAGGACACTGGACACATCCGACAAAAAATAAGACGATCCAGCCGTCTGGTGACCACTTTCCCCTATAAGAATAAAGTTGAATTATGTCTAACCAAGCCTCCAAGCCCTTGCGGCGCGTCAGCATCCTGGCTATCGACCGGGTTTTCGCTTCCACCCTCATGCAAGCCAAGGATTTCTTCCATCTGGCCAGCCTGCGCTATGGCAAACAACTGGGCCACGGCCTGACACCGGCGTTCGAAACCCGGCTGGTCAGCCCCGACGGCAAACCGGTGAACAGCTTCAGCGACGTGATCATGCCGGTGGATGGCGGCCTGGAAAATGCCGACGTCATTATCCTTCCCGCCTTCTGGGACGATTTCGACACGCTCTGCAAACGTTATCCACAGGTCCTGCCGTGGCTGCGCGAACAACACGCCCGCGGGGCAGTGCTGTGTGGCGAGGCCACGGGGGTGTTCTGGCTCGCCGAAGCCGGGCTGCTCAACGGCAAGGAAGCGACCACGTACTGGCGCTTCTTCAATGCTTTCGCCGAGCGCTTCCCTCAGGTCCACCTCAACCAGGACAAACACCTGACCGACGCCGACAACCTGTATTGCGCCGGCGGCACCACCTCGGCCTGCGACCTCTACATTTACCTGATCGAGCGCTTTTGCGGTGCCAACGTGGCCCAGGCCGTGGCTCGCGACATTCTCTACGAAGTACAACGCAGCTATGCGCCGGGGCGGATCGGTTTCGGCGGGCAGAAACTGCACCAGGATGTGATCATCCTGCAGATCCAGCATTGGCTCGAAGAACACTTCGCCGATAAATTCCGCTTCGAAGACGTGGCCCGCGAACACGGCATGAGCATCCGCAACTTCATGCGACGTTTCCAGACCGCCACCGGCGATAAACCGCTGCATTACCTGCAACGCCTGCGCATCGAGACCGCCAAGGGCTTGTTGTCCGGCAGCCGCAAGAGCATCAAGACCATCAGCTATGAAGTCGGATACGACGATGCGAGCTTCTTCGCCCGGCTGTTCCGCCAGCACACGGAACTGTCGCCGAACCAGTATCGGCAGCAGTTTCAGCAGGCGGCGTAGCATGGCGTACGCCTTGCCCCTGTAGGAGCTGCCGAAGGCTGCGATCTTTGGATCTTCGCTTATAAAAAAGGGCCTGCGATGCAGGCCCTTTTTTAATTTCCGAATGTCCTACTATTTTGAGACGCTTATGGCTTATGCGCCCGGGACAGGAATTCGTGAGACTGCATTTCCAGCAAGCGGCTAAGCGTGCGCTGGAACTCGAAGGTCAGGCGACCGCCGGTGTAGAGGTCTTTAAGCTCGACTTCGGCAGAGATGATCAGCTTCACGTTGCGGTCGTAGAACTCGTCGACCATGTTGATAAAACGTCGGGCGATGTCGTCGGTGGTGACGCTCATCTGCTCGACGCCGCTGAGCAACACGGCATGGAAGATCTTGCCCAGTTCGATGTAGTCGTTCTGGCTGCGCGGGCCGTCGCACAGTTCGCGGAAGTCGAACCAGGCCACGTCATCGCAGGTGCGCACGGCGCGGATTTCACGGTTCTCGATCATCAGCACGTCGTTCTCGACGGCAGCCGTGCATTCCGGCGTCAGGGCCCGGAAACTCTTGCGCAGGCTTTCCTGGGCGGCTTCGTCCAGCGGGAAGTGGAACAGCTCCGCTTGCTCGAGGTGACGCAGACGGTAATCGACGCCGCTGTCGACGTTGACGATTTCGGTGTTCTGCTTGATCAGCGCAATGGCCGGCAGGAAGCGCGCACGTTGCAGGCCGTCCTTGTACAGACCGTCCGGCACGATGTTCGAGGTCGCGACCAGGGTCACGCCGTTCTTGAACAGCTCTTCCATCAGCGTGCCAAGGATCATGGCGTCGGTGATGTCGGAGACGAAGAATTCGTCGAAACAGATCACTCGCGTCTCGTCGGAAAAGCGCTTGGCGATGATCGTCAGCGGGTTTTTCTCGCCGCCCAGCGTCTTCATCTCTTCGTGCACGCGCTTCATGAAGCGGTGGAAGTGAGTGCGGGTCTTTTCCTTGAACGGCAGCGCTTCGAAGAAGGTGTCGACCAGGTAAGTCTTGCCGCGACCCACGCCACCCCAGAAGTACAGGCCCTTGACCGGCGCCTGGTCCTTCTTGCCAAACAGTTTGCCGAGCAGGCCCGGTTTGTTCTGCGAGGCCGCGACCAGATCGTCGTACAGACGCTGCAAATGACGCACTGCCGTTTCCTGCGCAGCATCATGGAAGAATTCCGGGCGTTTCAGATCAGCTTGGTATCGTTCTAGGGGCGTCATAATTCGTTAGCAAGGCAACAAAAACGGGCCGTCACTGTAGCGACGGCCCGTGGGAATGGCAATCGGCCCTTGGTCGGACCGAACCGTTGTTTATTCCTGAACCGGTGTCAGTGCAACCCGCAATGCGCCGATGGCAGCATCGCGAGCAGCACTGTCGGCGAAGGCCGGGCTGTCGGCCACGCACTCGCCTTCCAGCCAGACGCTGAAGCTCAGGTCTTCACTGCGTACGTCCAATGGCTGGCCGGATTGCAGTTGTTTGGTCACCTGACCTGCGGTTTTGCCATCGGCGAAGTGGCGCGACAGCAGCAGTTGCTCGCCATCGGCCGCCAGCAGACGGAAGCGGAAACTGCCATCGTCTTCACGGAAGCTGACAAAACGCGCGGCTTTCGCGGCTTTCTTCTTGGTGGTGGCAGCAACTTGAGTCTGGGCGACGAAAGAACGCAGGCCGACCGCTTCACGCAACTCGTTGAGGAACGGCGTGGCCACCGCACGGGCCTTTTTCGCTCCGTGTTGCAGGATGTCTTCCAGATCCGCCGGACGCTCGATCAGTTGGTGATAACGCTCGCGGGACTCGCCCAACTCGTTGTCCAGCAACTGGAACAGGCGATTCTTCGCCTCGCCCCAACCCAGGCCCTGGAGCAATTCGCTGCGGAATTCGTCGGCTTGTGCCGGTGTAGCGAAGGCCTGGAACAAGGTGAACAGGTGCGAGTTATCCGGATCTTTGGCTTCGCCCGGGGCACGGGAGTCGGTCACGATCCGCGAAATCGCGTCTTTCATCTCTTTGGCGCTGCTGAACAACGGAATGGTGTTGTCGTAGCTCTTCGACATTTTGCGACCGTCGAGGCCTGGCAGCGTAGCGACGCTCTCCTCGATCAGCGCTTCGGGCATGGTGAAGAACTCCTTGCCCTGGCCGAACAAGTGGTTGAAGCGCTGGCCAATGTCCCGGGCCATTTCCACGTGCTGGATCTGGTCACGGCCGACCGGCACCTTGTGGGCGTTGAACATCAGGATGTCCGCGGCCATCAGCACCGGGTAGCTGTAGAGGCCCATGGTGATGCCCGCATCCGGGTCTTCGCCGGTCTCAACGTTTTTGTCCACCGACGCCTTGTAGGCGTGGGCGCGGTTGAGCAGGCCCTTGGCAGCCACGCAGGTCAGCAGCCAGGTCAGCTCCGGGATTTCCGGGATGTCGGACTGGCGATAGAACGTCACACGATCCACGTCCAGGCCACCGGCCAGCCAGGTCGCGGCGATTTCCAGACGCGAGCGCTGGATGCGCAGCGGGTCATCGCATTTGATCAGGGCGTGGTAGTCGGCCAGGAAGTAGAACGAATCGGCATTGCTGTCACGGCTGGCGAGGATCGCCGGGCGGATAGCCCCGGCGTAGTTGCCCAGGTGCGGCGTGCCGGTGGTGGTAATGCCGGTGAGAATACGGGTACGAGTCGTCATGGGTAATCGCTTGTCAGACTGCAATCAATTCGAAAGACGCGGCAGGATCAGATCCTTGAGATCGGTCAGCTTGCCATGAAAAAAGTGTCCGCATTCTGCCACTTTCAGCAGCTCATGGGGGCGATCGAGTGCCTCGGACCAATCGTAAACGAGTTGCGGATCGATCACTTCGTCGGTTTCCGGCTGGATCAGGGTCAATGTACCTTGTCGCGGCAGTTGATCCTGATCGCCCAGACGCATGACAGCAGGCGCGACCATGAACAGATGCTTGAGTTGTTCGCCCTTGGCTTCCAGGCGTCCGCCGAGACTGGCTGCAACAAAACCGCCGAAAGAAAAACCGAACAGGCTCAGCGGCAATTCCGGGTGTCTGGCGCGAAACCATTCCGCGACAGCCTGGGCATCATCGACTTCACCGCTGCCCATGTCGTGGGAGCCTTCGCTGGCACCGACGCCACGGTAGTTGAAGCGCAGGGTGATCAGTCCGGCGTCGCGCGCGGTGCGCTGCAGGGTCGAGACCACTTTGTTGAGCATGGTGCCGCCTTGCACCGGGTTCGGATGGCAGATGAGCGCCAGGCCGCGCGGCTGCTCGTTGTCCAGGTACAGTGCTTCCAGTTGGCCGACCGGGCCATCAATCACTACAGGGGTTTCGCGCATAAGCAAGGAAGGAACTCCGTGACCTCGAATCGGGTCGACTCGTCTAGCAAATTGTCTGTGCCAATCTATTGCGAGTGAATCGCGGTATACAGCGCAGGTTCGAGCCGTTAACGTAAAGCAAAGCCGTTTATAGAGGAAGGACTCGTGGAACACTCGCTCTTAGTTTGGTTGTTGCCGACTCTTGCCCTGGTTGTGGGTGTCGCCATTGGATTCCTGATCGCTCGCCTGGTGCCGAATGCCGCTCCGAGCAGCACACAACGTCAGCTGGATGACATTCAGGAACGTTTCGACAGTTATCAGAACGAGGTGGTCACCCACTTCAACAGCACTGCAAACCTGGTCAAGAAACTGACTCAGAGCTATCAGGAAGTGCAGGATCATCTCGCCGAGGGCGCCAACCGTCTGGCCCTGGACGAGCAGACTCGCCAACGCTTGCTGGCTGCCCTGCACGCCGACGCGGTGCAGGCTCCACGGGAACGCCTGACGCCGCCGCGCAATCAGGAACCGCCTCGCGATTACGCTCCCAAAGCCCCGAACGCGCCGGGCATGCTCGATGAGCATTACGGCCTGAAGAAGTAATCAGGTTTCGCGCACCACAAAAAGCCCTCGGACGAGTGATTGTCCGAGGGCTTTTTTTATTCTGAAGTTTTCATCGCCTGAACAAGCGGCACAAAAAATGCCCGATCCTTCAAGGATCGGGCATTTTCATTTCAGGGAGAGGTCAGCCTCTCATGGGTACTGCTGGACAGTGCCTTGCTGTTGCTGACCACCATATTGCTGGCCCGGAATCGCCTTCAGGTTGACCTCGACGCGGCGGTTCTGTGCCCGGCCATTGGTATCACCGTTGCTGGCAATCGGGTTATCCGGCCCGGCACCACGTGCCGACAGGTTGGCGCCGCTGACTCCCTGGGAAGTCAGGTAGGTCGCCACGCTCTGGGCGCGACGCTGGGACAGGTCCATGTTGTGCTGGCGGCTGCCGGTGCTGTCGGTGTAGCCGACGATCTCGATCTGGTTCTGGTTGAACTCCTTGAGCGAGCCCGCCAGGTTGTTCAGCGGCTGGTAGAAGCTTGAGGCAATGTTCGCCGAATCGGTGGCGAACGTGATGTTGCCCGGCATGATCAGCTTGATCTGATCGCCTTGGCGCTGCACCTCAACCCCGGTGTTGGCCATGCTGGCGCGCAGCTTTTTCTCTTGCTGGTCGGCGTAGTAACCGTAACCGGCGGCAGAAGCACCCACCACGGCGGCGCCAATCAGCGCGCCCTTGCCACGGTTATCGTGACTGATGGCAGCACCGGCCAGCGCACCGGCCAGGGCGCCAAGGCCACCGTATTTGGCGGTTTTGCTCATGCCCGTGGAGCTGCCATCGGCCTGCCCCTGGTTGTCATAAGGGTTCGGCGATGCACAACCGGACAACAGAGCCACTGCAGTAGCGACAACGATCAAACGACGCGAGGTGAACATGGAGGAGCTCCTACTTTTTTTGCATTCTGTGGTGCAACGGACTTAAGCAATGAACCTTTGCGGGCGTTGGATCACTGGCAATGACAAAAATTCCGTCAGAGCCCTTCAAGCTCTTACAAAGGGGTTACCGCGCATTTCATCGCCCAGACAGGTGTCCGGGCCATGCCCGGCCACCACGGTTGCCTCTTCGTCGAGGGTATACAACCGCTGCTTGATCGATCGCACGAGTGTTGCCTGATCACCACCCCACAAATCCGTGCGCCCTACCCCACGCTTGAACAGCGTGTCACCGGCAATCAGCAGCTTAGCCTCTGAAAACCAAAAGCTCATGGAACCTGGCGTATGACCCGGCGTGTGCAACGCCACGCCACACCCGCACGCCAACTCTTCATCATCGGCCAACCAGCGATCCGGCGATGGCACCGGGGTGTAAGGCACACCGAACATCTGGCAC
Source organism: Pseudomonas sp. Pseusp11 (assembly GCF_047304405.1). Classification (NCBI taxonomy): domain Bacteria; kingdom Pseudomonadati; phylum Pseudomonadota; class Gammaproteobacteria; order Pseudomonadales; family Pseudomonadaceae; genus Pseudomonas; species Pseudomonas sp. Pseusp11. Next base: position 76,039 of record NZ_JBGLZF010000015.1, read on the forward strand.
TGCATCTCCAGATTGTCCCAGAGAAATTGATCTTCTTTATGCAGGTGCAGGGTTGCGCCGGTTTTCTCCTTCAACTGACCGGAGGCGAGGAAGTGATCGAGGTGTGCGTGGGTATGAATGATGCTGACCACCTTCAGGCCCAGGGCGTCGAGCCGCGCCAGGATCAGCTCGTGATTGCCACCCGGGTCGACGACGATGGCTTTTTTAGTGATGGGGTCGCCGATGATTGTGCAGTTGCACTGCAAAGGGCCGACGGGGAAGGTTTCGCGGATGAGCGTTGGAGCGATGACGGTCATGGGCAATCCTGAGCAAACACTGGAGTTCCGGCTTCACGATTCTACGTCACTCGCCGATACAGATCGCAAGGTCAGCAATTTGACGCCACCAAATAAAAAGTAGCGGCCTTTTGATATCAAACTCATAGATTCTCATGCAAAATCGTATTTTTTGTAGCGGCCGCACTCAGGAAGGGCCGCAGACCTCATCTAGGAATGTCCCATGCCACGCCCTCTCAGCTACTCGTTTACCTCGTTTACCAGTATGACCGGCAATAAGTTCGTCGACAGCTTACTCGCGGATGATCATTGGTATGGTCCGCGCTGGCACGAGCAAGGCACGCCAACAATGCTGACCTATAGCTTCGCTGGCACGGGCTCCTTATTCGCCCGAGACTACAGTCCATCGAATGAGTATGAAAACGGCTACTCATTGACTGGAGCACAACAAAGCGCTGTCACCAGTGCCTTGGGGGGGTGGAGCGCTGTGGCCAACGTGCAGTTCTCTCTCGTTCAGGAAACTGTCGTCAATGTGGGTGACTTACGCTTCGGCGGCTATTACGGGATGGACAGCAAGTATGCCGCCTGGGCCTATTTCCCTGACACGACCCCTGCGGGTGGCGACGTCTGGATCGGCCCATCGACCAATGACCCTTCTCCCGTCAAAGGCTCGTTCGATTACCTGACCTTTGTGCATGAAATCGGTCATGCGCTGGGTCTCAAGCATCCATTCGACACAACCCCCGACAACAAGCTGGTGCTGGACCCATCGCTTGATGACGTGCGGTTCACGGTCATGAGCTACAACGACTCCTATTCGTACCAACCCACCACCCCAATGCTGCTGGATATCCTCGCCATTCAAAGCCTTTATGGCGCCAACACCCAATGGCAGGCCGGGAACACCGTTTACTCGTGGGCCCCCACGCAATCGGTGTTCGAAACCATCTGGGATGCCGGCGGGAACGACACAATCGACGCCAGCAACCAGTTGGCGGCAGTGCGCATCAACCTCAATGAAGGTCAGTTCAGCCAGATCGGCAAAGCGTTCACCGACCCGAATGGCGATGCTTTCAATGAAGGGCTGGCGATTGCTTATGGCGCGAAGATTGAAAACGCCTATGGCTCGGCTTTTGATGACTCGCTGATTGGCAACTCGCTGGGTAATTTACTCAACGGCATGGCCGGCGCGGATACCATGGATGGCGGTGCAGGTAATGACAACTATGTCGTCGACAACACCGGCGATGTGGTCATTGAGCGGAGCACGTCGATCTCGGAGATCGACACGGTCTACTCCTTCATCGATTACACCCTGGGCAGTAACCTCGAGAACCTGACACTGCTGGACGGCGCCAACCTCAACGGCACCGGCAACGCCCTGAACAACGTGATCACCGGCAATAACGGCAACAACATTCTGGACGGCGGCATCGGTGCCGACTACCTGGCTGGCGGTACCGGTAATGACACCTACATCGTCGACAACATCCGCGACGTGATTGTTGAAACCAGCACCCTGGCCAGCGAAATCGACATTGTGCGCTCTTCGGCGACCTTCACCCTGAGCGCCAACCTGGAAAACCTCACGCTGACCGGTTCGGCCAACATCGATGGCATCGGCAACGCCCAAAACAACGTGATCACCGGCAACGATGGCAACAACCAACTCGTTGGTGGCGCCGGTCTCGACACCCTGATCGGCGGCAAGGGCAACGACGACTACGGCCTCGATCAGGCCGGCGAGCTGGCCCTGGTCCAGGAAAATGCCAACGAAGGCACCGATACCCTTTACATCACCTACGCCGCCACGGCACAGACCAGCACGGTCGACCTGAACCTGAGCAACCTGCAGAACGTCGAAAACGTGCTGCTGCTCGGCGCCAGCGCTTTTACCGTACTCGGCAACGACCTGAACAACACCCTGACCGGCAACAGTGCTGACAACGTCCTCAATGGCGGCCTCGGTGCCGACCTGATGATCGGCGGCGCCGGCAACGACACCTACGTCGTCGACAACCTCGGCGACGTGATCATCGAGACCAGCGCCCTGGCCAGCGGAATCGATACGGTTTCGTCCTCTCTCGATTACACCCTGGGCAGTAACCTGGAGAACCTGACACTGTTGGGCGCAGCCAACCTCAACGGCAACGGCAACGCCCTGAATAACGTAATCATCGGTAATACCGGCAACAACATCCTGGACGGCGGCATCGGTGCCGACACCCTGGCCGGCGGTACCGGTAACGACACCTACATCGTCGACGACACCCGCGACGTGATTGTTGAAACCAGCACCCTCGTCGGCGAGATCGACACCGTGCGCTCTTCGGCGACCTTCACTCTGAGCGCCAACCTGGAAAACCTCACACTGACCGGCGCGGCCAACATCGATGGCATCGGCAACGCTTCAGACAACGTGATCACCGGCAACGATGGCAACAACCAGCTCGTTGGCGGCGCCGGTCTCGACACCCTGATCGGTGGCAAGGGCAACGACGACTACGGCCTCGATCAGGCCGGCGAACTGGCCCTGGTCCAGGAAAATGCCAACGAAGGCACCGATACGCTCTACGTTATCTACAACGCCACGGCACAGACTGATGTCGTCGACCTGAACCTGAGCAACCTGCAGAACGTCGAGAACGTGCTGTTGCTCGGCACCGGCGCTTTTACCGCGCTGGGCAACGACCTGAACAACACCCTGACCGGCAACAGTGCTGACAACGTCCTCAATGGCGGCCTCGGTGCCGACCTGATGATCGGCGGCGCCGGCAACGACACCTACGTCGTCGACAACCTCGGCGACGTAATCAGCGAGACCAGCACCCTAGCCAGCGAAATCGACACCGTGCGCTCTGCGGTGACCTTCACGCTGGGCGCCAACCTGGAAAACCTCACGCTGACCGGTTCGGCCAACATCGATGGCATCGGCAATGCCCAAAACAACGTGATCACCGGTAACGATGGCAACAACCAGCTCGTTGGCGGCGCCGGTCTCGACACCCTGATCGGCGGCAAGGGCAACGACGACTACGGCCTCGATCAGGCCGGCGAGCTGGCCCTGGTCCAGGAAAATGCCAACGAAGGCACCGATACCCTTTACATCACCTACGCCGCCACTGCACAGACCAGTACGGTCGACCTGAACCAGAGCAACCTGCAGAACGTCGAGAACGTGCTGTTGCTCGGCACCAGCGCTTTTACCGCGCTGGGCAACGGCCTGAACAACACCCTGACCGGCAACAGTGCTGATAACGTCCTCAATGGCGGCCTCGGTGCCGACCTGATGATCGGCGGCGCCGGCAACGACACCTACGTCGTCGACAACCTCGGTGACGTAATCAACGAAACCAGCACGCTGGCCAGCGAAATCGACACGGTTTCATCCTCCCTCGATTACACCCTGGGCAGTAACCTGGAGAACCTGACACTGTTGGGCGCAGCCAACCTCAACGGCACCGGCAACGCCCTGAATAACGTGATCATCGGTAATACCGGCAACAACATCCTGGACGGCGGCATCGGTGCCGACTACCTGGCTGGCGGTACCGGTAACGACACCTACATCGTCGACAACATCCGCGACGTGGTCGTCGAGTCCAGCACCCTGGCCAGCGAGATCGATACTGTGCGCTCTTCGGTGAGCTACACGCTGGGCAACAACCTGGAAAACCTCACGCTGACCGGCGCGGCCAACATCGATGGCATCGGCAACGCCCAAAACAACGTGATCACCGGCAACGATGGCAACAACCAGCTCGTTGGCGGCGCCGGTCTCGACACCCTGATCGGTGGCAAGGGCAACGACGACTACGGCCTCGATCAGGCCGGCGAGCTGGCCCTGGTCCAGGAAAATATCAATGAAGGCACCGATACGCTCTACGTTCTCTACAACGCCACGGCACAGGCTGATGTCGTCGACCTGAACCTGAGCAACCTGCAGAACGTCGAGAACGTGCTGTTGCTCGGCACCGGCGCTTTTACCGCGCTGGGCAACGACCTGAACAACACCCTGACCGGCAACAGTGCTGACAACCTCCTCAATGGCGGCCTCGGTGCCGACCTGATGATCGGCGGCGCCGGCAACGACACCTACGTCGTCGACAACCTCGGCGACGCGATCATCGAGACCAGCGCCCTGGCCAGCGAAATCGATACGGTTTCGTCCTCTCTCGATTACACCCTGGGCAGTAACCTCGAGAACCTGACACTGTTGGGCGCAGCCAACCTCAACGGCACCGGCAACGCCCTGAACAACGTGATCATCGGCAATACCGGCAACAACATTCTGGACGGTGGCATCGGTGCCGACTATCTGGCTGGCGGTACCGGTAATGACACTTACATCGTCGACAACATCCGCGACGTGATTGTCGAAACCAGCACCCTGGCCAGCGAAATCGACACCGTGCGCTCTTCGGTGACCTTCACCCTGGGCGCCAACCTGGAAAACCTCACACTGACCGGTGCGGCCAACATCGATGGCATCGGCAACGCTTCGGACAACGTGATCACCGGCAACGATGGCAACAACCAACTCGTTGGCGGTGCCGGTCTCGACACTCTGATCGGCGGCAAGGGCAACGACGACTACGGCCTCGATCAGGCCGGCGAACTGGCCCTCGTCCAGGAAAATGCCAACGAAGGCACCGATACGCTCTACGTTATCTACAACGCCACGGCACAGACTGATGTCGTCGACCTGAACCTGAGCAACCTGCAGAACGTCGAAAACGTGCTGTTGCTCGGCACCGGCGCCTTTACCGCGCTGGGCAACGACCTGAACAACACCCTGACCGGCAACAGTGCTGACAACGTCCTCAATGGCGGCCTAGGTGCCGACCTGATGATCGGCGGCGCCGGCAACGACACCTACGTCGTCGACAACCTCGGCGACGTAATCAGCGAGACCAGCACCCTGGCCAGCGAAATCGACACCGTGCGCTCTGCGGTGACCTTCACGCTGGGCGCCAACCTGGAAAACCTCACGCTGACCGGTTCGGCCAACATCGATGGCATCGGCAACGCCCAAAACAACGTGATCACCGGTAACGATGGCAACAACCAGCTCGTTGGCGGCGCCGGTCTCGACACCCTGATCGGTGGCAAGGGCAACGACGACTACGGCCTCGATCAGGCCGGCGAACTGGCCCTGGTCCAGGAAAATGCCAACGAAGGCACCGATACCCTTTACATCACCTACGCCGCCACTGTCCAAGCCACGGGCCTGCCCAGCACGGTCGACCTGAACCTGAGCAACCTGCACAACGTCGAAAACGTGCTGTTGCTCGGCGCCGGCGCTTTTACCGTACTCGGCAATGATCTGAACAACACCCTGACCGGCAACAGTGCTGACAACGTCCTCGATGGCAGCCTCGGTGCCGACCTGATGATCGGCGGCGCCGGCAACGACAGCTACAGCGTCGACAACCTCGGCGATGTGGTCGTCGAGACCAGCACCCTGGCCAGCGAAATCGACACTGTCTATTCCTTGATCGATTACACCCTGGGCAATAACGTCGAGAACCTGAACCTGGTGGGCAGTACCAACCTCAATGGCACCGGCAACGCCCTGAATAACGTGATCAACGGTTACATCGGCGACAACATCCTGGACGGCGGCATCGGTGCCGACTACATGGCCGGAGGTACCGGTAACGACACCTACATCGTCGACAACATCCGCGACGTGGTAGTCGAGACCAGCACCCTGGCCAGCGAGATCGATACTGTGCGTTCTTCGGTGACCTTCACCCTGGGCGCCAACCTGGAAAACCTCGCACTGACCGGCGCGGCCAACATCGATGGCATCGGCAACGCTTTGGACAACGTGATCACCGGCAACGATGGCAACAACCAGCTCGTTGGCGGCGCGGGTCTTGATACCCTGATCGGCGGTAAGGGCAACGACGACTACGGTCTCGATCAGGCTGGCGAGCTGGCCCTGATCCAGGAAAACGCCAATGAAGGCACCGATACGCTCTACGTTCTCTACAACGCCACGGCCCAGACCAACACCGTCGACCTGAACCTGAGCAACCTGCACAACGTAGAGAACGTGCTATTGCTCGGTACCGGAGCCTTTACCGCGCAGGGCAACGACCTGAACAACACCCTCACCGGCAATGCCAATAACAACGTCCTGGACGGTGGCCTCGGCGCCGACATCCTCACCGGCGGCGCGGGTGCGGACAAGTTTGTGTTCAGTGCTGTGAACGAAATGGGCACAGGCGCCAATCGCGATGTCATCACCGACTTCAATAGCCTGCAAGGCGATAAAATCGATCTGACGAAGTTCGACGCCAATTTGCTGAGTGCTGGTTTCAACGGCTTCAGCTTTATCGGCGCGAATGACTTCACCGGTGCAGGACAACTGCGCTTCGTCGACCATGTGCTCTATGGCAACGTCAATGGCGACCTGGGCTCGGACTTCGAAATCCAGCTGGTGGGTGTCAATACCTTCGGTGCTAACGATTTGGTAGCCTGACGATTCGTCACGTAAGTAAATTCCAGCCTGTCATGCAGGCCGGAATGTACAAATGAAAACGCCCCGACTCGTCCGGGGCGTTTTCGTTTTTGTGGGGGACTGTTCTTGCGATGCTAAACCAACACCCCCAACTCCTTCGCCCGCGCCACCGCCTGCGTACGCCGCTCGACCCCCAGCTTGCTGTTGATATGGCTGGCATGGGTTTTAACGGTATGCAGCGAAATGAACAACTGCTCGCTGATTTCCTGATTCGAACACCCCAGTGCGATCAGTCGCAGAACGGCCAACTCACGTGTACTGAGTTGTTCGGCGACTGGCGATGACTCCACCACCGAACGGGAAGCCATGACTGGGAGCTTTTCCAAGAGGTTCTGCGCAACGGCCGTCGGCGCACAGAGTTGAAGTTGCCCGCGCAGCCAGTCCGGGTGCTCGACCAGTAATCGGTCAAACGGTTGCAGGACGCCTCCGGCGGCCGCTTCCAAAGCCTGGGCCAGCGCCTTGCGGGCCTCGGGTTCGCGTCCGCTTGCCAACAACAGTGCGACTTTCTGACTCAGCGCCATCACGCTGAGCATCTGCCGGCCGCTGCGCTGACCGTGTTCATGCAGCGCATCCAGGCGCCCCTCCGCGAGCATGAGCTGGCCCTTCATCATGTCCAGCACCGCCTGTTGCAACTCAATGTGCAGCGGCAATTGCGGATGGAATTCCGGGGGAGCCGCCGGGTGTTCGCCATTGTAGGTCTGGCCCAATCTCGCGAGCCAGGCTTCAGCCAGATCGGTGCGGCCCTGGGCCAGCCAGAGTTCACATTTGACCTGGGTAATCATCGCCAGATAGTAGATCGGCGGGACATCCCAGATGTGCATCAGGCGCTCGGCCTCGGCAAGTTCGGCGAAGGCCTTCGCGAATTCGCCGATGTTGCCCTCCAGCCGGGCAATCACGCAGTGGCCGATCAATACGCTGATGTCGCGACAGGCCCGGGCTTCACCCAGCCCTGCTTGCAATCGCACCCGCGCAGCCTGGGGTTGCAAGCGCAGCGCCAGCAAAAAACCCTCGTACAAGGTCAGGCGCGCGCGCACCGCATAAAGCCGTTGTGGGGATAAACCTTGCAGGCGCTGCAGCCCCTGGCGAACTTCGTCCAGCGAACGCAGAATCTCCCCGCGCGCTTGCAGCACGCGGGCGCGGTCGTAATGGGCCAGCGCTTCAAACAACGGATTGCCGACCCGTTGCGCCAGCTCAAGGGACTCACGATTCAACCCCCTCGCACGCCAGAGGTCGCTGTCGGCAATCGCCAGATTGGACAATGTCGACAGGCACATCAGTCGCTGCCCATACCGTTTGGCCGGCAGGCTATCCAGCGCTTCGGTGCAATAGAGCATGGTCAGCTCGCGATTGCCTCGCCCCCGGGCAATGATCCCGCTCAGGGCCAGCCATTGCGCCAGCATGGATTTTTGCGCAGTAGCCGACGGTGCCGGCAGGAAGCGGCTCAGGTGACTGGCCAGCTCCTCGGCGGCGTCCAGTTGACAGGCCAGCCCCAATGCCCAGCTGTAGAGCACGATCAACCGTGGCGTGCTGATTAACAGACTATCGGGCAAGTCCATTTTCCAGCGCAGCAGCATGCCGACGTTCTGCTCGGCCAGCAGTTGCTCTTCAGAAAGGTTTTGCACCAGATTCGCCGCGACATCCAGATGCCCGGCGCGCAACGCCTGCTCCACCGCCTCATCGAGCAGCCCTTGGGCGTTGAACCAGCGGCAGGCGCGCAGGTGCAGACTGGCCGTCGGTACCATCGCCTGGGCGGTGGGCCGGCTGCGCAGCAGATCGGAAAAAAGGTGGTGATAACGATACCAGTGACCGTGTTCGTCCAACGGCACCAGAAACACCTGATGCGCCAGCAGGAAACGCAGGATCTCGGCGCTGTCATGAGCCTCGCGCACAGCGTCGCACAGCTCACTGCAAAAGCGTTCCTGGGGCGCGGTGTCGTACAGGAATGACTGCACCTCGGCGGGCAGGCAATCGATGACTTCTTCGAGCAGGTAGTCGCGAATCAGCCCTTCCCCGCCGTACAGCGACTGGGGCAATGCCCCCTCACTGCCCGCCTCGGAGGCCGCCAATAGCCAAAAGCGCAGCCCTGCCACCCAGCCTTCGCTGCGCTGGATCAAACTCTCCAGCGCCTCGCCACGCAATGAAATGCTGTGTCGATCAAGCAGGCTCAGGGCTTCATCATGGGTCAACCGAAGATCCTGCTCATGCAACTCGAGCAGTTGCCGCGACAGCCGCAGGCGTGCCAGATGCCAGTCCGGGCGCTGCCGACTGGTGACCATGACCAACAGGCCATCGGGTAAATGATTGAGGAAAAACTGCAGACAACGATCGAGCACCGGGCCCTGGGCCAGATGATAGTCATCAAGTACCAACAGCAGCGGCGTGTTGGGTGAGAGGTGCACGGCCAGTTCATCGAGCAAACCGTCCAGCCATTCTTCAAAAGCGAACGGTTGATGACGTTGGCGCATTTTCAGCAGCCCCAACGCCTGGCTGCCCAGTTGTGGAAAGTAGTCCTGAAGACCTTCGAGCAGGCGCTCAAGAAAACGGCCGGGATCACTGTCCCGCAGACTCAAGCCCAGCCACAGGCTTTGCCAGTGATCTGGCAACCCCTGACAAAACTCCACCGCCAATGAACTCTTGCCGAACCCTGCCGGCGCGCTGACCAGCAACAGCCTGCCACCGAGACCTGCACTCAGGCGCTCGCACAGACGCGGCCGCAGCACATGGCCGGCAGGCAGCGGAGGCCGGAAAAAGCGCCCGTCCAGTGCCGCGACGGCAACGCTTGCAGGGCCCGGAAGTGGAGACAGATCAGTCATGGCCGGCTCTTGTTTGAAATACTGATGGCGGCGTTACAGATGTCCGCAGCCTAGCGGTAAACGAAGAGCTATTGAAGGTTATTGCTACAAATGGCTACAAAAAGACTACGAGCAAAAATGTCGGTAAACCGGACAACCACACCGGACAACGATCTTTATGAACTGCCAAAAAAACGCCCCGAACCAGTCGCAATGCTGTTCACTTAATCGCACTCCCAGTCATGCCTACCTTTGTGGCGAGCGAGCTTGCTCGCGCTGGGCTGCGTAGCGGCCCCAAAAATCTGACAACCATTGCCGATTTTTGTGAGTGCTACGCACTCAAGCGGGAGCAAGCTCCCTCGCCACAGGTTTCTCTGACTCAAGACTCTCTTAAGTGAACGGTATTGCGAACCAGTCGGGGCGTTTTTTCGAGGATGCGGCCTCGGGTTACAACATTTTAGCGAACGCCTTCCTGACGCAACGCGGCCGGAGTGAAGTCGGCGGTGCTGGCGGTGAAGCCGAAGTTATACGCCGACTTCTCTTCGTTCTTCATGCCCAGCGCCAGGTAGCGGCCCGATTGCAGGTCGTACAGGGTTTCGAGGGCGTACCACGGCACTTGCTTGTCGTAGTAGTTCTCGGCGTGAGCCTCGGCGACGCGCCACAGCTGACCGCGACCGTCGTAGTGGTCGATCACTGCTGCCTGCCAGGTGTCTTCGTCGATGTAGAAATCACGTTTGGCGTAGATGTGACGCTGACCTTCCTTCAGGGTCGCGACCACATGCCAGACCCGACGCAGTTCATAGCGAGCCAGGTCCTGGTTGATGTGACCGGCCTTGATAACATCGGTGTACTTCAGTTTCGGATCGTCGAGCTTGTAGCTGTCGGAGGCGATGTACATCTCTTTCTTGCCTTCGAGCTTCCAGTCGTAACGGTCCGGTGCACCGTTGTACATGTCCAGGTTGTCGGAGGTACGCAGGCCGTCGGCAGCGGTGCCCGGCCCGTCATAGGACACTTGCGGCGCACGACGCACTCGACGCTGGCCGGCGTTGTAGACCCACGCCGAACGCGGTTCTTTTACCTGGTCGAGGGTTTCGTGCACCAGCAGCACACCACCGGCCAGACGTGCCGGGGCGGTCACTTTCTGCTTGAAGTAGAACAGGATGTTGCCCGGGTTTTTCGGGTCGTAATCCTTCATCTTGTCGCGGAACACGAACTGGTCTTCGAAGTACACCATGCTGAACGAGCCGTTCGGCTGCGGCGTGGCCTGGGTCACCAGACGGGTCACGCTGCCGCCACGATAGCGGGTGATGTGGTTCCAGATCACCTCAACGCCGCTTTTCGGAATCGGGAACGGGATCGCGGTTTCGAAGTTCTCCAGACCGTTGCCACCGGACACCAGATTAGTGTTGGTGGCGTTCTTCTTGATGGAGGCAAACACGTCATCCGGCACGGTGGCACCGCGATGGGACGGGTAAACCGGCATCTTGAAGGTTTCCGGGTAGCGCTTGAACATCGCGTACTGGCCCGGCGCAAGCTTGTCCTTGTACTGGTCAACGTTCTGCGCGGTGATGGTGAACAGCGGTTTTTCACTCACGAACGGATCAGACAGAAAACCCTTGCTGTCCACGCTACCGGCGTTTTTTGGCATCGGTTTCCAGGCCGGGATCGAGCCGTCGGCGTTGCCTGCCATCTCGGCCCCCATCGGGGTCAGGCTCTTGCCCAGCTTGTCCGCTTCGGCCGCAGGGACCGCCGCCATGACAGCGGTCGCCAGCAGCGAAAGCCCCAGAACACCAACATGGAACAGACTCTTTGTTATTTTCATAAATGTGTTCGTCCTGAAAATGCAGTGCTTAGAAGTTCACGCCGAAGCTGAGCGCAACGAAGTCGCGGTCATCTACGGTGGTGTACTTGCCGTCAAAGAAGTTGGTGTACGCCAGGCTCGCGGTGTAGGTGTTCTGGTATTCGGCATCGAGCCCCAGGCTTACCGCTTTACGACCTTCCTCGAAGTTGCCGCCAGGGCCTGGCGAGTAACCGCTCACGTCGTGGGACCAGGCCACGTTCGGCTTGAGGTTCACACCGGCGAATACGTCGGGGTATTCCCAAATGGCCCGGGCGCGATAACCCCACGAAGTGGCCGTAGTGAAGCCGTCGTCGTTGCAATTGCGGCTGCGGTTATTGGTAGCGGCACCTGGGCCGGCACCGTTGATGGTGCTGGTATTAAGGATCGCCGAGCAGGTATCGAGGCCACCGGTGGACGGCAGTTCGCCAGGCCCGTAGACCGGATCGCGACCGTAACGGACGTCGGAGCTGCTTTCCAGGCCGCCGACGTGGGTCACGCCCAGCTCGCCCACCAGGGTCAGACGGCTGGCGCCCATGACCTGATCGAAGAAGTGCGTCAGGGTGGTCTGGAACTGGGTGATTTCCTTGCGGCGATAGCCGTGCAAGTCCTGACCCGGGACACCATTAAGCAGCGAAGCATTGGTCAGGGCGCCGCCCAATGGACGCACGCCGGCGAACAGAATGTCGGTGGAGTTGAGCTGCACCGGCGCGTTCGGACGGTAGCTAAGCTCACCGCTCCACGCCGTGCCGGTAGGCAAGGTAGTGGAGAAGCTCAAGCCGTAGAGGCGGATGTCTTCCGGGTATTCGACGAAGTAGTTCGAGTTACCCGCGACTACCAATGGCGCAAGAGCCCGAAGCGCCCCCGGCAAGGCCGCTGCCCGTGCATAGGCCGACGCTGGAGCACCCGTGGCGCTGAAGATCGGCGCACGGCTGTGATAGTTCATGAAGTAGGCGCCGAACTCGGTATCCAGCGGCTCAAACATGTATTTGAGGGACGCGCCCCACTGGCCACTGTCCCGAGCATCGCGATCCGCGCCACGGCGCACCAGCACACCTTCTTGGTTGACGTCGACACCCAGCCTGGTCAGTGTCGGCAGAGCGGCGGCCGGAATGGTCGAGCGCTTGTTCAGCACGCGCAGGTTGTTGTCGCAACCGTCGGCAATGATGTCGGGCTGGGAGAAAAAGGTGCCGCAGTTATCGACGACGGTCTGGTCCCATTCCAGTTGATAGAAGGCTTCGGCCGACAGGGTGTCGGTGAGGCTCTGGGACACGTAGAACATGTTGACCGGAATCAGACCTTCCTTGACCTCGGCGCCTGGGCGACGGAACGCGGACACGTCGATCGGGTTGATCGAGTTGATGCCACCACCGATGAAAGTACTTTCACCCCAGCTCACAACCTGCTTGCCCAGGCGCACGGACCCCGGCTGATCGGCAATGGAGTAGTTGTGGTAGACGAAGGCGTCGAGGATCTCGCCGCCGGAGGATTTGGCGCCTTCCTTGCGGTTGCTGTCGCTGATGTCCTTGAACTCACGGCTTTCATCCTTGAGTTCGAAGTCGTACCAGTATTTGCCTCGGACGAAGACACCGGTGTCGCCGTATTTCAATTCAAGATCATGAATGCCCTTGAAGATCTTCGAGAAGGTTTCGCCACTCTTGAAGTTGGCGTGACCGTCATCAGACGTCTGGGACAGGCCATGGCCCCCGTTATTGACGCCGATCAGGTTTTTGTTGGGACTCTGAGTAGACCAACTGGCTCCGATCGACAGGGATGAGTCGAATTGACCTTCGATTTCACCAACGTTGAAACTGACGCCGAATGCGGGCCCGGCGAGCGAAGAGGCAAGACTGACCGCCAGGGGCAGTTTCGCCCGGCGCCAGAACTGGTTTACTGATGTCATCGACGCTACTCCATGTGCATTATTGTTATGGCTTAGTACTTTTAAAAACGCTGTGGGTAACCGGAAGCCAAGCGGTCCGAAGTCACTCCAAAGTTGCATCGCCCCGTTTATTGCGTGAGCTCCGTTCTTAAAAATCCTTGAGCGGACTATAGCCAGCAGGTAGTAGTGCTTGATCCCTCTAAAGTGTGATTTGCGCTGCCGGCCACTCTGGAACAGTCCTTTCGCCAGTCCGACATATGTCGGCACGGCAAGGATGGCTGAAAATTCGGATTTCACAAGCCAAGCGCTTGCTTGGTGGCTCTGGCGTGCCCTTTCGGGCACGCCAGATGACGCTTAAAGCGTCGAGAGGAAGGTGCTGTTGTTGGCCTGCCATTCGGTGATGTCGACGCGGATACGCTTCTTGTCGAGCTTGCCGACGCTGGTCTTGGGAATTTCAGTAACAACGGCGATCTGACTCGGGATAGCCCACTTGCTCAGGTGCCCCTGTTCAACGTACGGCTTGAGGTGCTCCTTGAGTTCCCTGGCCCCGATCTGATGCCCTTCGCGAACCACCAGCAGCGCAAATGGGCGCTCGCCCCACTGCGGATCGGCGATGCCCACTACTGCTACCTCGCGTACCGCAGGGTGGCGACTGATCAAGTCTTCCAGGTCCAGGGAAGAGATCCACTCGCCACCGGTCTTGATCACATCCTTGATCCGGTCACGGATGTCGATCACGCCCATGCTGTCCAGGGTTGCCACGTCGCCGGTGTGCAGCCAGCCCCCGGCCCAGAGCTCGGCGCCTTTTTGCGGCTCGTTGAAGTAACCCTCGGTGAGCCACGGCGCACGCAGCACCAGTTCGCCCTGGGTTTCACCATCGGCAGGCAGGAAGTTGCCCTCGGTGTCGACGATTGCCGCCTCAACCAACGGCCCCGGCACACCCGCCTTGATCCGGTAGGTGGTGCGTTCGTCTTCGGTACCGGCCATCAGCTCATCGTTGAGGTGGGCGCATGATACCAATGGCCCGGTTTCCGACATGCCATAAGCGGCGGTCAATTGGATGCCCTTGGCCTTGGCGGCGTCGTACAGCGCATGGTTGAGCGCACTGCCGCCGATGACGATTTTCCAGCCACCGAAATCGACGTTTTGCGCCGCCTTGGCATTGAGGACCATTTGCAGAATGGTCGGCACGCAGTGGGAAAAGCTCACCTTCTCCTTGCGCCACAGCTCCACCAGATACTCGGGGTCGTAACGGCCCGGATAAACCTGCTTGAGCCCGAGCATGGTCGCCACATACGGCAAGCCCCAGGCGTGCACATGGAACATCGGGGTGATCGGCATGTACACGTCGTTGGTGCCCAACAGCCGCACGCTGTCGATGGCGCCCATGATCGTCGACACGCCCATGGTATGCAGCACCAGTTGCCGATGGGTGAAATACACGCCTTTGGGGTTACCGGTGGTGCCGGTGGTGTAGAACGTGGTGGCCACCGAGTTTTCGTCGAAGTCCTGGAAGTCGTACTGCGGGCTCGCCGCGGCCAGCAGTTGCTCGTACTCGCCGACAAGGTTCGGCAACTCGGCAGTCTTTTCCGGCAAGTCGGTCAGCAGCAGGGTTTTCTCCACCGTGGTCAGGTGCCCCGCAATTGCCTTGTACAACCCGACGAACTCGCTGTTGACCAGCACAAAGCGGTCCTCGGCGTGGTTCATGGTGTAAAGAATCTGTTCTGGCGACAGCCGCACGTTGATGGTGTGGATCACCGCGCCGATCATCGGGATAGCGAACATGCACTCCAGGTAGCGATGGCTGTCCCAGTCCATTACCGCCACGGTATCCCCGGCCTTCACGCCGGCTTCTGTCAGCACATTGGCGAGCCGTGCGACCCGCTCGATCAGGGTCGGATAGCTGTAGCGCAACTGATCGCGATAGATGATCTCCCGAGTTTTTTCGTAACGGGCACCGGACATCAGCAGCCGCTTAATCAACAGCGGATACTGGTAAGCGCCCTCGGCTGGAGGAATAACGCGAGTCTGCAACATAAGAGTCCCTTTTTGACTGCACAGTCTTGGCTGCTAAAGCTAAGCACTCTAGAGGCCTTGAACGCCAGCCAAATCAGCCAAAGGTATGATTTGCAGAGCCGTACAAATGCTAGCTTTGCGCCAGCATTTGCGAGAGTTCGTCAACCGTTACGCCATTTTTCCTACGCCAGCCTCGGCTGGTGTCCGGGGGAAAACCATTGCAGCCACGAAGGTCAACGCCGCAATACTCGCCAATATCAGGTAAAGGCCTACAAAACCTTGGCGCGGTTCGACGAACGAAATCAGCGGAATCGCGGTAGCACTGGCACCGAACGATAAACAGTAACGCAGCGCGAAGACTCGGGATTGCCATTGCGGCGCGACAAAGTTGGCGACCATCGCATCATTCACCGTGACCTGGCCAAACACCACGAACATGAACGCCGCACCCAGCACGATCACGGCCCAGCCGTCGACATAGGCCAACCCGAACAACAGTGGCGCCTGGCACAGCGTCAACACTATGAACGGCCATTTCAGACTGAAACGATGCAAGACCCGGCCGATGCTCAACTGCGCCACGGCGCCGAAGGCATACGCCAGGCTGACCACGACGCCAAGGATTTGCGGTGAAGTAAACAAATCGTGCAGGCGTTCCTGAAACAATTTCGGATAGGTCATGGTCGTGGCGTTGAACACCACACCGCCGGTCGCGGTGGCCAAGGCCAGTACGCCGAACACCATGACCATGGAAATCCGCTGGCCAGCCGCATCTTTGAGCGGTGTGTGCGCACGCTTGGGGATCGGTTCTTCGCGCACCTGAAACGCGAAACCGATGCCCAGCCCAATCGCCACCACGCCAGGCAAAACGAACGCCGAACGCCAGCCGAGTTGCGCCACCAGCAACCCGGTGATCAGCGCCGAAAACGCCACGCCAAGGTTGCCCCACATGCCGTTGATACCGATTTCACGGCCCCGGTTCTGCGCGTAAGCCACCAACATCGCGGTGCCCACCGGGTGATAGATCGCGGCGAAAATACCGATCAGCGTCAGGCCGAGTACCAGCATCGGTGCGCTACTGCTCACGCCGGTAAAGATTGCCGAAGCGCCAATGCCGAAAAAAAACACCAGCATCATTTTCCGTCGGCTCCAGCGATCCCCCAACCAGCCGGCCGGCAGCGAACAGGCGCCAAAGGCAATAAAACCACCGAGAGACAGGCCGATCAGCGCGGCGTAGTCCTGCGCGAAGGCCTGGGCCATGCCGAGAACGGCGGCGGGGAAAATCAGCATGAACATGTGATCGATCACATGGGCTGCGTTGATATAGCGGAGGACATTTCTGGACTGGTTCATCGCGGCACGCTTACGTTGTAGTGAGCGGCTTATGCTAAGTTGGCGAAAAAGAGTAATCCTGACAACAAAGTCATTGGATCTGACATGTTAATCAGCCATTTCCTGCACGGGCCGGTCAGCGCCTATCCGCGAGACTACGTGGATGGTGCTCACCAGGAACTGCATCAACACCGCGAAGCTCAGTTGCTGTACGCCGTTTGCGGCACCATGCGAGTGGTCACTGCGCAAGGTGCCTGGGTCATTCCACCAACCCGAGCCGTGTGGATTCCACCATTGGTGGCGCATGAAATTTTCATGTCGGGCGAGGTGCGCATGCGTTCGCTGTTCATTGCCCCCGAACTGTCGCCGTCAACGCTGCAGCAGTGCTGCGTGCTGGCCGTCACGCCGCTGCTGCGCGAGCTGATCCTGCGCGCGGTGCAAGGTCCGCGACACGCGGAAAACTCATTGATTCAGAAGCTGATGCTGGAAGAGATCGCTAGCCTTGAAAACCTTCCGCTACACATTCCAATGCCCGAAGATCGACGCCTGCTGGGCATCTGCCTGGCGCTGATGCGCGCACCGGAGCACTCCAACACCCTGGAAGACTGGGCACAGCAGGTCGGCGCCAGTTCTCGAACCTTGGCGCGGCTGTTCCAGCAGCAACTGAAGATGAATTTCAATGCCTGGCGCCAGCAACTGCGCCTGATGGAAGCACTGCCGCGTCTGCTCGCCGGGGAAAGCGTGCAGAGCGTGGCGCGCGATCTGGGCTACGGCAGTGCTCGGGCGTTCAGCGCAATGTTTCGCCGTTTGCTCGGGGAAAACCCTCGGGAATACCTGAACGCGCTGAACAAATTGAGCGAACTCAATCCCCCATAGACGCTCAGCACTGTCAATGCATCTCGGTGAACGCGAGTTTCACGCCGATGGCGATCAGCACCGCGCCCATCGTCCGGTCGAACCAGTGGCCCATGCGGGCGAAACCGGCGCGCACGCGTTGTTGACTGAACAACATCGCCACCAGGCAAAACCAGAGCGCCGTTGCCGCTGCCAGATAGATCCCGTAACCGGCCTGTACCGCCAGCGGCGTGTGCGGGTTGATCACCACGGTGAACAGCGACAGGAAAAACAGCGTGGCCTTCGGGTTCAGGCCATTGGTCACGAACCCCGCAGTGAAGGCGCCCCGCGCGGTGCGCTCACCCGCTTCCTGGTGCAGATCGTCAGCCGCAGGTTTGGCCGGTTGCGCGCGCAGGGCCTTGTAGCCGATGTACAGCAGGTACGCGGCAGCGGCCCATTTCAAGGCGTTGAACAGCACGATCGACTGAGACACGATCAGCCCGATCCCCAGCAGCGAATAACCGACGTGCAGGAAAATCGCCGAGCCAACGCCCAACGCCGTCCAGGTCCCGGCACGGCGACCGTGAGTCACGCTCTCTCGCACCACCACGGCGAAATCCGGGCCGGGGCTTGCAACAGCCAGCAGGTGAATCAGCGCAACGGTCAAGAATTCTGTCCAGTACATGGGGGCTCCTTTTGGGCAGGTCGATCAATAAAAATCTTCGAGGCAAACCTCACCTATTTGCCACGTTTCATATCTGTGGCGAGGGAGCTTGCTCCCGCCGGGTTGCGCAGCGCGCCCTAACCCAGGCGACCGAGTATTGTCAGGCATACCGCGTTATCCGGTTTGCGACTGCTTCGCAGCCGAGCGGGAGCAAGCTCCCTCGCCACAGGTTTTGTGCCAGACCAGGCACTACATTCATCTGGTAGGCTCGGCAGATTACGCCTTCAGTTCAATGCACAAAAGGTACAGTTGATGACGAACTCTCGCCGCGCCGTTTTCCTTGACCATCCGTCCCTGGATCTCGGCGATCTCGACCTCAGCCCACTACGCGAGTGCTTCAGCGACTTGCAGCTGTTCGCCCAGACCACACCTGATCAAGTGATCGAACGCCTCAAAGGCGCCACCGTCGCCATCACCAACAAAATCCTGATCGATGCCGCGGCCATAGCGGCCAGCCCCGAGTTGAAGCTGATCCTGATTACCGCCACCGGCACCAACAACGTCGACCTGGCCGCCGCCCGCGCCCACGGGATCACCGTTTGCAATTGCCAGGGTTACGGCACGCCGTCAGTGGCTCAGCACACGATCATGTTGTTGCTGAACCTGGCGACGCGCCTGGGCGACTATCAAAAAGCCGTCGCCGAAGGTCGCTGGCAACAGGCGAAACAGTTCTGCCTGCTGGATTACCCGATCGTCGAACTCGAAGGCAAAACCCTCGGTTTGCTCGGACACGGTGAGCTGGGCGGTGCCGTCGCGCGGCTGGCCGAAGCGTTCGGCATGCGCGTCTTGTTGGGGCAGATTCCGGGCCGCCCTGCCCGCCCGGATCGCTTGCCGCTGGACGAACTGCTGCCGCAAATCGACGCCCTGACCTTGCATTGCCCGCTCAACGAACACACCCGACACTTCATCGGTGCCCGTGAACTGGCCTCGATGAAGCCCGGTGCTTTCGTGGTCAACACCGCGCGCGGCGGCTTGATCGACGAAAAAGCATTGGCCGACGCCCTGCGCAACGGCCACTTGGGCGGCGCGGCCACCGACGTGTTGAGTGTCGAACCACCGACTGCGGGCAATCCGCTGCTGGCCCAGGACATTCCACGGCTGATCGTCACCCCGCACAACGCCTGGGGCAGCCGCGAGGCGCGGCAGCGAATCGTTGGCCAGTTGACGGAAAACGCTCAGGCTTATTTCAGCGGTAAAGCGCTGCGGGTCGTCAGTTGATAAACTGCGGCACTTTTTTTCAAGGAGCAGAGTATGGATCCGCGCAGTGAAGTACTGCTTCGTCAGGCCGAGTTGTTCCAGGGTTCGGTATTGCTGGCCGGTTTGCCCGCCGACGACTTGCTGGGTCGCTTGCCCGATGCCCACGGCTGGTGCTGGCACGCCGGTGATCAAGCAGCACTGGACGCCCGTTTCGCCGGGCGCAGCCATTTTGGCGTGAATGCGCCCGAGCGCGAATTCGACAGCGCCGTGGTGTTTCTGCCCAAGTCCAAGGACCTGACCGACTATATCCTCAACGCCCTCGCCTCTCGTCTGGCCGGTCGTGAGTTGTACCTGGTCGGCGAAAAACGCAGCGGCATCGAAGGCGCGGCCAAGCAGTTGAACCCATTCGGCAAACCACGCAAGCTCGACAGTGCGCGGCATTGCCAGCTCTGGCAGGTCACCGTGGCCAATGCGCCAGAAGCCAAGTCGCTGGAAAGCCTGGCCCAGACCTATGAACTGCCATTGGCCGAAGGGCCGTTGAAAGTCATCAGCCTGCCAGGCGTGTTCAGCCACGGTCGACTGGATCGTGGCAGCGCCCTGCTGCTGGAACATCTGGACAAACTGCCCAGCGGCCACCTGCTGGACTTCGGTTGCGGCGCAGGCGTGTTGGGGGCGGCGGTCAAGCGGCGTTACCCGCACAACCAGGTCACTCTGCTCGATGTCGACGCGTTTGCCGCCGCCAGCAGTCGCCTGACCCTGGCCGCCAACGGTTTGGAAGCGGAGGTGATGACCGGTGACGGCATCGATGCCGCGCCCATGGGTTTGAGTGCGATTCTGAGCAATCCACCGTTCCATGTCGGCGTACACACCGACTACTTCGCCACAGAGAACTTGCTGCGAAAAGCGGCTAAACATCTGAAAAACGGCGGCGAACTGCGTTTGGTAGCGAATAGTTTCCTGAAGTATCAGCCACTGATCGAAGAGCACTTGGGCGTGTGTGCAATCAAGGCTGAAGGCCAGGGTTTCCGAATCTACCGGGCCAAGCGCGGCTAAAAAAGCTTTTGCAAAAGAGGGCTTGCCCAATCGGATTTGCCTAGGCAGAATCCGCTCCGTCCTAGGGGAGTAGTCTCCCACGAGCGCCATGCTCGTCCGGCATACGTCAACATACTTGGTCCTCAGACCATGGCGTATGCGACCCAAGCGTCCGCACCAGACGGATCGCCGGGTTTGACAAGACCTATGACACGAACACCTTACCCGGGGCGGGAAGGCTGTACGTGTCATAGCCGTGTCGACCCGCCCCTTAGGAAAACCCTGATGATGCTGGACTCTCTACTCGTTCCCACCGCAATCGTTGCCTTGGCCGAAATCGGCGACAAGACGCAACTGCTCGCGCTCATTCTCGCTGCCCGCTTTCGCAAACCCTGGCCGATCATCGCCGGCATCGTCGCCGCGACCCTGGCCAACCACGCGGCGGCCGGTGCGGTAGGCGCCTGGTTCGGCAGTTTCTTCTCGAATGCGACGCTGCACTGGATCCTCGCCGCGAGCTTCGCCGCCACCGCGCTGTGGACCCTGGTGCCGGACAAGATGGACGAAGACGAAGCCAGCACCGCCCGCAAGTTCGGACCGTTCCTGACCACGCTGATTGCGTTCTTCCTCGCGGAGATGGGCGACAAGACTCAGGTCGCGACCGTGATGCTCGCCGCGCAATACCCGGATCTGTGGCTGGTGATCCTCGGCACCACCGCCGGGATGTTGATTGCCAACGTGCCGGTGGTACTGGCGGGTAATTTTGCAGCGGAAAAACTGCCACTGACCCTGATCCGTCGCTTGGCAGCGTCGGCGTTCTTCATTTTGGCGATTGTCGCGGTGTACAAGGCGATGCAGAGCAGTGGCTGGGTTTGACCCTGGCTCCAGTGGGAGAAAATTGTGGCGAGGGGGCTTGTCGGAACGCCGCATCGCCCCGTTCGACTGCGCAGCAGTCGCAAAGCAGCAGACTACGGTGTAGCTGAAGCATTGTGGTGGGAGAGTTCAAGAGGGCTGCTTCGCAGCCCAACGGGGGCAAGCCCCCTCGCCACAAGCCTCAGCGCTTGACGATCAGGATTTCCTGGCTTTCTCGTACAGCGGCATGACTTTAGGAATCGCCGCCTGCAACGACGCAATCCGACTGGCCGACGCCGGGTGAGTGCTCAAGAACTCTGGCGGTGCGCCTTCCGAGGCCTTGCTCATTTTGTTCCACAGGGTGATCGCAGAGTTCGGGTTGTAACCGGCGCGGGCGGCCAGTTCGAGACCGATCAAGTCAGCTTCGTTTTCGTTCTCGCGACTGTTGGGCAAGGTCATGCCGTATTTGGCCACGGTGTCCGCCAGAGCCAGGCTGTCCTGCCCCAGACCGAGCAACGCACCGGCGCCCTGCTTGGCCATTTCGAGACCGTAAGCCCTGGACATCGCTTCACGACTGTGCTCGCGCAAGGCGTGAGCGATTTCATGGCCAATGATGGCGGCGATTTCGTCATCAGTGAGTTGCAGGGTGTCGATCAGCCCGCTGTAGAAAATGATCTTGCCGCCAGGCCCGCAGGAGGCATTCAGCTCGTCGCTCTTGATCAGGTTCACTTCCCATTGCCACTGGGCCGAATCCGGACGGAACACCGGTGCCTGGGCAATCAGGCGATTGGAGATGGCCTGGACTCGCTTCGCATTATTACTGGATTTATCCAGCACGCCTTTGGTGCTCGCCTCCCCGATGGTCTGTTGATAAGACTGGGCGTACATCTGGTTGACCTCGGAGGTCGACAACATACTGAACATGTATTGCGTGCGCTCAACGCCCACGGCGCCACCGCTGGTGGTGTTGACCGACTGACAACCGGCAAGCAGCAAACTTGCACTCAGTGCACACAAAACCAATGTCTTACTCATCAAGAAGCTCCCTGGAAACATGCCGCGTATCCTAGGTGGGGATTTGTATCGGCGCTAGATACAACGGACGTGTAGCACGTACATTTCAGACAAAGCCCCGGTCACCGTAGGAAAAAATTCACACAACAGCGTCCGCCGCGGCTGATCACGGCCAGCAATGATTCATTTACGACATCCAGCACTCTAAAACAGCCAATTCGTTACACCTGGCTCATGCCCCACCGCCCCAGTGCCGATACAGCTCTGCAGACGTCCTCTTGCGTGCGGAGCACCCATGAAATTCAAGTCGATCCAGTTTTCCGTTGCCGCCCTGGCCGGCGCCATTGTGCTCAGCGTTGTCGCAGCCCTGGTGCTGTACGCGCTGTTTTCCGGCGCCCGGACCCAAGACATGGTCCAGCAACGGACTCAGGCGCAGTTCGAGCAAGTCATCGAACAGCGCCTGACGTCGCTGGCGCAAACCCAGGTCAGCCAGATCCAGCGCGAACTCGAAGCGCCGCTGCTGATTGCCGGCGGTCTGGTGCGGGTCAACGCATTGATCGGCACACCGGGCGCCGACGGCCAGCCGCAACTGAGCCTGAGCCGTGAGCAACTGATCAGTCTGATCAAGGAAAACGTCGCCCGGAACCCGAAAATTCTCGGCACCTACATTGGGTGGGAAAAAAACGCCCTCGACCACAACGATGCGGCCTACGTCGACACCAAAGTGGTCGGCATCGACGCCAGCAACGGGCGCTTCCTGCCATGGTGGTTCCGTAACGAAGACGGCAGCCTGGGCCTGGACAAACTGGTGGACGTCGACGACCAGAAAACCCTGTCCACCGGTGTGCGCGCCAGCGAGTACTACCTGTGCTCCAAGGAAACCAAAAAAGCCTGCGTGATCGATCCGGCACCCTACAAGGTCGGCGACAAAATCGTCATGCTCGCTTCCTTCATTGAACCGATCATGCTCAACGGCGCCTTCCAGGGCATCGTCGGCGCCGACCTGTCAGTGAACTTCATCCAGGAAATGCTCCTGGGGGCGAATCAGAAACTGTACAGCGGCGCCGGGGAAATGGCCCTGATCGGCGGTAATGGCCGGATCGTCGCCTACACCAAAGACCCGAGCAAATTCGGCGAAAAAGTCAGCGACATCCTCGACAGCAAACAGATTGCCAACATGGCCAATCTCAAGCGCGGCGAAGTCACCTACACCGTCGACAAGGCCCAGGGCCGGATCGAGTTGTACCTGCCGTTCGGCATTGGCCAGACCGACGCCCGCTGGACCTTGATGCTGCAACTGCCGCTGAACGCGGTGATGGCCGACCTGCAAAAACTTCAGGGTGACCTGGACGCACAGCGCAAGTCCGACACCTTTGGCATGGCCATGGTCGGCCTGCTGATCGCCGGCATTGGTTTGTTGGTGATCTGGCTGGTGGGCCACGGCATTGCCCGGCCGCTGAAGCAGATGGTGACCATGCTCGATGACATCGCCCAGGGCGAAGGCGACCTGACCCGCCGCCTGACCAGCGACCGCAGCGACGAACTGGGCTCGATCGCCAAGGGCTTCAACACCTTCCTGGCCAAGTTGCAGGCGATGATTACTCAAGTGGTGACATCGGTGCAGAGCGTCAGCGACTCGTCGGAACATACCGCCGACATCGCCATTCGCACCAACATCGGCGTGCACAAACAAATGGCCGAGATCGATCAGGTCGCCACCGCCGTACACGAAATGACCGCCACCGCCCAGGACGTGGCGCGCAACGCCACCCAGGCCGCGCAAGCTGCCAGCCATGCGGATCAGGCGGCGGCGCAAGGCATGCAAATCGTCCGGGATACGTCGAATTCGATTGGTGTGCTGGCCATCGAAATCGGCAAAGCCGTCGGCGTGGTGCAGACCCTGGCCAAGGACAGCGAAAACATCAACGCGATCCTGACCGCCATTCGCGGCATCGCCGAGCAGACCAACCTGCTGGCCTTGAATGCGGCCATCGAAGCGGCGCGCGCCGGTGAACAGGGTCGGGGTTTTGCGGTGGTGGCCGATGAAGTGCGCAACCTGGCGCAGAAAACCCAGAAGGCCACGGAAGAAATCCAGACCATGATCCAGCAATTGCAACAAGGCACCCGCGATGTGGTGCGGGTCATGGAAGACAGTCAGAGCCGTACCGACGAAAGCGTGCAGCACGCGGCGAAAGCGGCCGAAGCGCTGGAAACCATTACCCAAGCAGTGTCGGTGATCAACGACATGAACACCCAGATCGCCAGCGCCGCCGAGGAACAGAGCGCGGTGGCCGACGACATCAACCGCAACGTGATCAACATCGGGCAAGTAGCCAATGAAGTGGCTGGTGGCGCGGATGAATCGAGCGCAGCGAGTGCGGATTTGACCAAGTTGGCGGAACAGCAGCGGCGGTTGATCAATCAGTTCAAGGTTTAACTATCGCCGGAAGGTCCGCGCAAACGCCCATTTAACCCGGGGTCAAACACTCCGGCCCATTGAGTTTCGGATCATTCACCATGTTCGCCAGCACCCGCTCGCGCAGCGCCGCGGGTTCGCTGGCCAGCAGCGCCTGCAAGGCATGCAGCGGGGTTTGGGGGTTGAGCCAGGCTTCCTGCCCCGCCGCATCGAGAATCAACGGCCGACGCTGACTCGAAGCAGGTTGGGTAATCACCGCCGTACTCAGCCATACCTGCTCTTGTACTGGATACGCCTCCCAGATCGCCGCGAAGTACAGCGTCGAGCCCTCCCCCGGCGTCAGCCAGTACGGACGTTTGCGCGTAGTGCCGCGCCACTCGTAAAAACCATTGGCCGGCAGCAGACAACGGCGCAGGCGCAAGGCTTCGCGAAACATCGGCTGTTCGGCAACGGTTTCGGCACGGGCATGGGCCGGGGTGCGGGACAGGTCGGTCAGCCACGGCGGCGTCAGGCCCCAACGGGCGCGGGCCAACTCACGCTGCCCGTCTGCACCGGCACGCAGCATCAACACCGAATCGTTGGGAGAAATATTCCACTGGGCCTGCTGATCGGCGGGAAATCCGGGCAGGGCTGCGAAGGCGGGGTTCCAGCGAAACAGGGCATAACGTCCACACATGGGGCAATACGACTCTTGATCAAACGAACGTCAGCCTAACAGACCAGCGTGCCGGGAAAGCTGTCCGGTTCATCGCCGGACAGCGGCAGCGCGGCATTGTACGCGGCGATCAGTTCCCGCGCGTATTGCGCCTGGTCGTTATCAACCGATACACCCAGCAGGCCGAATATCGGCAATTCCCCGGTACCGCCGATCAAATCCCGGCCCACCAGATGCGCCTCGATGCCTTCACTGGCCAGCATGCTTAGCAGCAATTCGCCTTCCATCAGATTTTCCGGCTCATAGATACGCTGCATGGGTGACCCCCTTCATTCGTTTTCGCTGTAGACGTCGAGGTGCCATTCCTCGCCGTGAACCTGCAAGACAAAGGTAATGGGACGACAACACACCGGACAATCCTCGATATAGGTCTGATCACCGCCAGACAAATCCAGAACAGCCTCGACTTCTTCACCGCAATACGGACATTCATACTGCGCAGTTTCCAGCATCGCGGTCTCCCAGGTGACTTGTGCGTATAATCGCCGGTCTATTTGCAGGGCTATTTTTGTCTGACTACCTTTCAGACCGTGCCCCGTTGGTTTTCGATCAATACCTTTACTTACCCTAGCCGTTTCTAACAAGAGAGCATGATGGGCGAATTCGATGCCATCCGACCTTACGACGACAGCGAAGTCCCAGCGGTGCTGGCACGGCTGCTCGGCGACAAGGCGTTTCTAGATATCCTCACCCACTTCCGCTTCCCGCGCTTTGCCGGTGCCTTCGGCTGGATGCTCAAACCTCTTATAGCGCATCGGCTGCGCCGTGAGTTCGCCGGCGTCACGTCGGTGGCCACGTTGCAGGACAAAGTCGAGTTTTACGTCGACCACACCATCGAGCGCGCCACGGACGGGGTGACCTACACCGGCGTGGAGCAATTCAAGTCCGGCAGCGCCTACCTGTTCATCGCCAACCACCGCGATATCGTGATGGACCCGGCCTTCGTCAACTACGCCGTGTACCACGCCGGCCTGCCGACCCCACGCATCGCCATTGGCGATAACCTGCTGCAGAAGCCTTTTGTCAGCGACCTGATGCGCCTGAACAAGAGCTTCATCGTGCACCGTTCGATCACCGGTCGACGCGAGAAAATGGCGGCGTATCAATTGTTGTCGGCCTACATCAATCACTCGATCCGCAACGATTGCGCCTCGATCTGGATTGCTCAGGCTGAAGGCCGGGCCAAGGACGGCGACGACCGCACCGAGTCGGCGATCCTCAAGATGTTCCACATGAGCCGCAAGGACGAGCCGTTCGGCGAAGTCATCCGCTCGCTGAATCTCACCCCGGTGTCGATCAGCTACGAATACGACCCCTGCGACCAGGCCAAGGCCCGCGAGCTGTACATTCGCGCCACTACCGGCACCTACACCAAGGCGCCGGGCGAGGATGACGTGAGCATCGCCAAGGGCATCACCGGTTACAAAGGCCGGGTCCACGTGAACTTCGCCGCGCCGATCACCGAACTGTTCGAAGACACCAAGCAATTGGCGATCGAAATGGACAGGCAGATTCTGGGCGGTTACCGGTTATTCCCGGTGCATTACCTGGCGTATGCGCAGTGGAAAGACGCCGACCCGCAATTGCAGGCGCCGAAAGCGGCCGAGCTGTTTGCGGCAGATGAACTGGCCAAGGCTCAGGAAGAATGGCAGCGTCGGCTGGAAGCTTGCCCTGAGGAACATCGCCCGTTCCTGGTGCTGCAATATGCGATGCCGGTGCGTAATCAGTATCGGGTCAAGGCCGGGTTACCTCTTTAGGGTAATGGCTGGATACGACAACGGCGCCTTCGGGCGCCGTTTTTTTGTCTTGATGCAGCAGGTCAGTCAGTCACTGTAACTGTGGCGAGGGAGCTTGCTCCCGCTGGGCTGCGAAGCGGCCCCAAATGCAGCCATCCCCACTGTATCAGACACACTGCGAGCATAGGCTTTACGACTGCTGCGCAGCCGAGCGGGAGCAAGCTCCCTCGCCACAGGGTCTTGTGTCAGGACTTCAGACCCGAGTACTGACCCACGACACCAGCAGCGCCATCCCAAGGCAGGCAAAACCGAAGCGATAGAAAAACCGGTTCATGCGCAAGGTCGCCCAATCGAGCGTCGGCTCTTCGCTGGGTCGGCTCTGGCGCTGGGCTTCGATACTGGCCATCGCGCGCTGTTCACGACGACGGGTGGCGTGCAGCAACCAGCCGCCCGGGCAGGCGAACAGCAAGGCCAGCAGGTTGATCAGTTTGGCGGGATGAGCGGTAAAGAGCGAAATCAATTGCAGCGACATCACAAACCTCAGGCAGAACCAGTGTGGCAGACGCCCAACCGACGACCGCGGCGCGAATTCTACCGAAAGCGCTCCGGCCTGCCCCGGCTTTCCGACAAATAACGAAACCATTTGACCGATAGCTGTCCTGTGTCACGGCGCTGTCATCTGAATCCGCCAGTCTGTCGCCCCTCGAAACCGACACGGACCGCGTCATGCTCCACGCCGAAAACCAGGATCGTCTTTACCTCATTGCCCAAAGCGACGAACAACAAACCTTAGTCGGCAGCCTCGCCTTCAATGTACAGGACCGGCATTGGCTGGTGTATTGCGCGTTGGGCGGGCATCAACATGCGGATTTGCCGGAGACGGATTTGCTGACCGGGGTGAGTGTTCTGGACTTCTATTCGCAAGCGGCTTGATTTCCCTTGCTGGAACGGCAGGCACAAAAAAACCCGGCGCCATCACTGACACCGGGTTCTTTAGACTAGCTGCAAACCGTTACTCGCCAAGCACCTGACCAATCGTCGGATCCTTGAACAAGCGGGTCAACGCATCGCTCAACACATCACTGACCAGCTTGGTATTGGTTTCCTGATTCGGCGCCATGCCAAAACGCTGATCCAGCGACGCGCCGTAGCGACCGCTGTAACGACGGTTGGCATTCTGCACATCGGAACGGAACGTCGCGCCAATTGTTGCTTCAGTCACATACAAACCTTCTTTGGGCGACTGATACTTCAGCTCGGCCAGGGTCACCG
The DNA here is from genome assembly GCF_047304405.1 of Pseudomonas sp. Pseusp11. Classification (NCBI taxonomy): domain Bacteria; kingdom Pseudomonadati; phylum Pseudomonadota; class Gammaproteobacteria; order Pseudomonadales; family Pseudomonadaceae; genus Pseudomonas; species Pseudomonas sp. Pseusp11. The sequence continues at coordinate 104,491 of NZ_JBGLZF010000015.1, forward strand.
TCAATTGCGGCGCATTCAGCGCATTGGCCGTCGGCGTGAAGCCCAGCAACCGCACGGCTGCTTCAGCCTGAGCCTGCAGCTTCGGCAGAATCTGCGCGCCCTGCACCGTGATCGCACTGGTCTCCGGGTACAGACCGCCACGGGTCCCCAGGGTTGGCGATGGACGACCATCCACCACACGCACCACCACCGGCTGACCGTGGCCGATCGGCGCCAGCTGAGCCGTCAGCTTGGGTTCCGGGTTCAGTTGTTGCGGGCTGTGGGCGCAGCCGACGAGGGTCAAACTGGTCACAGTGATCAAACCGAACAACAGGCGTTGCAACATGCTCTTCTCTCCAGAATCAGGCAACTAACAATGCCCGCAGTATAGCGGTGCGCCACTGCGGCGAACTAGCTTCGCGCAACGATTACTGAAATCTCTGACAAACCCGGCGCAGCGCGGTTCCTGTCACACCTTTGTCACCGCCCGCTGGCAACCTTTATGGCAGTCATCCCAGTAGGTACGTTGCCATGCGTTTTCTCATCTCGCTGTTCGCGCCACGCCCGCTGCACCGCAGCTTCGCCCTGCTCGACCGCAATGGCCACTGCCAGGCCTTCAAGCAGTGCAGCCTCCAGCCTATGGGCGATGGCTGGGTCGAAATCGAAGAAATTCGCCTCAACTGGCTGCACCATCCCCTGCCCGCCAGCGCCCTTGTCAGCCAGCACCAACCACGTGCACGTGCGCAGCAACTGCTGACCACCTGACCGGACGCCTAATAAAAGTCATTAAACACGACCATTTCCCTGCGTTTCTTCGTTACAATCTCCCCCCGATTATAAGGACGTCTCCTGATCGGGCCTCGCAGCATCGTTCAATGCCTCGGTATTGACACCCCGAACCGCCCACAGAGAGCCGCCCACACAGATCGAGTGAAGCTGGCGCGCTTGCTGTTTCTCAAGCAAAACCCCCACTTTTCGCGAATCTGCAGAGCTGTCATAACGCTCGGTCACTGAGCTGTTTGCCCGTTTTTGCCGCCCATGCACCCCATGGCGGCAATCCATCCGGGCGCGGTGCCAGGCTGGGACAGCCCTTTTTTGAGGTTCACGTCTTCAAAAGAGCGTGAAAAAAACGGGTTTTCACAACTTCACAAGAGTGTGGCGAGCAAATGAATAGTTTTGCGTCTGAACATGCACCATTAGCGTCTACAACAGCCCAACGACACAGGACCGAGTACTCCTCGAACACCGGAGCCTGAAGCCTGTCCGCTACGGATTTGGTTGCACAAACGGATGTCTCGACCATAAGTCGAATTGCCAGCCGCGCGCCGAAATGAGTTCATGTGACTCTTGAAGCCAGGCCGCATGCATCCGTCGAAGTTGCGAAAAATTGCGAAGATTCGGACATGGCGATCCTGGCCATGGGTACCTGGGGCATCACTGACACGCCCCGTCACTCCTGGCAGCTATGCCGACAATTTGGTGCTGCAGATTTTGGAGACGCGTTAAATGGCGCATAACGAAGCAGTCGACGTAGTACTGGTTGGGGCCGGCATCATGAGTGCCACCCTTGCGGTACTGCTTAAAGAGCTCGACCCCGCGATCAAGCTGGAAGTCGTCGAGCTGATGGATTCCGGTGCCGCGGAGAGTTCCAATCCGTGGAACAACGCCGGTACCGGTCACGCCGGGCTGTGTGAGCTGAACTACACGCCGCAGGCCGCTGACGGCACCGTCGACATCAAGAAAGCCGTGCACATCAACACCCAGTTCGAGGTGTCGAAGCAGTTCTGGTCCTACCTGACCAAGAAAGGCACCTTCGGTTCGTGCAAATCGTTCATCAGCCCGGTGCCGCACCTGAGCTTCGTGCAGGGTGAGAATGGCGTGTCCTTCCTCAAGGAACGCTTCAAGACCCTGAGCAAGCACCATGCCTTCTCGGACATGGAATACACCGAAGACAAAGCCAAGATGGCCGAGTGGATGCCGCTGATGATGCCGGGCCGTCCGGCTGACGAGGTCCTCGCCGCCACCCGCGTGATGAACGGCACCGACGTCAACTTCGGCGCCCTGACCAACCAACTGCTCAAGCACCTGACCAGCGCGCCCGATGCCCAGGTCAAGTACTGCAAGCGCGTCACCGGCCTGAAGCGTAACAACGGCGGCTGGACCGTCAGCATCAAGGACGTCAACAGCGGCAATACCCGCGAAGTCGACGCCAAATTCGTCTTCCTTGGCGCCGGCGGCGCGGCACTGCCGCTGCTGCAAGCGTCGGGCATCGAAGAAAGCAAAGGCTTCGGCGGCTTCCCGATCAGCGGCCAGTGGCTGCGTTGCGACAACCCGGAAGTGGTCAAGCACCACCAGGCCAAGGTCTACAGCCAGGCCGCGGTCGGTTCGCCACCAATGTCCGTGCCGCACCTGGACACCCGTGTGGTCGATGGCAAAAAGTCCCTGCTGTTCGGACCTTATGCCGGTTTCACCACCAAGTTCCTCAAGCACGGTTCGTTCATGGACCTGCCGATGTCGGTCCGCGCCGGCAACATCGGTCCAATGCTGGCCGTGGCCAAAAACAACATGGACCTGACCAAGTATCTGGTCAGCGAAGTGATGCAGTCGATGGAGCAGCGCCTGGAATCCCTGCGTCGCTTCTACCCTGAAGCGAAAGCCGAAGACTGGCGCCTGGAAGTGGCCGGCCAACGGGTGCAGATCATCAAGAAAGACCCGAAGAAAGGCGGCGTTCTGCAGTTCGGTACCGAACTGGTCGCGGCCAAGGACGGTTCCCTTGCCGCTCTGCTCGGCGCCTCGCCAGGCGCCTCGGTGACCGTGTCGATCATGCTGGAGTTGATCGAGAAGTGCTTCCCGAACAAGGCCAAGGGCGAGTGGGCTGCCAAATTGGCGGAAATCTTCCCGGCTCGGGAGAAAGTCCTGGAAACCGACGCTGCGCTGTATCGCAAGATCAATGCGCAGAACAACGTCGCACTGGAACTGGTTGAAGCAAGCAGCGAAACCCAAAGCTACGCTTGATTCAGCCGCATAAAAAACGCCCCGTCCTCATTGAGGGCGGGGCGTTTTTTTGTGTGCGGTGAAACAATCTCTGTGGCGAGGGAGCTTGCTCCCGCTGGGCTGCGAAGCGGCCCCAAAACTCTGGGAACTCCGGAGATTTCGTGAGTGCTGCGCACTCAAGCGGGAGCAAGCTCCCTCGCCACAGATGCCGGTGTGCCTGATCTTAACCGCGAGCTTTTTCGATCAGCTCGATGTACTCGGCCGCGTTGCGCTGATCCTGGATCAGGGCCACGAAGTTATTGCCGTGCTCATCCTTGCCGTCCAGATCGTAGCCGGCTTCGACAAAGAACGTCAGAAAACGCTCGAAGTCATCGATGCGCAGGCCGCGGTACGCCTTGATCAGTTTGTGCAACGACGGTGAAGTGGCGTCGACCGGCTCGAAATCGAGGAACAGTTTGATCTGCGCATCGCCGATCTCGTCACCAATCACTTGCTTCTTATCTTTACGCATTGCCGACTCCAGCTCGCAGACATTTCACAGGGCGGGCAGTTTACCCCTGCCTTGATGCCGGGCTCAACGCGGACGAACGCTGCCGGTGTGCAGATCGGCCCAGATATGGCCATTGGCGTAACTCAGAAACTGGCAATACACCGTTTCGTTGCGCAACAAGTCGATCACCACCCGGTACTGGGCCAACGGGTAATAGAGCGTTAGCGTTTTGCTTTTGTTGTCGTAGATCGGCTTTTTCAGGCTTTTGCTTTCGCCATCGAAGTTGACCAGCACCTGGCTGATGGTCGCACCCTTGTTCAAGGGTTTGCCCTTGAGGCGGATCAGCAACGGTGAGGTGACCGGGATCGGTTGTTGGTTGGACTGACGCTGGCTGCCGAGGACCACCGAATACTCGGTGACCTGCAACAGTTGTTGCTGCTCGGGTTCCGCTTCACGCAGAGTCAAGTCGTCCGGGGGCAAAAACTGCACATGCATCGGTGCCGGGGCAGCGGCCAGGGGTAGGCTGAAGACCAACATCAGGGCGGCGCAGCTACGGATCAAAAGACTCATGACAGGCTCCAGGGACGAGGCCGAGCACTCTAGCATGATGATCAATCGGGCGAATAACCGATCCAGATCAATACTCTCAAAGACAACGCTGGGCATACTGAAAGAGCCTTCAGCCCTATCTCGACGGCGTGCCGTCTACTGTGGAGTTCCTATGCCATTCTCCATCCCCCCGTTATTCGCCGCCTGGCGTCAAACCCTGCGTGCAGGTTATAGCCTCAGACGATTGCGCGGCGACATCAGTGCCGGGGTGACGGTAGGGATTATCGCCATTCCCCTGGCCATGGCCCTGGCGATTGCGGTGGGAGTAGCGCCCCAGCAAGGTTTGTATACGGTGCTGATCGCGGCCCCGCTGATCGCCCTGACGGGAGGCTCGCGTTTCAATGTCAGCGGGCCGACAGCCGCGTTCGTGGTGATACTGCTGCCGATCACCCAACAATATGGCCTGGGTGGCCTGCTGCTTTGCACCATGCTCGCAGGGGCAATCCTGATTGCCTTGGGGCTGATTCGGGCCGGGCGGCTGATTCAGTACATTCCTTATCCGGTGACCCTGGGCTTTACCGCCGGGATCGGCATTGTCATCGCCACACTCCAACTAAAGGATTTGCTGGGCCTGAGTACCACCGGGCATGCCGAACATTACATCGAGCAATTAGGTGCGCTGCTCCAGGCATTGCCCAGCGCCCGTCTGGGGGACGGGATCATCGGTGTCATGTGCCTGGCGGTTCTGATCGTCTGGCCGCGGTTTGTGCCAAGGGTTCCGGGGCATCTGGTGGCGCTGGCCGTCGGCGCAATGTTGGGGCTGGCGCTGGAAAGCGGCGGGTTACCGATTGCGACGCTGGGCGAGCGCTTCAGCTATATCGTCGACGGCGTCAGCCACCCCGGCATTCCGCCGTTTCTGCCGAGCTTCGACTGGCCGTGGAATTTGCCGGGGCCCAATGGTCAGCCGCTGCATTTGTCTTATGACCTGATCCGCCAATTAATGGCGCCAGCGTTCGCCATTGCCATGCTTGGTGCCATCGAATCGCTGTTGTGCGCGGTGGTGGCCGATGGCATGACGGGCAGCAAACATGACCCCAACGCCGAACTCCTGGGTCAGGGCATTGGTAACCTGGTCGCACCGTTGTTCGGCGGTATTACCGCCACCGCGGCGATTGCCCGCAGCGCCACCAACGTACGCAGCGGGGCGTTTTCGCCATTGGCGGCAATTATCCACAGCGCGGTGGTGCTGCTGGCGATACTCGTCCTCGCCCCGCTGTTCAGCTACTTGCCAATGGCCGCGCTGGCGGCATTGCTTGTGATGGTGGCGTGGAACATGAGCGAGGCCCGGCATGTCGTGCACACCTTGCGCATTGCACCACGCAGCGATGTGCTGGTCTTGCTGACCTGCCTGAGCCTGACAGTGCTGTTCGACATGGTGCTGGCCGTTGCCGTTGGGCTGTTGCTGGCCGCCGGGTTGTTCGTCAAGCGCATGAGCGACCTCACGGACACCGCCGAACTGCCTCGAGAGTTCCATCAAGCCTTACAGGATTTGCCGGAGCATGTTCGTTGCTATGCGATACGCGGGCCGTTGTTTTTCGGTGCGGCGGAAAAAGCCCTGGGCGTGCTCCGCAAATTCAGCCCGGAGGTCAAAGTGGTGATTGTCGAGATGAGTGCCGTGTCCATGCTGGACATGACGGCGTTGGCAGCCTTCGACAATATCCTCAGGGATTACCGCACCGACGGCATCGGCCTGATTCTGGTCGGGACGGCTGCGCGCGTGCGCCTGAAACTCAGGCGCGCGGGCATCCATCGGGAACAGCGTCAGTTGGCTTACGTGAACAACCTGGAACAGGCTCGACGCAAAAGCGAACGCTGGCTCGTCGGGCAGGACTGAGCACGCAGTTCAAGCGAATTGCGCACGCATTCAGGTGGGAGACCTGCCTTCAAGCATCAACGTGCCTGGCGGCTAAAACCGCCCCCAGACAGTCACCCTGCTTACAGGCCTTTAACGGCAAAAATCCCGTTCGCGTTACGCCAGTAGCCTTTGTAGTCCATGCCATAACCGAAGATGTAACGGTCAATGCACGGCAGGCCGACGAAATCGGCCTTCAGGTCCGGGCGAGCCTTGCGGTCGTGGTCCTTGTCGATCAGCACGGCGGTGTGCACTTTGCGGGCACCGGCGTGTTTGCAGAAATCGATGATCGCGCCCAGGGTGTGACCTTCATCGAGGATGTCGTCGATGATCAGCACGTCACGGTCGATGAACGAAACTTCCGGCTTGGCTTTCCAGAACAGCTCGCCGCCGCTGGTTTCGTTGCGATAGCGGGTGGCGTGCAGGTACGACGCTTCCAGCGGGAATTGCAGATGGGTAAGCAGCTTGCCGGCGAAAATCAGGCCGCCGTTCATCACACAGAACACCACCGGATTGCTTTCAGCCAGTTGTTCGTTGATATGTGCACCGACGCGGGCGATGGCCGCCTCGACTTCAGCTTCGGTGTACAGGCAGTCAGCCTCTCGCATGATTTGACGGATATGCTCGAGATCAGCGGACATGGCGCTCTCCAAGGGGTTTGAGGGGGAGGGACGGATTCGGAAAAGCGGGCAAAGGTACGCATCCCGCACGGCCAGATCAAGCGTTTGTGGACTAACGTACTGTATGTCTATAGGACAACACCCTCGGATAGATTAATCTAGGCCGGTTTTTTTGCCCGCCGCCGGAGCCTTCCCCCATGCCCATCCGTGAGATCCGCCATCCGCTGATCCGTCATAAACTTGGCCTTATGCGCCGCGCCGACATCAGCACGAAGAATTTCCGTGAGCTCGCTCAGGAAGTCGGCGCCCTGCTGACCTATGAAGCCACCAAAGACCTGCCGCTGGAAAGCTACGACATCGAAGGCTGGTGCGGCACGGTGTCGGTGGAGAAAATCGCCGGCAAGAAAATTACCGTGGTGCCGATCCTGCGTGCCGGTATCGGCATGCTCGAAGGCGTGCTGAGCCTGATCCCGGGCGCCAAAGTCAGCGCCGTGGGCGTGGCCCGTAACGAGGAAACCCTCGAAGCCCACACCTACCTGGAAAAACTGGTGCCGGAAATCGACGAGCGCCTTGCGATGATCATCGACCCGATGCTCGCCACCGGCGGCTCGATGGTCGCCACCATCGATTTGCTGAAGAAGGCCGGCTGCAAGGACATCCGCGCGATGGTCCTGGTGGCAGCTCCCGAAGGTATCGCCGCTGTGGAGAAGGCTCACCCGGACGTGACCATCTACACCGCTTCCATTGACCAGAAACTGAACGAACACGGTTACATCATCCCAGGCTTGGGCGATGCCGGTGACAAGATCTTCGGCACCAAGCAGAAGGACGCGTGACCATGCAGCAAGAGTTCAACGATCCGCTCTGGCGCACGGTATTGTCCGGCGCGCAGATGCTGTTCGTGGCCTTCGGCGCCCTGGTGTTGATGCCGCTGATTACCGGCCTCGACCCGAACGTGGCGCTGTTCACCGCAGGTTTAGGGACGATCCTGTTCCAGATCGTCACCGGGCGTCAGGTGCCGGTGTTCCTGGCGTCGAGCTTCGCTTTCATCACCCCGATCATTCTCGCCAAGGGCCAGTTTGGCCTGGCGGCGACCATGGGCGGTGTGATGGCGGCCGGGTTCGTCTACACCTTCCTCGGCCTCGCGGTGAAGATCAAAGGCACCGGGTTTATCGACCGTTTGCTGCCTCCGGTGGTGATTGGCCCGGTGATCATCTCCATCGGCCTGGCCATGGCGCCGATTGCCGCCAACATGGCGATGGGCAAGGCGGGCGACGGCACTGAGCTGATTCATTACCAGACGGCGATGATGATTTCGATGCCCGCGCTGTTGACCACCCTGATCGTCGCGGTGTTCGGCAGAGGTATTTTCCGCCTGGTGCCGATTATCTCCGGTGTGCTGGTGGGTTTTGCCATGGCGTTTTATTTCGGCGTGGTCGACACCGCGAAGATTGCCGTGGCACCGTGGTTCGCGATTCCACATTTCACCGCGCCGGAATTCAACTGGCAGGCGATTCTGTTCATCGTTCCGGTGGCCCTGGCCCCGGCCATCGAGCACATCGGTGGCGTGATTGCCGTGGGTAGCGTGACCGGTCGCGACTACCTGAAAAAGCCCGGCCTGCACCGCACCCTGCTCGGTGACGGCATCGCCACCACCGCGGCCGGTCTGTTCGGCGGCCCACCCAATACCACTTACGCCGAAGTGACTGGCGCGGTGATGCTGACCAAGAACTACAACCCGAAAATCATGACCTGGGCGGCGATCTTCGCCATCAGCCTGGCGTTCATCGGCAAGTTCGGCGCGCTGCTGCAAAGCATCCCGGTGCCGGTGATGGGCGGGATTCTCTGCCTGTTGTTCGGTTCGATTGCCGCGGTGGGGATGAACACCATGATCCGCCACAAGATCGACCTGGGCGAAGCGCGCAACCTGGTGATTGTCTCGGTGACGCTGGTGTTCGGGATTGGCGGCATGCTGGTCGGCACCGGTACCGGCCAGAACGATTTCGGCCTCAAAGGCATCGCGCTGTGCGCGGTGGTGGCGATTGCACTGAACCTGTTGCTGCCGGGCAATGACAGCTGGAAGCACAAGAAGGCGGATGAGCCGCTGTTGTAAGCAGGCGACTCAATCCCCTGTGGCGAGGGAGCTTGCTCCCGCTTGACCGGGCTGGCGCACCAGTGCGCAGCACTCACAAAATCTTCATTGACTGCAAAGATTTTGGGGCCGCTTCGCGACCCGGCGGGCGCAAGCTCCCTCGCCACAACCAGCCCGCCTTCACTTCAATGGATGTTCCTACAAAACCAATGGCGCCCTTTCGCACAAGGCGCTCAGCGCCCGCGCCCACTGTGGCTCATCGTTGAGGCAAGGCACCAGCACCAACTCCTCCCCTCCCGCCTCGCGGAATTGCTCCTTCCCGCGATCACCGATCTCCTCCAGCGTCTCGATGCAATCGGCAACGAACGCCGGGCACATCACCAGGACTTTCTTCACGCCGTTTTTGGCCAACTCGTCGAGGCGAGCTTCAGTATAGGGTTCTATCCACTTGGCCCGGCCCAGACGCGACTGAAACGATACCGACCACTTGCCGTCCGGTAGGCCCACACGTTTGGCAAACTCTGCGGCCGTGCGCAGGCACTGACCGCGGTAACAGGTCGCGACTACTTCCGGTGGCGCACCGGCGCAGCAATCGCCGCCACCCTCGAAGCTGTGCCCCGGATTGAGCTTTTTCAGGTGACGCTCCGGCAAACCGTGGAAGCTCAGCAGCAGATGATCGAAATCCTGTTGCAGATAAGGCCTGACACTGGCCACCAACGCATCGAGGTATTCCGGTTGATCGTAGAACGGCTGAAGAACCGAGAACTGCATGTCGAGCTTTTTGTCGCGCACCACGCGCTTGGCTTCTTCGATCACCGTGGTCACGGTGCTGTCGGCGAATTGCGGATAGAGCGGTGCCAGGGTCACTTTCTTATGCCCCTGGGCAGCCAGCCGCAGCAGCGCGGACTCAATGGACGGCTCGCCGTACCGCATCGCCAGCTCAACAGGCCCGTGAGTCCACTGCCGGGTCATGGCCTGCTGCAGGCGACGGCTGAGCACCACCAGTGGCGAGCCCTCCTCCCACCAGATCGACGCGTAAGCGTGAGCCGATTGTTCCGGGCGCTTGATCAGAATCAACGACACCAGCAAACGCCGCACCGGCCAAGGCAGGTCGATCACGTACGGGTCCATCAGAAATTGATTGAGGTAACTGCGCACATCCGCCACCGAGGTGGAGGCAGGTGAACCCAGGTTGACCAGAAGCAACGCGTGATCGGTCATGCAACGTCCTATTTCAGAGGCGGCCGGACAGATCGTCCAATGCCGCGCGCAAATCAGTGAACCGGAAAGTGAAACCCGCTTCCAGCAAGCGAGCCGGCATCGCCTTCTGCCCCCCCAGCAACAACAATGACAACTCGCCCAGGCCGACCTTCAAGACGAGAGTCGGCATCGGCATGAACGCGGGACGATGCAACACGTCACCCAACGTTTTGGCGAATTCGCGATTGCGCACCGGTTTGGGCGCGCAGGCATTATAGGGACCGCTGGCCCCATTGCGATGCAGAAGAAAATCAATCAGGGCGATTTGATCTTCGATATGAATCCACGACATCCACTGCCGACCACTGCCGATCGGCCCGCCCAGCCCCAGCTTGAACGGCAATAACAGCCGCGACAAAAAGCCGCCCTCGGCGGACAACACCAACCCGGTACGGATGAGCACCACGCGAATGCCCAAGGCCTCGGCACGTTGCGCGGTTTCTTCCCAGGCGATGCACAACTGGCTGGCGAAATCATCGATGACCGGTGGCGATTGCTCGGTCAACTCCCGCTCGCCGCCGTCGCCGTACCAACCGATCGCTGAGCCGGAGATCAGCACCTGCGGTTTCTGCTCCCGACTTTCGAGCCAGGCCAACAGGGTCTCAGTCAGGGTGATCCGGCTGCTCCACAACAGCGCTTTGCGTTTGTGGGTCCAGAGCCGATCGGCGATCGGCGCCCCCGCAAGGTTGACAATTGCATCCACCGGTTCTGGCCCAAAATCCTCAAGCCGTGCGATTCCCCGTACCTGAGTGCCGCAGATTTTGGCGACTTTAGCGGGCGTGCGACTCCAGACCGTGAGGTGATGTCCCTGACTCAACCAGTGTCGGCAGAGCTGACGTCCTATCAAACCAGTACCGCCGGTCAGCAATATGTGCATGACATCTTCCTCGCGTGGCGTTTTACCCGGATCACTAGTCTATTTTTATAAGCAGGGATCTTTGGTATCGGGCAGGTTCTGTGTTTAACAATAGGCCAAGCTCTCAGAACGAGAACGCTAAAAGTTATACCAAAAAACAATATTGTACAGGTTTGAACCACGGCGTAGTCTGTACAGAAAGGCAAACGAGGCCCCTATGACTGTACCTATCGCAATCATCGGCACCGGCATCGCCGGACTCTCAGCCGCCCAGGCCCTTACGGAGGCCGGGCATGTCGTTCAACTGTTCGATAAAAGCCGCGGCAGTGGCGGACGCATGTCGAGCAAGCGCAGCGATGCGGGTGCTCTGGACATGGGCGCGCAATATTTCACTGCCCGCGACCGTCGTTTCGTTACCGAAGTCCAGCGCTGGCAAGCCAACGGCTGGGTCGCCGTGTGGACACCGCAGCTCTATACCTACCACGGCGGCCAACTCAGCCCCTCGCCGGACGAACAGACACGCTGGGTCGGCACGCCGCGCATGAGCGCCATCACCCGTGCGCTGCTCGGTGACCTGGAAGTGCAGTTCAGCTGCCGGATCACCGAGGTCTATCGCGGTGAAGAGCACTGGCATCTGCAAGACGCCGAAGGCTTCACCCACGGGCCGTTCAGTCATGTGGTGATTGCCACGCCAGCCCCTCAGGCAACCGCGCTGCTGCCCGCCGCGCCGAAACTCGCCGGGGCCGCCGCCGGGGTAAAAATGGAGCCGACCTGGGCGGTCGCCCTGGCTTTCGACACGCCACTGGATACCCCGATCGAAGGCTGCTTCGTGCAGGACAGCCCCCTCGACTGGCTGGCGCGCAATCGTAGCAAACCGGGACGCGACAACACCCTCGACACGTGGGTGCTGCACGCCACCAGCGCCTGGAGCCGGCAACATATCGATCTGTCCAAGGAAGCGGTGATCGAGCAATTGCATGGTGCCTTTGCCGAACTGCTGCACGACGCCATGCCTGCACCGACTTTCAGCCTCGCTCACCGCTGGCTTTACGCTCGTCCGGCCAGCAGCCATGAGTGGGGTGCCCTGGCTGATGCTGATCTGGGCTTGTATGTATGCGGCGACTGGTGCCTGTCCGGCCGTGTCGAAGGCGCCTGGCTCAGTGGCCAGGAAGCGGCCCGCCGTCTGCACGAACACCTGCAGTGAACCGCCTCGATTCGAGCACATTGCTGCTGTCGACACGGACAGCAGCCCTGAAAAAACCTATACAAAAAAATTGACTTGTACACCTTTGAATCTATGCTGAGCAGATGTTGTACAGATTAAGTAATCCGTACAGGTCTGGATTCGAGGTGCTCCGATGCCTGCACAATCAGCGACCCCACCCAAAATCGCCATCAGCGCCTGCCTGATGGGGGCCGAGGTGCGCTATAACGGCGGGCACAAGACGTCACGGCTGTGCAGCAGCATCCTTTCCGATTATTTCGATTTCGTCCCGGTGTGCCCGGAAGTTGCCATCGGCCTGGGTATCCCTCGCGAACCGATCCGACTGGTCGGCAACCCTGAACATCCGCAGGCGGTCGGCACGGTCAATCCTGAAAACAACGTCACCCGGCCGCTGGCCGAATATGCTCGGAAAATGGCTTTGGAACTGGGCGACATCTGCGGCTATATCTTCATGCAGAAATCCCCTTCGTGCGGTCTGGAGCGGGTCAAGGTCTACCACGCCAACGGCGCGCCGGTGGACGGCGGTAGCCGTGGCATTTACGCCCGGACCTTCTGCGCGCTGCATCCCGATTTGCCGGTGGCGGAAGAAGGCCGGCTCAACGATCCGGTGCTGCGGGAAAACTTCCTTACCCGCGTATTCGCCTACAGCGCCTGGCAGCAGTTGCTGCAAACCGGCCTGACCCGGCGCGGCCTCACGGATTTTCACTCGCGCTACAAATACCTGTTAATGGCCCACAACCCGGTGCAATACAAAACCCTGGGAAACCTGCTCGGCAACATGGGCCGGACCGCTCCTGAAGTCATCGGCCCGCGCTATTTCAGCGAACTGATGGCGGCCTTGAAAAAATGCGCCACGCGCCGCACCCACACCAACGTCCTGCAACACCTCAGCGGCTATCTCAAACAGGCCATCAGCACTGAAGACAAACAGGAAGTGCAGCATGTGATCAGCCAGTATCGTCACGGCATCGTGCCGCTGGTGGTACCGCTGACGTTGCTCAAACACTACTTTCGCCAGCACCCGGATTCATACATTGCGCAACAGGTTTACCTGCAACCGCACCCGGAAAACCTCAGCCTGCGAAACGCAATCTAATGAAAACCCCACCGGACACCAGCGCCAGCGAAGACCTCGGCACCGACTTCAAAAAGGCCCTGGACGCAGGCTGGCTGCCCATCCGTGAAGTGGCCCGGCAGACCGGAGTCAACGCCGTCACCTTGCGCGCCTGGGAACGGCGCTATGGGCTGATCGTGCCTCAGCGTACTCCCAAGGGGCATCGGCTGTTCTGTGCCGAACACGTTCAACGCATCCTGACGATCCTCACCTGGCTCAATCGCGGCGTGGCGGTCGGTCAGGTCAAGCAACTGCTCGACACGCCTCAGGTACTTGCCGAGCCCGTCGGAAACGATTGGCTGGCGTTGCGCCAGACACTGCTACAAGCCGTTACCCAACTGGCCGAACGCACCCTCGATGACACCGTGAACCAGGCGATGGCGCTGTATCCGCCACGCACCTTGTGTGAACACCTGTTGATGCCGTTGCTGGCGGAACTGGAACAACGCTGGCAAGGCCAGTTCGGCGCGCAGATGGAGCGGGTGTTTGTCTATTCCTGGTTGCGCAGCAAATTCGGCGCGAGGATTTACCACAACAACCGCCAGTTACGTACCGCGCCGCTGCTGCTGATCAATCACTCGGACCTGCCTCTGGAACCTCATCTCTGGCTCACCGCCTGGCTGATCAGCAGCACCGATTGCCCGGTGGAAGTTTTCGACTGGCCACTCCCGGCCGGCGAACTGACGCTGGCGGTCGATCACCTGCAAGCCCGCGGTGTACTGCTGTATTCCAGCAAAGCCATGAATCTTGCAAAATTGTCGAAACTTTTGAATGGCGTCAGTTGCCCAAAAATGATCGCCGGACCAACGGTATGCATCCACCACGCCGATTTGTCCGCAAAAAACACCGCCATTGCTGATTTGATCCTGGCCGACAGCCCGTTATCGGCCCATCTGGACCTGATTCAGCGCGGGCTCATTTAATGGCGTTTTTTTGATGAATCGTACGGATACGACCATGCAATTGATCTGGCTGCGCAGCGACTTGCGTCTACACGACAACACCGCCCTCTCGGCCGCCGCAGCCCGTGGCCCGTGTGTGGCGGTGTATTTGCCAAGTCCGCAGCAGTGGCTTGCGCACGACGACGCGCCGTGCAAAGTGGATTTCTGGCTGCGCAACCTCGGCGAGTTACGCCGTGCGCTGGACGCCCTGAACATCCCGCTACTGATTCGCCAGGCGTCCTGCTGGGATGAAGCGCCCAAGGTTCTGCTCGAACTGTGCCAGCAGTTGAAGATCGACGCGGTGCACGTCAACGAGGAATACGGCATACATGAGACTCGCCGTGATGCGGCGGTGGCCCACGCGCTGAAAGCCCGGGGCATCGACTTTTACAGCCACCTCGATCAGCTGCTGTTCAAGCCAGGCACCGTGCTCACCAGAACCGGAACCTACTTCCAGGTCTTCAGCCAGTTTCGCAAGGTCTGCTACGAACGCCTGCACGCTTCATTACCCGGATTGGTCGCTGCACCCGCCCTTCAGGCTCCATTGCATATCAGCAGCGACGAACCGCCCTCCCGTGTCGAGGGTTTCGCTTCTCCCAACGACAGCTTGCGCGCCCTCTGGCCAGCCGGTGAAACCGAAGCCCGGCGCCGCCTCGACACCTTTGTCGACGCCCAGATCGACTATTACCACAGCGAACGCGACTTCCCGGCAATACCCGGCACCAGCCAGCTCTCGGCCTATCTCACCGCCGGGGTGATTTCCCCTCGTCAGTGCCTGCACGCCGCGTTGCGAAGCAATCAGGGCGAGTTCGAAAGCGGCAAGGTCGGCGCCGTCACCTGGATCAACGAGCTGCTGTGGCGCGAGTTCTACAAACACATATTGGTGGGCTACCCACGTGTATCCCGGCACCGCGCCTTCCGTCCGGAAACCGAAGCCCTGGTCTGGCGTGACGCCCCGCAAGAACTCGAGGCCTGGCAGCAAGGCCGCACCGGCCTGCCGATCATCGATGCCGCCATGCGCCAATTGCTGGAAACCGGCTGGATGCACAACCGCCTGCGCATGGTGGTGGCGATGTTCCTGACCAAGAACCTGCTGATCGACTGGCGTGAAGGCGAGCGCTTCTTCATGCGGCACCTGATTGATGGCGACCTGGCGGCGAACAATGGTGGCTGGCAGTGGAGTTCGTCCACCGGCACCGATTCGGCGCCCTACTTCCGGATTTTCAACCCGCTGAGCCAGTCGGAAAAGTTCGATGCCGAAGGGGTGTTCATCAAGCACTGGGTGCCGGAGCTCAACGAATTGAATAGAGAAGACCTGCACAACCCGGCAAATCTCGACGGACTGTTCGGCGTGAGGAATTATCCGTCGCCCATCGTCAATCTGAGTGCTTCCCGTGAACGGGCCCTGGCCGCGTTCAAGAACCTGCCATCACGACAGGGTTTATCGCCACCGTCATTAAATTGATGCTGAGCGTTGCGTCATGAACACGGAATTGAGCCAGGGAAATATTGGGTAAATAAGGGGATTGGGATGAGTCGTACACCTCCAAGGCGATACTGGTTGACCGGCGCCAGCAACGGTATTGGCGCTGCGCTGGCTGAAGAAATACTGAAAAGCGGTGCCCATCTGGCGGTCAGCTCCCGCTCGGTGGCGTCACTGAAAGACCTGTCTGAGCGCTATCCCGGTCAGGTGCTGGTGGTCGCGGGCGATTTGACCAACGGGCAAAGAGTGCGTGAAATCGGCGAGCATATTGCGCAGGAATGGGATTCTCTGGACACCATGATCCTTAACGCCGGCACCTGCGAATACGTCGACGCCAATCAGTTAGACTCGTCAATCATCGAGCACATCGTGCGAACCAACTTGCTTGCCAGCAGTTATTGCATCGCAGCCGCCCGGCCTTTGCTGCAGGCGGGCACTGCGCCGCATCTGGTGGGCATTGCCAGTTCGGTGACCTGGTTACCCCTGCCGTGGGCCGAATCCTATGGCGATTCAAAGGCCGGGTTGCGTCATCTATTCGAGTCATTGCGCATCGACATGGCGCCGGAAAACATCGAAATGACCGTGGTCAGCCCAGAACTTATCAATACGCCTCTGAACAACGGCGTCCCGATACTTCTCGACTGGTCGGCAGGCCAAGCCGCGCGATACCTCCTCGACATGATCAAGAATCGTCCACTGGAATTCTCCTTGCCGGAGCTGCTCATGCCTGTTCTTTGGCCCCTGCCGCAACAACCCGACCGGGCGGGACTGGCAATCGACGAACAAGCGCGAAACAAGCCGCCGATCGAGGGTCTGCCGTGAAGCCTGAGCGTCTGTCAGGCCTTTTACACAGCGTGGGCTCACTGCCTTACACTGCGCGCCATGAAAACCATTCCCCACACGCAAGTCGCCGAGCCTGCGGTCACCTGCTCGACCTGCGCAGCCTGCTGCTGCCAGCTTGAAGTGATGCTGATCACTGACACCGGCGTGCCCGAACGTTTTATCGATACCGATGATTGGGGTGGTGAAGTCATGCTGCGACTGGATGACGGCTGGTGCGCCGCACTGGATCGCAACAGCATGATGTGCACCATCTATGAAAAGCGTCCGCTGATCTGCCGGGAGTTCGAAATGGGCGCACCGGAATGCATCACCGAACGCCAGGGGATTGCGACAGCGTATCGGTGAGATCGAAGTCACCCGGTGCCATGTGAGAGCCCCCGCCACAGGTAGCTCCCACATCCAAACATTGCAGGCTTACAACGGCATCGTGTAATGCAATGCGTAGCTTTCTACACCGTCGTTCGGGTTACTGATCCCGGCATTGGAGTAGTGGGTGGCGCGAATCCCGACTTCATGTCCGCCGGCAAAGCGCAGACCAAACCCGAAACGGTCTTCGAACTGAAAGGCACTGCCGAGCTTGTTATCTTCGTATTCGGTGTTGGCAAACACCGCGATACCGATACCCGCTTCGACGTAGGGCTTGATGTTCTGACCGGCAAACTCGTACACCAGTACCGGCGAGAACGACAAACTGTGATTGCTCGCCGTTTTGTCGCCATCCCAGTAGGTGTAAGCGCCGCTCCAGTAGCCGGTCAAGCGGCCAACATCACTCTGCAACCAGCTCTTGTCCCAATCGAACTGCATGCCCAGTCGGTAGGTCATGGTCGAATCGCTGGTCTGGCCGACCCCGAACTCCACCCCTGCCGCCTGCGCGGTAAAACTGTGCCCCATCAATGCGGTCGCAATCGCGGCCAAACAGAATAGTCGCTTCATTAGAAACATCCTTTTCCGAACAATTTAGTATGATTTTTATGCTGCAAAACAAACAAAGCTATAGAAGTCACCGTTTAATCAGAAGCTCACCCCAATTATTCGTTTGCTACGCGTCTCTATCTTTCGAAGCTTCGCACAACCCCAGACATATTCCACAGGATCGGCAAGATATTTCTGAAATGCTCTGGGTCCGCACTCGACCAGAACTGTGCGGGGCGAGCAGGCCCCTCGGCCAGCAATTCTCGCTCGGCCAGCAGACGCTGGAGCTGCCGCGCCACAGCGGCGCCGGTATCAATCAAGCTGATGTTTTGCGGGAGCATCTGCTTTAGCAGCGGCTTTAAAAAGGGATAATGCGTACAGCCCAGAATGATCGTATCTGCACCTGCAGCCAGCAGCGGCTCGACATACCCTCGCAGCAACTGACGCAACGTCTCGCTGTGCAGATCGCCATTTTCAATCAGCTCCACCAGCCCGGGGCACGGCTGAGTGATCACCCGTACATCGGTGGCGAAACGATCGAGCAAGGCAGCAAACTTGGCACTCTGCAAAGTACCGGTGGTGGCGAGCACGCCGACCACACCGCTACGCGTCGCCGCAGCGGCCGGTTTGACCGCAGGCTCCATGCCGACGATAGGCCACTCGGGGTAATCGCGCCGCAAGTCCGCAACGCCGGCCACCGTCGCGGTGTTGCAAGCCAGCACCAGCGCCTTGGCGCCTTGCTGCTGAAAGAACCGCGCCATGACACTGCAACGCTGGCGGATGAATGCCGGGGTTTTCTCGCCGTAGGGAATATTCCCGCAATCGCCGAAGTACAACAGAGACTCGTTTGGCAGCAACTGCTGGATCTCGGCCAGCACGGAGAGTCCACCGACGCCGGAATCGAACACAGCAATCGGCGCTTCACGCATGGCGCGACCCGCAGACGCTGCAGCCTGGATCACGCTTGACCCGCAATTCACGGAAGCGTGAGCCCAAGGCATCAATCAATAACAGGCGCCCCACCAGCGGCTCGCCGAACCCCACCAGCAGTTTCAGCGCTTCCAGTGCCTGGAGGCTGCCGACCAACCCGACCAAAGGACCGACGACGCCCGCCTCGCTGCAGGTCAACTCGGCCTCGCTGCCGTGCCCGTATAAACAGTGGTAGCACGGGCTCTCTGGACGACGCGGGTCGAACACCGACAATTGCCCTTCCAGGCGAATCGCCGCACCGCTGACCAGCGGCTTGCGCGCGGCCACACACGCAGCGTTGACCGCCTCGCGGGTGGAAAAATTGTCGGAACAGTCCAGCACCAGGTCCACCGTGGCAACAGCGGCGGCCAGCGAATCCTCGTCCAATGCAGTGCGATGGGCGATCAGCTGAATCTCTGGATTGATCGCGGTCAGGCGACGGATCGCCGAATCGACCTTGCTCAGGCCGACGCTGTCGGTGTCGTGAACGATCTGGCGTTGCAGATTGGTCAGGTCGACCGTGTCGAAGTCCGCCAGATGCAACTCACCGACACCAGCCGCGGCCAGGTACAGCGCAACCGGCGACCCGAGGCCACCGAGACCGATAATCAGCACACGGCTTTCCTTGAGCCGTAACTGGCCGTCGATGTCGACGTGTTGCAGCAGAATCTGCCGGCTGTATCGCAGCAATTCCTGATCATTCAGCACGGCAAGCGCCCCAGACTGATGCGTTGGTGACCGCCCAGATCGGTGCGGCTATGGACTTCTTCAAAGCCACGGGTCAGCAGCAAATCGCACACTGAGCAGGCTTGATCGTAACCGTGTTCGAGCATCAACCAACCACCCGCTTCAAGATAATCCGGTGCCTGGGCGACGATCAGACGCAAATCGTCGAGCCCATCGACACCCGCCACCAAGGCACTGGCCGGCTCAAAGCGTACGTCGCCCTCCACCAGATGCGGATCGGTCGAAGCGATGTAGGGCGGATTGCTGATGATCAGTTGAAAACGCTGGCCTTCCAGGGCACTGAACCAATGACTGCTCAACACCGTGGCATTGTTCAGGTTCAAGCGCTGACGATTGCGCTCGGCCAGGGCCACGGCTTCCAGCACGCGATCCACGGCGGTGACCTTCCAGGCAGGACGCTCGCTGGCCAGCGCCAGGGCGATGGCACCACTGCCGGTACCCAGATCGAGCACCTTGGCTGGGGTGGCCGGCAACAGTTCCAACGCTGCTTCCACCAGCAATTCAGTGTCGGGACGCGGAATCAACGTGTGGGGCGCGACTTCCAGGTCGAGCTTCCAGAAGCCTTGCTGACCCAGAATATAGGCCACTGGCTCACCGCTGCGGCGGCGCTGCAAATACTCGGCAAACTTCAGTGCCGCTTCGCTCGGGACGATACGCTCAGGCCAGGTGTGCAGAAAGCTGCGGGACTTGCCCAAGGCCGCCGCCAGCAGCAATTCGGCATCCAGGCGCGCGGTGGGCGAATCAGGCAAATCGGCGGCGCGCAGCAAACTGGCAATGATCGTCATTTACTCACCTATCGCTGCCAATTGATCGGCCTGGTATTCGGCCAGCAACGGTTCGATCACCGCATCCACGCCGCCCGCGAGAATTTCGTCGAGCGAATACAGCGTCAGGTTGACCCGATGGTCGGTGACCCGGCCCTGGGCGAAGTTGTAGGTACGGATCCGCTCGGAGCGGTCACCGGAACCGACCAGCAATTTACGCTCGCTGGCGATGGCATTGGCCGCGGCACTGGTCTGCTGGTCGTTGAGTTTGGCCGACAGCCAGGACATCGCCCGGGCGCGGTTCTTGTGCTGGGAACGTTCTTCCTGGCACTCGACGACAATACCGGACGGCAAGTGCGTGATACGAATCGCCGAGTCGGTCTTGTTGACGTGCTGACCACCGGCACCGGAGGAGCGATAGGTGTCGACCCGCAGATCCGCCGGGTTGATCTCGATGGCTTCCTGCTCGTCCGGCTCGGGCAATACCGCCACGGTGCAGGCCGAGGTGTGGATGCGACCTTGAGACTCAGTGGCCGGAACCCGCTGCACACGGTGCGCACCGGATTCGAACTTCAGTTTGCCGTAGACGTTCTCGCCTTCGACACGGGCGATAACTTCTTTATAGCCACCGTGTTCGCCTTCGTTCTCCGAGAGAATCTCTACCCGCCAGCCACGCCGCTCGGCGTAACGCGAATACATGCGGAACAGGTCGCCGGAGAAAATCGCCGCTTCATCACCGCCAGTGCCCGCGCGGATTTCCAGGAACACGTTACGACCGTCGTTCGGATCCTTGGGCAGCAGCATGCGTTGCAGGCTGGCTTCGAGCTCGATCAATCGTTCCTTGGCTTCGCGGACTTCTTCCACGGCCATTTCACGCATGTCCGGGTCGCTGTCCTTGAGCAGTGCCTGTGCGCCTTCGAGGTCGCCCTGCACTTTGAGCAGCTGTTTATAGGTGCCGACGATCGGCTCGACTTCCGCGTATTCCTTGGAATAGGTGCGGAATTTGTTCTGATCGGAAATGACTTCGCCATCGCCAAGCAGGGCGGTCAATTCCTCGAAACGGTCCTGGAGGATGTCCAGCTTATTGAGCAGTGACGCTTTCATTGCGGTTTCTTATCCGAAAAGCTATCCGATGAGCCCTCACCGAGGGCAAAGAGTTCCTGGGCCATGGCCAGCGCATCGAGGCGGCCTTCGGCAGAGAGCTTTTTCAATTGCACGCTCGGGGCATGCAAGAGTTTGTTGGTCAGGCCACGGGCCAGTTGCACCAGCACGTCCTCGGCGCTGCTGCCATTGGCGAGCATGCGCTGGGCCTTCTGCAATTCTTCGTCGCGCAGGCGCTCGCTTTGTTGACGATAAGCCTTGAGCACATCCACCGCCGCCAGTTCGCGCAGGCGAACCATGAAATCTTCGGCTCCGACCGACACCATCTCCTCGGCAGCCTGGGCAGCGCCCTGACGGCTCTTGAGGTTTTCGGCGACCACTTCGTGGAGATCGTCGACGCTATACAGGTAAACGTCGTCCAACTCGCCGACTTCCGGTTCGATATCCCGAGGGACTGCGATATCCACCATGAAAATCGGCTTGTGCTTACGCAATTTCAAGGCGCTTTCCACCGCGCCTTTACCGAGAATAGGCAACTGGCTGGCGGTGGAACTGATGACGATGTCGCTGCGCACCAATTCTGTCGGGATGTCCGAGAGCAACACCGCGTGGGCGCCGAACTGCTCGGCCAGGGTGCTTGCGCGCTCCAGGGTACGGTTGGCGACCACGATTCGCTTCACGCCCAGCTCATGCAGATGGCGGGCGACCAGGGTGATGGTCTCGCCGGCGCCGATCAGCAAGGCCTGGCTGCGTTGCAAATCACTGAAAATCTGTTTCGCCAGGCTGACCGCGGCAAACGCCACCGACACCGGGTTTTCACCGATGGCGGTGTCGGTTCGCACCTGTTTGGCCGCATTGAACGTGGCCTGGAACAAACGCCCGAGTAGCGGACCAATGGTGCCCGCCTCGCGAGCCACGGCGTAGGCCGATTTCATCTGGCCAAGAATCTGTGGTTCACCCAACACCAGCGAATCGAGCCCGGAGGCGACCCGCATCATGTGACGAACTGCCGCATCATCTTCATGCACATAAGCGCTTGCACGCAGTTCTTCGAGGCTCAAATGATGATAATCGGCCAGCCAGCGCAGCACGATGTCAGCCGAAAGGTGATCCTGTTCTATATACAGTTCACTGCGATTGCAGGTGGAGAGGATCGCAGCTTCGCGGCTGTCGGTGAGTCGGCAGAGCTGCTGCAAGGCCTCAACCAGCTGCTCAGGGGTAAAGGCCACGCGCTCGCGGACGTCTACTGAAGCAGTCTTGTGGTTAATACCGAGTGCAAGGAAGGCCATTCAAGGTCGCTGATGGTGACGTGAAGCCGACAATTGTCCTACTTCGACAGAGCCAGAACAACCACTCGATATCTATCGTCCCGGTTGACGCCGCCGAAGCTGCGATCCGTTCTCGTTTACACCAGCGCCGGGCCTGCCGGGATTGCGTGCGCGGGTAAATTGGCCGGGCGGTTATGTTTGACCGAAGGCTTGTGTCATGATGATCCGACCGCAGGTTAGTCGTCCTCTTCCTATATGAATAGATCTTCCGCGTTGCTCCTCGCTTTTGTCTTCCTCAGCGGCTGCCAGGCCTTGGCACCCGTTTCGTCGGACGGTACGCCGCCGGTCGAAGACAGCACCCCGGCGCCTGAAAAGCCCAAGGTTTACAGCTCGTTCAGCGAAGAAACCGTCTTCAGCCTGTTGAGCGCCGAACTGGCTGGCCAGCGCAATCGTTACGACATTGCCCTGGACAACTACGTGACCCAGGCCATCAATACCCAGGATCCGGGCATCTCCGAGCGGGCATTTCGCATTGCCGAATACCTGGGCGCCGATCAAGCGGCCCTCGACACCTCGCTGATCTGGGCAAAAAACGCCCCGAACGATCTCGAGGCACAACGGGCTGCGGCCGTGCAACTCGCCCGCGCCGGGCGTTACGACGACTCCATGGCTTATATGGAAAAAGTCCTGCAAGGCAAAGGCGACACTCATTTCGACTTCCTCGCCCTGTCTGCGGCCGATACCGACCAGGAAACCCGCAACGGCCTGATGAAAGGTTTTGACCGTTTGTTGCAGCGCCACCCGCACAACAACCAGCTGATTTTCGGCAAGGCCTTGCTGTTGCAACAGGATGGCGACGCCAAAGGCGCGCTGACCCTGCTCGAAGACAACCCGCCGGAAGAAGGCGAAATAGCGCCGATTCTGCTGCGCGCGCGCCTGCTGCAAGGGCTCAGCCGTGGCGGTGAAGCCTTGCCGCTACTGCAAAAAAGCATCAAGAAATACCCGGACGACAAACGCCTGCGCCTGACCTACGCGCGCATGCTGGTCGAACAGGACCGCATGGACGACGCCAAGGTCGAGTTCTCGAGCCTGGTGCAGCAATACCCGGAAGACGACGAACTGCGTTATTCGTTGGCCCTGGTCTGCCTGGAAGCCAAGGCCTGGAACGAAGCAAAAGGTTATCTGGAAGACTTGATCGCCAGGGAAAGCCATGTCGACTCAGCTCACCTGAACCTTGGGCGTATCGCTGAAGAGCGTAACGACCCCCAGGGCGCGCTGATCGAGTACGCCCAGGTCGGGCCGGGCAACGATTACCTGCCAGCGCAATTGCGTCAGGCCGATATTCTGATGAACAACGGCAGGACCGCCGAAGCCCAAAAACGTCTTGCGGCCCAGCGCGACGAGCAACCCGATTACGCGATCCAGTTGTACCTGATCGAAGTCGAAACCCTGTCGGCCAACAAACAGGGCGACAAGGCCTGGAACGTCTTGCAGCAAGCCCTGCAGAAATTCCCGGATGATTTGAATCTGCTGTATACCCGAGCCATGCAGGCGGAAAAACGTAATGACCTGGCGCAGATGGAAAAAGACCTGCGACTGATCATCAAACGCGACCCGGACAATGCGATGGCGTTGAATGCCCTCGGCTACACCCTGTCCGACCGCACCACGCGCTACGCCGAAGCCAAGGCCCTGATCGAACAGGCGCACCAGTTGAACCCGGAAGACCCGGCCGTTCTCGACAGCCTCGGCTGGGTGAATTTCCGCCTGGGCAACCTCGACGAAGCCGAGCGCTATTTGCGCCAGGCGCTGGAGCGCTTCCCCGATCAGGAAGTTGCCGCTCATCTGGGCGAGGTCCTGTGGGCCAATGGCAAACAACGCGAAGCCAAACAAGTCTGGAGCAAGTTCCTCAAGGAGCAGCCCGACAGCCCTACCCTGCGCAGCACCATCAAGCGCCTGACCGGATCAGAGACTCTTTAAGATTATGTTTTTGCGCCACATCATCGTTTTCAGCTTCATCGCCCTGCTCGCCGGTTGCGCGGGCTTCAGCGCCCGTGAATCGGTCGGGGGACACGGTAACCCGGCCCAATGGCGCGAGCACAAACAACAACTGAGCAGCCTCGACGGCTGGCAGATCAACGGCAAGATCGGTATCCGCGCGCCAAAAGATTCGGGCAGCGGCACCCTGTTCTGGCTGCAACGCCAGGATTACTACGACATCCGCCTCTCCGGCCCACTGGGTCGTGGCGCAGCCCGCTTGACCGGGCGCCCCGGCAAAGTCTCGCTGGAAGTGGCCAATCAGGGCCGTTATGACGCGTCGACCCCGGAAGCCCTGGTCGAAGAACAACTGGGCTGGAAATTGCCGGTGTCCCATCTGGCGTGGTGGGTTCGCGGTCTCCCGGCCCCGGACAGCAAAAGTCGTCTGACCCTGGACGTCGACAGCCGCCTGGCCAATCTTGAACAGGATGGCTGGCAGGTCGAGTACCTCAGTTATGCCGAGCAAAACGGCTATTGGCTGCCCGAGCGGATCAAACTGCACGGCACCGACCTTGATGTCACGCTGGTGATCAAGGACTGGCAACCGCGCAAACTGGGGCAGTGAAGATGACTACCCCACGCCTGACACTGCCCTCACCCGCCAAACTCAACCTGATGCTGCATATCCTCGGTCGCCGTGAAGATGGTTACCACGAGTTGCAGACGATTTTTCAGTTTCTCGATTACGGCGATGAAATCACCTTCGCCGTTCGCGACGATGGCGTTATTCGATTGCACACCGAATTCGCCGACGTCCCTCACGACAGCAACCTGATCGTCAAAGCCGCGAAAAAACTCCAGGAGCAATCCGGTTGCTCGCTGGGCATCGACATCTGGATCGAAAAAATCCTGCCCATGGGCGGCGGAATCGGTGGCGGCAGTTCGAATGCGGCAACCACGCTGCTGGGCCTCAATCATCTTTGGCAACTGGGCTGGGATGAAGACAGGCTGGCCGCGCTGGGCCTGACGCTTGGCGCCGACGTCCCGGTTTTCGTGCGTGGCCACGCGGCTTTCGCCGAGGGCGTGGGGGAGAAACTCATGCCTGTAGAACCCGAGGAACCGTGGTATCTGGTGCTTGTGCCGCAAGTATCTGTAAGTACAGCAGAAATTTTTTCAGATCCGCTGTTGACACGTAACTCTCCTCCCATTAAAGTGCGCCCCGTTCCCAAGGGAAACAGTCGAAATGACTGCTTGCCGGTGGTAGCAAGACGTTATCCAGAGGTACGTAACGCCTTGAATTTGTTAGGTAAATTTACCGAAGCAAAACTCACCGGAACTGGAAGTTGTGTGTTTGGGGGCTTCCCAAGCAAAGCTGAAGCTGATAAAGTCTCGGCCCTTCTTACAGAGACCCTTACAGGGTTTGTAGCAAAAGGAAGCAACGTTTCGATGTTGCATCGCAAGCTACAAAGTCTGCTCTAAAAGGAATCGAGTACTGGGTACTCGTTGCAACAGATACAGGGGCGTCGCCAAGCGGTAAGGCAGCAGGTTTTGATCCTGCCATGCGTTGGTTCGAATCCAGCCGCCCCTGCCATTTTCCTATACTCATCCAGGTTACCCTCAGCCTTCAGGTACTGCGCGTGTCCAAGATGATGGTCTTTACGGGGAACGCTAACCCCGATCTGGCTCGGCGTGTTGTACGTCAGCTGCATATCCCTCTCGGTGACATCTCTGTCGGTAAGTTCTCCGACGGCGAAATTACAGCCGAGATCAATGAAAACGTCCGCGGTAAGGATGTCTTCATTATTCAGCCGACTTGCGCTCCGACCAACGATAACCTGATGGAACTGGTAGTGATGGCTGATGCCTTCCGCCGCTCCTCGGCTACTCGTATCACTGCTGTTATTCCTTACTTTGGTTATGCCCGTCAGGATCGCCGTCCGCGTTCCGCACGTGTGGCTATCAGCGCGAAAGTCGTTGCTGACATGCTTACCGTAGTCGGCATCGACCGTGTTCTCACGGTTGATCTGCATGCTGACCAAATCCAGGGTTTCTTCGATATTCCGGTAGATAACATCTACGGCTCCCCGGTACTGGTGGATGACATTGAAGATCAGCGCTTCGAAAACCTGATGATCGTGTCCCCGGACATTGGCGGCGTCGTGCGTGCACGGGCTGTTGCCAAATCCCTGGGCGTGGATCTCGGGATCATCGACAAACGCCGTGAGAAAGCCAATCACTCTGAAGTGATGCATATCATCGGTGATGTCGAAGGGCGTACCTGTATTCTGGTCGATGACATGGTCGATACCGCCGGCACTCTGTGCCACGCGGCCAAGGCCTTGAAAGAGCATGGCGCTGCCAAGGTTTTCGCCTACTGCACGCACCCTGTGCTGTCGGGTCGGGCGATCGAAAACATTGAAAATTCCGTGCTGGACGAGCTGGTGGTGACGAACACCATCCCGCTGTCCGCTGCAGCACAAGCCTGTGCACGTATCCGACAACTGGATATCGCACCGGTAGTTGCCGAGGCGGTCCGCCGCATCAGCAATGAAGAATCGATCAGCGCGATGTTCCGTTAAGGGCCCTGCCCTTTTCATTACATCCTGTTGACGAAAAGCGCCCCGCCCCGGCATTCCTGTCGGGGCGGGGCTTTTTTGCCCATATCGCCTTTAGCGCTGGTCGCAAACGCTGGGGCGAATGTGGTTATTTTGGAGATACAACATGAACGATTTTACTCTGAATGCTGAAGTGCGTTCCGACCTGGGGAAAGGTGCGAGCCGCCGCCTGCGTCGTCTCGCAAGCCTGGTTCCAGCTGTAGTTTACGGTGGCGAAAAAGCCCCTGAATCCATCAGCATGCTGGCTAAAGAAGTTGCCAAACTGCTCGAAAACGAAGCGGCTTACAGCCACATCATCGAGCTGAACGTTGGCGGCACCAAGCAAAACGTAATCATCAAGGCTCTGCAGCGTCACCCGGCCAAAGGCCACGTGATGCACGCTGACTTCGTACGCGTAGTTGCTGGCCAAAAGCTGACCGCTATCGTTCCAGTGCACTTCATCAACGAAGCTGCTCCGGTGAAGAAAGGCGGCGAGATTTCGCACGTTGTTGCTGAAATCGAAGTGTCCTGCCTGCCGAAAGACCTGCCTGAATTCATCGAAGTTGACCTGGCTAACGCCGAAGTCGGCTCGATCATTCACCTGTCCGACATCAGCGCTCCTAAAGGCGTTGAATTTGTTGCTCTGGCTCACGGTAACGACCTGGCTGTTGCCAACGTTCACGCTCCACGTGTTGCTCCAGAAGCTGCAGAAGGCGCTGCAGAGTAATTTCACTCTGTACGCCGGAGTGACCGGAAACATCGCGGACTAGAGCGTAGCGAGAAAGCGGGCGAGAACGCGGAGTTTACATAATGGTAAATGAGCACTTGTCGTCCACTTTCGCCGCACTCCCTGATGGCGGCGATGTTATCCACCACTTCAAGGAAGGGCCCCTATCGTGACTGCCATCAAACTGATCGTTGGCCTGGGAAATCCAGGCGCTGAATACGAACAGACCCGGCATAACGCAGGGGCCCTTTTTGTTGAGCGCATCGCGCAGGCACAGGGTGTCAACCTTGTGGCCGATCGCAAATATTTCGGCCTGACCGGGCGCTATTCGCACCAGGGTCAGGATGTTCGTCTACTGATTCCCACCACCTACATGAACCGCAGCGGCCAGGCCGTAGCGGCACTTGCCGGCTTCTTTCGCATTACGCCTGAAGAGATTCTGGTGGCGCATGACGAACTCGACCTGCCTCCGGGCGTTGCCAAGCTCAAACAGGGCGGCGGCCATGGCGGTCATAACGGGTTGCGCGACATCATTGCGCAACTGGGCAATCAGAATACCTTTCACCGCCTGCGGCTTGGCATTGGCCACCCGGGCGTTGCCAGTATGGTTTCAAACTTCGTCCTGGGTCGTGCGCCACGCGCCGAACAGGAAAAACTCGATGCCAGCATCGACTTTGCCCTCGGCGTGCTGCCGGATATCCTCGCCGGGGAATGGAACCGCGCGATGAAAAACCTGCACAGCCAGAAGGCCTGACTCTTACCCGAGGGGAAACACCATGGGATTCAATTGCGGCATCGTCGGCCTGCCTAACGTCGGCAAGTCCACCCTGTTCAACGCCCTGACCAAATCCGGTATCGCGGCCGAGAACTTCCCCTTCTGCACCATCGAGCCCAACAGCGGTATCGTGCCGATGCCGGACCCACGCCTGGAAGCCCTGGCGGCCATCGTCAAGCCCAAGCGCATCCTGCCGACCACCATGGAATTCGTCGATATCGCAGGCCTGGTGGCCGGCGCCTCGAAAGGTGAAGGCCTGGGCAACAAGTTCCTCGCCAACATCCGCGAGACCGATGCCATCGCCCACGTGGTCCGCTGCTTCGAAGACGAGAACGTGATTCACGTCTCCAACAGCGTCGACCCGAAACGCGACATCGAGATCATCGACCTGGAACTGATCTTTGCCGACCTCGACAGCTGCGAGAAGCAACTGCAGAAAGTCGCTCGTAACGCCAAGGGCGGTGACAAGGATGCAGTGGTCCAGAAAGGCCTGCTTGAGCAGCTGATCGCTCACTTCACCCTGGGCAAGCCTGCGCGCAGCCTGATGAAGAACATGAGCACCGACGAGAAGCAGGTGATTCGCGGTTTCCACCTGCTGACCACCAAGCCGGTCATGTACATCGCCAACGTCGCTGAAGACGGTTTCGAGAACAACCCGCTGCTGGACGTGGTCAAGGCTATCGCCGAAGAAGAAGGCGCCGTGGTGGTTCCGGTCTGCAACAAGATCGAAGCCGAAATCGCCGAACTGGAAGACGGCGAAGAGAAAGACATGTTCCTCGAAGCCCTGGGCCTCGAAGAGCCTGGCCTGAACCGCGTAATCCGCGCCGGCTACGAAATGCTGCACCTGCAGACCTACTTCACCGCCGGTGTCGAAGAAGTCCGTGCCTGGACCGTCCGCGTCGGTGCTACCGCACCGCAAGCCGCCGGCGTGATCCACACCGACTTCGAAAAAGGCTTCATCCGCGCCGAAGTCATCGCCTATGACGACTTCATCCAGTACAAGGGCGAAGCCGGCACCAAAGAAGCCGGTAAATGGCGCCTGGAAGGCAAGGACTACATCGTTAAAGACGGCGACGTGATGCACTTCCGTTTCAACGTGTAAAGAGGAACCGTGGTTTTCCACGGACCTCGATAGACACAAAATCCCCGTAATCACTCGCTGATACGGGGATTTTGCTTTTTGGGATCCTGGTAGCGCGCAACCCTCTTACATGTGCTCTGCTAGATTGAAAACGGCTCATCCGTGATCTGGAGAACCGTCATGCTGGAGAAATTTGAACGCTATCCACTCATGTTCGGCCCTACGCCGATCGAGAAACTGAATCGCCTATCGGCGTGTCTCGGGGGCAATATCGAGCTCTATGCCAAACGAGAGGATTGCAACTCCGGGCTTGCGTTTGGCGGTAACAAGATCCGAAAGCTGGAATACATCATTCCCGATGCCAGTGCCTCGCAGGCGGATACGCTGGTGTCCATCGGTGGCGTCCAGTCAAACCACACGCGCCAGGTCGCGGCTGTCGCTGCCAAACTCGGCATGAAGTGCAGTCTCGTTCAAGAAAGCTGGGTTCCATTCCCGGATGCGGTCTACGACCGGGTTGGGAATATCCTGATGAGCCGCGTGCTGGGAGCGGAAATTGACGAAACGGCTGAATATTTTGAGGATCCTGAAACAGGTATAAACCTCATTCAGTACGCGACATCTTTTTTCGTGGATAAAACCAGCACAACAAAGGCTACGGCGGCTCCTTTATCAGGAACCGCCACCGCGATGTTCACACTCGGTACTTACTCCGATTGAAGAACATCGAAGACCCCGCCCCCACTACCGCGATTGCAAAGATCCCGACATCAATGCTGCCAATGTAGGGTGGCAGCACAAACATCACGCCAAAGCCCAGACCGACCAGAGCAATACCGAGCCATTTCCTGAGTACGTAGCTCCTTACGCAAGTGTACAGCAGCACCATCCCCACACAGGCCAACGCATACTGACTGTAGAGATTCATGGGCCTATGTTCCTTGGGACTTGATGATCATGGAAGACACCGAGCGCTGCGGTCCGATGCCGCCGCTGACTTGAGCGTCCAGACTGACGATGATATCGCCAGCGTGATAGGTCGGTAGCTTGCTCTTCACCAACTCTCGGCCAAAATAGCCGGCCGCTGGCCCGACAGCGATGCCAATAACCGGTACTTTAGAGCCAGCCGCCATAAAGATCCCGGCGGTAACGTTGGCAATACTCATGCGCTGGTCGTTGAGCAGGTCACCCTGCTTGCGGGTCAGCGGGCTGGAGATACCTACCATCATTACGCAGGGCAGGTCCTTGGCGAGCATCTTGTCATACAGCTCGACCAGCAAACTGCTGACCTCAAAATGGGCCGATTTCGCCTCCCCGAAATGGAGCGTCCTGAGGCCACTCCGGTCACTGGGGGTGATGCTGAAACGGGTGACGCTGAAGACAATGCCGTGATTGGCGATAAATTGATTCCTGTCAAACTCCACTGCTCGCGTCCTTATCGAGTCCAGAAAGGCGCAAAGTGTCCACCAGGATAGTGATTTGCGCAAACTGCAATCACGGCTGCAGGTGCCCGCAGGCGCTCCGGGTCAGACTTTTTTGGTCCGTGGCAGAAAGATCGCCAACACCCCAAACAGCGGCAAGAACGAACACAGGAAGTACACATACTCGATGCCGCGAATATCCGCCAAATGCCCGAGCAACGCCGCGCCAATCCCGCCGAAACCGAACATCAAACCGAAGAACACTCCCGCAATCATTCCGACATTGCCCGGCACCAGTTCTTGCGCATACACCACAATGGCCGAGAACGCCGAGGCCAGAATGAAACCGATCACCACGCTCAACACACTGGTCCAGAACAGGTCCACATGGGGCAGCAGCAGCGTGAACGGCGCCACACCGAGGATCGAGAACCAGATCACCGCCTTGCGCCCGATCCTGTCGCCGATCGGCCCGCCGAAGAAGGTCCCTGCCGCTACCGCGCCGAGAAACAGGAACAGATGCAACTGCGAGCTGGCCACCGACAGGTCGAACTTCTCGATCAGGTAGAACGTGAAGTAACTAGTGAGACTGGCCATGTAGAAATACTTGGAGAACACCAGCAACCCCAGCACCACCAACGCACTGATCACCCGGCCTTTTGATAAACCGTGCGTCGCCGCCTGACCTTGTTTGAGTTTGAACAGGTTCAAGTGATTGGCGTACCAGCGGCTGATCCGGTACAGCACGAACAACGCAAACAGCGCGAACAAGCCGAACCAGGCCACATTGCCCTGACCATAGGGAATGATGATCGCTGCCGCCAACAACGGCCCGAAGGCCGAGCCCGCATTACCGCCGACCTGAAACGTCGATTGCGCCAGCCCGAAACGCCCACCCGAGGCCAGTCGCGCGACGCGAGAAGCTTCCGGGTGAAAGGTCGACGAGCCGATGCCGATCAACCCTGCCGCCAGCAGGATCATCGGGAAGCTGCCGACCACCGACATCATCAAGATGCCGATCAATGTGCAAACGGTGCCGGCCGGCAACAGCCAGGGCTTGGGATGGCGATCGGTGTGGTAACCAACCCACGGCTGCAACAGCGAGGCCGTCAGTTGAAAAGTCAGGGTAATCAGGCCGACCTGAGTGAAAGTCAGGCCATAGTTGGCCTTGAGCATCGGATAGATCGACGGCAACACCGCCTGAATCAAGTCGTTGATCAAATGCGCCAGCGCCACTGCGCCGATGATGCGCATGACCAGCGGACTGCTTTGTGAAGGAGCGGGCGCCGATGTCGCGGCGGACTGAACGTTACTGATGGCCATGAGAGTTTCCGTACTGCGGATGGGTGCGCACAGGCAGGTCGGTCAATGTGCCATTTTTCGGTGCAGTCACGCCATCCCCTTAGCTTGCTAACGACCTCAAAAAGGTGATAGCGCAAAGCCATGGTCTGAATCTTGCCTTGCTTATCCGCTTCAACGCGGCCCCTTACAAAGGGGACCGAGAATGGGAAGTTTCGCTACAGAGTCGGCCTACAGAGCGGACCAAGGTGAACTTTCGAGGCCTTTTAGAAGGACATCAGTCGCGGTCGCAATGGCCTCGACGCACGCCAATGGTGCGTGGTGTCCAGAGGAGTCATGGGGCATGCAGGCTTTTTTATCACCGGGGATCGGGCTGCTGGGGCGTTTCGGCTTCGCGCGCAAATTTCAGCTGCTGTTTCTGCTGTTTATCCTGCCGCTGGCAGGCAGCTTGTGGATGATCGGCCAGGACTATCGTGAAAAGTTGAGCCTGATCGCCGGCGAACGCGCCGGGGTCCGGCAATTGATTGCCCTGGATGCGCTCGACAACTTGCTCTCCGCCCAGCGTGACCGCGCCGCGCGCTGGCGCGCCACCGAAACCAATCGCCAGCCGACGCCAGCAACCATCGCGGCGATGGCAGCGTTCGACACGGTTCAGCCGGCCGTGGCCCAAGCAATCACAGACTTGGGCAATGCCTTGAAAACCGAAGGCGCCGAGGGCGAGACCCTCACCCGCTATCAAGCCCTGCAAAGCGCCCTCACCGGCCTGGATTCGAAAAGCCTGAGCAGCGTTGGATGGTGGCCGGACGGCTATGATCGCTTCACCAATGCCTTGAGCGCCCTGCAAGCCTTGCGCGAACAAATCGCCATGGACAATCGCCTGACCCTCGCGCCATGGCTGGAAACTTATCTGCTGACGCAGATCTCCACTCAACACGCACCGGACCTGATCGAACGGGTCGGTCGCCTCGCCGCGGTTGGTCAAGCTTCGGTGGTGTCCGGGCAGTTCACTCTGCAAAGCCGTCTGCAATTGCGTGACTTGCGCAGCCGCATCGGCGACGCTCGGGAACAGCTGGTGAAAACTGGTGGCCTGCTGGAAGCGCGCCTGCCCAGTGCCCTGCAAACCTGGGCCGGGCAGTACCATGACAGCCTCAAGCAGCTGGATACCGGCTTGAAAGTGCTGGACGACGGCGTCTTCGGTGGCAGCATCAACCTCAAGCCCGAAGACTTCGAACGCAGTCTCGACGCCCTCCTCGGTAACCTTGCCTCGCTGCGCCAGCAATCGTTGGTTTCTCTGGATCAACGGCTGGATTATTACCACGGCTCGGCCATCCGCCAGTTCATCCTGGTGGCGACAATTTTTGGCTGCCTGCTGCTGGCCGCGCTGTACCTGTTCATCTGTCTACAGGCCTCGATCCGTCGCAGCGCCAGCGGCATCACGCTATTGGCCGAAGCGCTGCGTGACGGCAATCTGAGCCTGCAAGTACCGGTACAGGGCCGCGACGAACTGGCGGCGATCAGCACCTCGCTTAACGTCGCGGTAGTACAACTGCGCAACAGTTTGCTGGGGGTCGATCACGAAACCCTGCAGTTGAGCAACGCGGTGCGCACCCTCAACGATCACTCCAGCGGTGCTCTTGGCGAAGTCGAAGCCCAGCAGTTGCAGATCAGCCAGATCGCTGCAGCGGCCACGCAATTGGCCGCCACCTCACAAGGGGTCGCCCAGAGTTGCGAACAGGCGTCTGGCAGCGCTCAGCACACCCAGCGCATCGCCGCCGACAGCAGCCGCGACAGCCAACGCACGACAGCGAGTATTCAGCAGCTCAATCAGCGGTTGAACGACACGGCGGCGGCACTGGGTCGGGTCAGCGAGCAAGGACAGCAGATTCAATTGGTGGTCGATACCATTCGCGGCGTGGCCGAGCAGACCAACCTGCTGGCCCTCAACGCCGCCATCGAGGCCGCACGGGCTGGCGAGCAAGGTCGCGGCTTTGCGGTGGTGGCCGATGAAGTGCGCAGCCTGTCGCAACGCACCCAGTCCTCCACCGCGCAGATCGCCGGCACCGTCGACAGCCTGCGCAGCACCGTGAACGAAGCGGTAAGCCTGATGGAAGCCGCCTGCGGCCAGGCGCAATCGGATGCGCAAGCCGTCACCGGTCTTGGCGAACGCCTGGGGGAAATCGCCAGCGCGGTGCAAAGCGTCACCGACACCCTGGCACAAATCGCCACTGCCGTTGAAGAGCAAGCGAGCACCGCCGATGAAGTCAGCGGCAACATCCAGCAAGTCGATCAGGCGGCGGTACGCTTGCTCGAAGGCGCGCGGGCGGTGAACCTCGCCGCGGACACCTTGAGCCAGGGCAGCAAGGCCTTGAGTGCGAATACCGGGAGATTTCAGCTCGGTTGATGCCCTCCGCTGACCCGATTTTTCGGGTCAGCGGGATAAGCGGTTGAAAGTGTGGAGAAATATTTTAGATTTACGCTTGACGCATCGTCGTTCCAGGTGAATAATGCGCGCCACTTGGCTACATAGCTCAGTTGGTTAGAGCATAGCATTCATAATGCTGGGGTCCGGGGTTCAAGTCCCTGTGTAGCCACCAAGTACTAAAAACGGCTTACCGAAAGGTAGGCCGTTTTTTTATGCCTCGAGAAAAGTGGCGGAATTTGCGTAGCACTCCTTCGACCGATAAAGTCCCCGGACCTTTTATCCCATGGACGGAGTGCCTCGCGTGTTCTCAGCCTTCCACTTGAACCGCTATCGCCTGTCAGCCTTTTCGCTGATCGCCACCGCTTTAACCCTCGCCGCGTGTAACGCCCCGCCCTCTTCGCCTTCGGTCTCGACCTTACCGGCTGCGCCGGAAATCACCTCTGGTTATCGCACCGACCTGCAGACGCGGCACGCCTCCAGACACATGGCCGCAGCCGCCAACCCGTTGGCGGCCGAAGCCGGGCGGGAGATGCTACGCGAGGGTGGCTCGGCGATTGATGCGGCCATTGCCATGCAAGCGGTGTTGACGCTGGTCGAACCGCAATCGTCGGGTATCGGCGGTGGCGCATTGATTGTGCTGTGGGATGGCAAGGCCGTGCGCACCTACGACGGTCGCGAAACCGCACCGGCTGGCGCCACCGAGAAACTGTTCCTGCAAGCCGACGGCAAACCGATGCCTTTCACCCAGGCGCAGATCGGCGGGCGCTCGGTGGGTACACCGGGCGTGTTACGGGCGCTGGAGCTGGCCCATCGCAAGCACGGTCGCCTGCCGTGGGCGAGGCTGTTCGAGCCCGCGATCAAACTGGCGGAACAAGGCTTCGCCATCTCGCCACGACTGCATCAGTTGATCGCGGCCGACGCGTTTATCCAGCGCTCACCGGACATGGCCGCCTACTTTCTGACTGCCGATGGCCATCCGAAAGCCGTCGGTACACAGCTGAAAAACCCGGCACTCGCCGCGGTGTTCAAGCGCATCGCCAAGGAAGGTCCCGACGCGCTATACACAGGCACCATCGCAAAAGAGATCGTCGCCAAGGTTCAGGGCCATACCAACCCCGGCAGCCTGTCGCTGAGCGATCTCCAGGGCTACAAGGCCAAGGAACGCGCGCCGCTGTGCACCGACTACAAACGCTGGCAAGTGTGCGGCATGCCGCCGCCGTCATCGGGCGGAATCGCCGTGGCGCAAATCCTCGGCACCTTGCAGGCCCTGGAAACCCGCGACCCACGCTTTGCCCTGGCACCACTCAAACCGGTCAAGACCAGCAAACCAGCGGGCATAGAGCCAGCCCCTGAAGCCGTGCACCTGATCGCCGAAGCCGAGCGCCTGGCTTATGCCGATCGTGCGCAATACGTTGCCGACACCGACTTCGTACCCGTGCCGGTCAAAGGGTTGGTCGACCCGACTTATCTGGCGACACGCGCGACCTTGATTGGCGAGCGCAGCATGGGTCAGGCCAAACCCGGCACCCCGCCGGGTATTCAGGTCGCCTACGCACCGGACCGCTCGCCGCTGCGCATCTCCACCTCGCAGGTGGTGGCGGTCGACGACGAGGGCGATGCCGTGTCCATGACCACCACCGTGGAAGCGGCATTCGGCTCACACTTGATGGTCCAGGGTTTTCTGCTCAACAACCAGATGACCGACTTTTCGTTCATCCCCGAAGAGCAAGGGCAAAAAGTCGCCAACCGCGTCGAACCCGGCAAACGCCCGCGCTCGTCCATGGCACCAACACTGATCTTCGACCGCCAGAGCGGTGAGTTCCTGGCCACCGTCGGCTCGCCCGGCGGCTCGCAGATCATCGAGTATGTGGCCAAATCCACTATTGGCCTGCTCGACTGGAGCCTGGACCCGCAAGCCGCCATCAACCTGCCCAACTTCGGCAGCCGCAACGGCCCGACCGAACTGGAACAGGGTCAGTTCAGCCCGGCACTGATTCAGGCGCTGAAGGACAAAGGGCACAGCGTGGGCGAGATCGATATGACCAGCGGAACCCAGGCGATTGTTCGGGTCAAGGATGCGCAGGGAAAAGCGGCATTGGCCGGCGGGGCTGATCCGCGGCGCGAGGGGGAAGCATTGGGGGATTGAGTCGTACGCAGGAACGAGGAAAGGCTTACTGAGAGGTAGGCCTTTTTTGATTGGAGAAGAATCCTGATCAAGTGTCACGCGTAGCCTTTTCCTACCCTCAAATTGCTACCTCTTGGATAGAGTGTGGAAACCGTTTTTATCTCGAAAACCATGTTAACCCACCTCATCAAATCAGCTATCGGCAGTGCCTGTTTGCGGGAGTCGGATTTACTCCCCACATGTCGGCTACTCCGCCACATACTTGTACAAGTCCCACTACGGGACTAGGATCACTCCATGAGAATTATCGCCATCAGTCACCTGAAAAGTTTTTGGGAGAGATACCCGGATTCAGAACAACCTTTTCTGGCCTGGATTGACGAAGCAAGGAAAGCGGACTGGAAGACGCCTGCTGACATCAAGGCACACTTTGCCACCACCAGCATTCTCAAAAGCCGCAGAGTCGTGTTCAACATCAAGGGCAATGACTTTCGGTTAGTAGCCGCGGTGGCCTATCGTTTCGGCGCCGTATACATAAAATTTGTCGGCACCCACAAGCAATACGATGGGATCGACGCTGATACCATCGAAATGGAATAACCCATGAACATTCATCCGATTCACACCGACGAGGACTACCGTGTAGCCCTCAAAAACGTATCGGCACTATTCGACAATGAGCCTGAGCCGGGAACCCCCGAAGGCGATTACTTCGACATCATGATTACCCTCATCGAGGCCTATGAATCGAAGCAGTTTCCGGTCGACCTACCCACTCCGATCGACGCGATCAAATTTCGTATGGAGCAGTCCGGCCTGTCCCCCGCTGATCTGGCACCAGCCATTGGCCGGACAAACCGGGTTTATGAAGTACTCAACGGTAAGCGTGCGTTGACGCTTCCGATGATCTGGAAGCTTCATGATCTATTTGGGATACCAGCCGAAAGTCTGATAAAGCCGGTGAAGCAGGCCTGAACTTTTTAGGGTTACGACACCGGATTCAGGGCATCAAGTCGATAGTTGGTTGGCAAACTGCCCGACCGCGTTCACCACTTTCTGCGCACCGTCCTGGATCTCGACGATCACCGTGCCCGCCTCCGCCGCCAACGCCAGACCTTGTTCAGCCTGGAGCTTGCCGTCAGTCATCAGGGCCACGGCGTTGCGCGCCATGTCCTGGTTCTGACGCACGACGCCGACAATTTCATCGGTCGCCTGACTGGTGCGCGAGGCTAATTGCCGGACTTCGTCCGCCACCACGGCAAACCCACGTCCCTGCTCACCGGCACGAGCCGCTTCGATGGCCGCGTTGAGCGCCAGCAGGTTGGTCTGCTCGGCGATGCCGCTGATGGTTTTGACGATGGTGCCGATCACCAGCGATTGCTCGTTCAGTGCTTCGATACCTTCGCCAGCGGTTTGCATGTGTTTGGCCAGGTCACGCATCACGTCTACAGCTTGAGTCACCACGGCAGTACCGCGCTGTGCACTCTGGTCGGTTTGCTGAGAAGTGCTGTAGGCAATGTTGGCCGCCTCGGCGACAGCCTGCTCCTGATTGACCTGATCGGTAATCACCGTGGCGAACTTCACCACTTTGTAGAGTTTGTTGTTGGCATCGACCACCGGGTTGTAGGAAGCCTCCAGCCAGACCACGCGACCGTGGCTATCGACACGCTTGAAACGATCAGCGACGAACTCGCCAGCGTTCAGACGGCGCCAGAAGTTCTGATACTCGGCGCTGTTGTATTCCTCTGGCTCACAGAAGATGCGGTGATGTTTACCCTGGATCTGCGCCAGGCTGTAACCCATGCCACTGAGGAAACGCTCGTTGGCCATCAGCACGTTGCCATTGAGGTCGAACTCGATCACTGCCGTCGAACGCACCAGCGCGCCAATCAGGTTTTCATGCTCACGGGACGCCTCGATGGTACGGGTCAGGTCGCTGGAGTAAATCGAGAAGTTCTTGATACGGCCGTCCGAGGACCGCACCGGCTGCATGATCGAACGCAACCAGGCTTCGGCACCGTTGCCGCGTAGCAAACGGACCGCGCCGGCAAAGTGCTCGCCACGGGTCAGCGCCGCCTTGAAACGGTTATGGAATTCATCCGATTTCACATGGACCGGAACAAGGTCTTCGATGTGCCGGCCGATCAGATCATTGCTTTTGTAGAGCATCTCACTGACGAAGTTTTGGTTGACCGATTGAATTCGCCCATCGGAGTCGAGGGTCAGGACCAGCATCTCGCTTTCCAGACTCTCCTTGACTTGCAGAAGGCTGGAGAGTTCTTCGCGAAGAGCCGACAGCTCCTGCTTCAAGCGTTTATTGAACATGGGAAGCACCGATGGACAGAGATAAAAAGCGGCTTACAGCCTAGCCATCGGCTTTGCGGGTATTTTCTGAAGAGCGTTGCAGGGTTGTCCTACAAAAATAGTCGCGGCACAAACAGCCTCATGCCGCACCAGCCACCGAACAGCGTCCAACTCGCGGCATTCGCGCACCGAAATACACCGCGCTGCTGATGCCCACGGCCCCCATCACCGCGCAGAAAATCACACAAATCCACGGACTCCACGGCATCAGACCGATCAACAGCAGCGGTGTGACACTCGCCCAGGCGGCGTAGGCAATATTGTAGGTGAAGGAAATCCCCGAGACGCGAATCCGCGCCGGAAACAGGCTGACCATCACTGACGGCACTGCGCCGACCACCCCACAACCAAGGCCGGCCACCGCATAGGCCAGACCGATCCACTGGCCTTCAATGATCAGACAGGTATAGAGCACGCCGATGCCCAGAGGCAGCAGCAGGCTATACAGCATCACCGTGCGCCAGGCGCCGATACGATCGACGAGCAGCCCGGCGAGCACACAGCCAATATTCAGAAAGACGATGCCCAAGGCACTCAGCGCGAAGGTATGGCTGGCGGTCATGCCGAAGGTTTTCTGCATCATGGTCGGGGTGATGACCACAAACACCACCACGGCCGAGGTCAGCACGCAGGTGAGGATCATCGCCGGCAGCATCGCCAGGCGGCGTTCACGCAGGACCGTGCGCAGCGGCAGTTCGACAGCGGCCTCGCGCTGGGCCTGCATCGCCATGAACACCGGCGTTTCACTGAGCCAGCGGCGCAGCCAGACACCGATCACGCCAAACACTCCGCCCAGCAGAAACGGGTAACGCCAGGCGTAATCGAGGATTTGCTCCGGGGTAAACGCCTGAGCCAGAAAAGTCGCCGTCAAGGCGCCGATCAGGTAACCGAAGGTCAGCCCCGCCTGCAGGAAACCAAGGGCATAGCCGCGATGCCCGACCGGCGCGTGCTCAGCGACGAACACCCAGGCACTCGGCACTTCACCGCCCACCGCCGCGCCTTGCAGGACCCTCAGGGCCAACAGCAACAGTGGTGCGAAATAGCCGATCTGGGCGTAGGTCGGCATGATCCCGATCAGCAAGCACGGCAACGCCATCATCAGAATGCTCAGGCTGAACACCTTCTTGCGTCCCAACCGGTCAGCGAAATGCGCCATCAGGATCCCGCCCAACGGACGCGCGAGGTAGCCAGTGACAAAGATCCCGAAGCTTTGCAGCAGACGCAGCCACTCGGGCATTTCCGGCGGGAAGAACAGCTGGCTGAGGGTCAGCGCGAAGAATACGAAAATAATGAAGTCGTAGATTTCCAGCGCACCGCCCAAGGCTGCAAGCCCCAGGGTCTTGTAGTCCGAGCGAGTGAAGGGCGCCGGGCGCGCATTGATGTTGGCAGTCATGTAAAAGAACTCTGGCAGGCAAAAAACCAAGGCGCCCATGGTCTACGCAAATGCGCTTGTGGACAACCCGTGCTCGCCCTGGGCTGCGTAGCGGCCCAAAAGTCTGACAACCATCGCCTATTTTTGTGAGTGCTACGCACTCAAGCGGGAGCAAGCTCCCTCGCCACAGGTTTCCTTGACTCAAGACGCTCTTGAGTGAACAGCATTGAGTGTGTGAGCGGGCTTGCTCCCACACCGGCGACTCATTGCATTCAGAGCCGTCACCCCGCTGTCACACCTCGCTGCTAGCGTCCCGCTGAAATATATTGAAACATTTATGCAAGACAGGACTCGGCATGAACGACAAAAAAGACCGCAACGACGCCCCCTCCCCGCAAACAGATACGCCC
The DNA here is from genome assembly GCF_047304405.1 of Pseudomonas sp. Pseusp11. NCBI lineage: Bacteria > Pseudomonadati > Pseudomonadota > Gammaproteobacteria > Pseudomonadales > Pseudomonadaceae > Pseudomonas > Pseudomonas sp. Pseusp11. The sequence continues at coordinate 145,174 of NZ_JBGLZF010000015.1, forward strand.
ACCGACACCAGTCGCCGCCGCTTCCTGGGTGGCGTGGCGGTACTCAGTGTCGGCGCGACCCTCAGCGCTTGTGGCAGTCATGGCGATGAGTCGGGTAAACCGGTCGAACGCCTGCTTTCACCTGTCGAATTGGACAAAGCCCTACGCGACCAGGTGAAAACCGTAGTGGTTATCTACGCCGAGAACCGTAGTTTCAATAACCTGTTCGGCGACTTCCCAGGTGTAGAGAAACCGCTCTCGGGCCTCAACCCTGTCGAATATCAGCAGCGCGATCGCGATGGCAGCCTATTGCAGACCCTGCCGCCAGTCTGGGGCGGCGTGCTGCAGATCGGCCCGCAAACCCTCGATGGCGTGACTTACCCCAGCGCAACCCAGTTCCAGGAACACCTGCCTAACGCGCCCTTTGCCCTCAAAGGTCCGAACGCAGAAGACTTGCCGTTCGGCCTGGTGACGCGCGACCTGTGGCATGCGTTCTATCAGAACCAGATGCAGATCAACGGTGGCAAAAATGACGGCTTTGTCGCCTGGGCCGACTCCGGTGGCCTGCCCATGGGGCATTACGCCCAGAGTCGATATTCCCTGCGGTTGTGGGACGTTGCCCAAGAGTTTGTGCTCTGCGATAACTTTTTCCAGGGGGCTTTCGGCGGCTCGTTTCTCAACCATCAATACCTGATCAGCGCCACCGCGCCGTTCTATCCGGACGCCGTCAACTCGGTAGCCAAGACACAAATCGCCACGCTGCAAAGCGGCGATCCGGCCGACCCACGCCTCAAGCCCCTGGAACAATCCCCGGCCAGTGCCATGACCGGCCCACCCCAATTCGGCCCCAGCGCGCTGACGCCGGACGGCTATGGGGTCAACACGCTCGCTCCGCCGTACTGGCCGACCTGGATTCGCGACCCCGAGCGTCCGGCGTACGCCAAACCAGACCTGCCGAACGTCATGGTCCCCCAGACCCACGAGCACATAGGCGACAAGCTCTCGAAGAAAAACATCGACTGGGCCTGGTATGCCGGAGGTTGGCAGGCGACGCTGGATCAGTACAAGGACTCTGGCGGCATTCCGAAAATCCCGAACTTCCAGTATCACCACCAGCCGTTCAACTACTTCAAGCAGCAGGGACCGGAAAACCTGCTGGAGCGCGGTAAACGTCTACGGGATGCGGGGTTGGGCGATGAATCGAATACCAACAAGTTCTTTGCCGATGCCGAGGCGGGCAAGCTGCCGGCGGTGAGTTTCTATAAACCCCAGGGCAACCTGAACATGCACGCCGGTTACGCCGATGTAGCGTCCGGCGACCGGCACATCGTCCGCGCCCTGAAAGTGCTGCGGGAAAGCCCGCAGTGGAAAAACATGGTGGTCGTGGTCACGGTCGATGAGAACGGCGGTTGGTGGGATCACGTCGCACCACCCAAGGGCGACCGCTGGGGGCCGGGCTCGCGGGTACCGACGCTGGTGGTTTCGCCGTTTGCGCGCAAGGGCATGGTGGATCACACGGTCTATGACACTGGCTCGATTCTGCGGTTGATCACCCGGGTGTTTCAGCTTGAAAAGCTCGATGGCCTCAGGCAGCGGGACGACGCAATGATTGCGCGTGGCCAGAACCCCATGGGCGATTTGAGCAATACACTGCACTTTGCCTGATGAAAAAGGGGCTCTGACTGGCGATCTTTTCACTTGTGTACTAGACCGTTCGACACAACTAGTTCCAGTATGTACCCACCCCTCCTCCGAGGGCTCACGCTGAAAAGGATCTGAGCATGTTCAAACTCGCAGGATTCACCCTCGCCGCGCTCACCCTGAGCGCCGCCGCTCACGCCGATGTCGATCTGAATCTGGGCAGTACCGAACGCGTCACCCGGCTGTTCGCCTACCCCAACAACTGTAATGTCATCTGCTTCCGCAACTGGACACTGGAGCAGACCGTCGAGCATTACCTGACCCAAAGCGTACAGCGCGATGGCTACAAAACCGCAAAAGTGCTGGTCAAAACCGAAAACAAGCAGCTCCACGCCCATATCAGCGGTGTGCCCAAAGGCTATGACAAGCCACTGACCGCGCTGCTCAATGCCGGGGATTTGGCCTACAACGGCGCCAACAAGCTGAGTGCCGATGGCAAATGGACCTATAACTGGTACCTGTTCCTGCCGCTGGGCATGGCGCTGGAAAACCGTAAAAGCGTCGAACTGCTGCACTTCCCGCCGGATTATTCCCTGACCCAGGCCCAGGACTATCTGGAGTCCAAGACCACCGACCGCTGGGCCGCGCTGCTGACCGCCAACAACATTCCCGCCGACCAGACGCCGGCCTATCAGACCATCATCGACATCGCGCCGATTGCCGCGCCGTCCACCGCCGGCAAGGACCTGGAAGGCGTCTACAACTACTTCACGGACTACCAGACCACCATGGTCAAGGAAGTCAGCCAGAATGCCAAAGGTGCAGCATTGCCAATGGTCGCCTTTGGTTCACCGGTGCGTAACTGGATCAAGCAACAATACGGGCAGACCGTAGAAATATTGGGCCTGGCAACCATCAGCCCGAGCAAGGGGGTGACGGTACCCGTACTGGGTTCCAACCACCCGAGCTACATCTGGTACGCCGCCGACCCCGAAGCCTATAGCGGCGACGATGCGCAGGCCAAGGCCGACGCCGCGGGGCTGAAAGTCATGGGGCAGGATTTGAGTGCCGCGTGCTGGCAGGCCGGAATGGGCAGCAAACCGGGCACTGACCCTACCGCTCAGCTGAAAAGCTGCACTCAGACCTGGCAAGTGACCCAGAAAGAAAAAACCTGCGAACTGTTCTACACCTCGATTCGCAACCTGACGCCTGAGCAAGCGGTGGCCAAATGCTCGACAGCGCCGGTCAAATCCGAGCTGAAACAGCTGCAGACCCCGGCTCTTGTGACCTCCACTACTGCCCCACACCTGTAAAACGCTGAAAGTCTTTCCCGCGCGAGCCATGGCTGACGCGGGAAAGAGCTTTTTTCGCCTGTCATATCTGACAGTAGACCGGTTGCTTCATTTGCGAGAGGCTTGGGGTGTCCCCATGTGCTGCAGAGCTGACAGGAAGTCAGCTGAAGGACGTCGTAGCACCCAGCCGACAAGGATTGTTATGAGAACCCGTGCCGAACAAGAAACAACCCTACCGCCATCCAACGGCATCTATCCGTTTGTAGAGTTGCCCCTTCGCCTTGGATTCCCCTCCAAAGACGACTTTGAAATCATCCATAACGCTCAGGGCTCGGCAATGGCGGTCGCGGCACTGCGCGAGTTCCCCCGCATCAGCCGAATCTGCCGGGTTTCCGGACATCTATTGCCCTATCGCTGCCGACACACCCGGCAGTTGGCGCCGGGAATCCATGTCTACGATCCGTGCTTCAGTGGTCTACTGAGTCACTCCTGCGACCCCAACGTCTTTCTCGATATGAGCGAGCTGTGGTTATGGGCGCTCAAAGACATCAAAAAGGGTGACCGACTGACGATGGATTTCGCCGCGACAGAAGACAAGCTGCTGCGGCAGTTCGCCTGCCGCTGCGGTTGTCCCTGCTGCCGTGGCTGGATCATCGGCTACGACGAGTCACCGAATGCCAATGGTGAACAGTTCTTTCAACACTGGCGTCGGCGAAGTCTCGGCTGAAAGGCTTTTACAACGCCTCGACCGGGCGCAAACGGTACTGCGGCGGCAACTGCTCGAAACCGCTGATGGTGGCGTTCAGGCTCTTCCAGCGACCGTCCTTGATGCCATAGATGCAGCCGTGGATCGACAGGCTCTGCCCGCGGTGCCAGGCATTTTGCACAATGCTGGTGTGACCGACGTTGGCCACCTGCTGGATCACATTGAGCTCACAGAGGCGGTCGACCCGCTCTTCTTCGGTGGGCAACTTGGCCAGTTCGTCGCGTTTTTCATAGTAGAGATCACGAATCGAGCGCAACCAGCCGTCGATCAGGCCCAACTGACGATCCTGCATCGAGGCGCGTACACCGCCGCAGCCATAGTGGCCGGTCACCAGGATGTGTTTGACCTTGAGTACATCCACCGCATACTGAATCACCGACAGGCAGTTGAGGTCGGTGTGTAGCACCACGTTGGCCACGTTGCGGTGCACGAACAGATCACCCGGCAGCATGCCGACGATTTCGTTGGCTGGCACGCGTGCGTCTGAACAGCCGATCCACAGGTATTCCGGGGTTTGCTGACGGGCTAGCTTGGCAAAGAAATCAGGATCTTCGCGGGTGATCGCATCAGCCCAGCGCTCGTTGTTATCAATCAGATCTTGTAAGTCGTTCATGCAATGAAGCCTCGAGAATGATGCACTGCTTTGACAGACAACCGCCCGTCGGGGTCACGCACGAAATGCAGATCCCCCTGATGCCCTGATGTATGTAACGGCTAGCCGGCGCTCCATGCCCGCGGGAATTCTCGGCAGTCCAGTGGGTCAATTGTAGTAGGGCCTACAGTATGAGGAATAGCCATGACTGATTCACGACGTCCGTTCGATAAGGAGCAACCCGAGCCCATCGACGACGATGAAGACCGCATGGGCTCGGTGCATGAGCTGGATTTCGACGAGGAAGAACCCGGCACCAGAATCGGTGACCTGATCCCCGAACGCGAACTTGCGCAGAAGATTCCCGACCAGCGTGCCCGCAAAGCCGGTATGACCGGCGCGACCAATGACAATGACGCCACCGACGATGATTTGAGCCCGGAAACCCTGATCCGTGAAGACGGCGCACGGGATGCCCACGAAGCGGGTGAAGACGGCCAGGCGGATTGGGAGTTGCGCATTGTCGACGAGGACGACATCGGTGGGGGCGATGGGCTGGATGAAGCGGAACTGGCCCGGCAGGATCCATTGGACGGCAAGCCTTGATCTACAGGGCTGACCGTATGCCAATGTAGGAGCTGCCGAAGGCTGCGATCTTTTGATCTTCTATAGGCGCGCCATCGTAAAGATCAAAAGATCGTAGCCTTCGGCAGCTCCTAGGGGGATCAATCAACCAAGGTGCAGGCCATCACCACGGCATCTTCTCGCCCGCCAACCGCCGGGTAGTAATCCCGCCGACGCCCGATTTCGTTAAACCCATACCGCTCATACAACCGAAACGCCGCCCGGTTGCTGTCACGCACTTCCAGGAAACATTCCCGCGCCTCAGCCTTGTAGGCAATCGACATCAAATGCTCCAGCAGCGTCAAACCCAGGCCGCGGCCCTGATTTTCCGGTTTGACGGTGATGTTCAGCAGATGCGCCTCATCAAGGATGATCTGCACTACGCCATGACCGACCTGCTGCTGCCCTTCGAACATCAGCCAGATCTGGTACTTGCCCAGGCCATCGAGAAAAATCCCGCGGGTCCAGGGATGGCTGTAGGCCGCGTATTCGATTTTCAGTACAGCGTCCAGGTCCGCCTCGGTCATCGGGCGGAACGATACAGCGTCACTCATTCGATTCTTTCCAACGCGCCATCAGCCGACGCATGGCTTGCCAGACATCAGCCTTACGCTGTGGCTCTTCCATTAATAACTCCAGGCCCGGCAAGGCCCAGACCGACCCCAGGCCTTCGACCTGAAGTTCACGGTTGAAGGATTCGGCGGTGGCCTCACCGGCAAAACGCACCGCCGGCAGGCCGATCAGCCACAGGCAGACGCACGGTGCGTCTTCCAGGCGGGCCGACAGAAAACCTTGTACGAAATCTCGAGCCGCTTCCGGCCCTTGGTCCATGGTGCCGCGAGCCAGCAACGGCCAGCGCACCGGCTCGCCGACGATCTGCGGGCTGTCCGGCAGACCGGCGGCGCGCAGCATGTCTTTGAGCAACAGATAAGCGGGATCGCGGGTCTGGAAAGTTTCGCCTGTGGGTAACTCCACCAGCAACAGGCAGCGACCGGCTCGCAGCAATTGCAGGGCGAAACGCGGCGGCGGCACTGGCGCAGCCTTGGCGACGAGCGGTGCCTCTTCGCTCTCTTGCGTCGCTTTGCCTGCTGGTTTTCCAGCCGATGGCGTCGGCCGTGGCACCTCGATTTTCACCCGCTCGGCCGGTTTGGCCGCGGGCTCCACGGGCGTTTGCGCTACCGGAGCAGGTGCAACCGGGGCGACGACCAACGGTTCAGGCGTCTCCAGCAGCTCGGGCCGCGATGGCGCAGCAAAGGGCAATTCGGTGCGCGGCAGCCAGTTGACCACCTGCATGGCGGTCAAATAAGCGCGACGACGGGACTCGATAAGCAAAGGTCGGCCACTTGTGGATAACTAAAGTGCGGTGATTCTACCGCCCTTCGCTCAAGATCGCCCACGCTTGATCGATAGACTTCACCGATAGAAGAAGCGACAGCCCATCCCGAGAGTGAATCGACACGGCTGCGATGAAGTACAATCGCGGCTTTTATTCGCCAACCAGCCGGCCATTCCGATGATCGAACCCAAGCGCGTCTTGCGCGCCCTCGCTGAACACTGGGCACTTCTGGAGCCACTGTGCGAGCACTTCGACCAAGGCACCCTGAGCCTCAACGAACTGCGTTCACAGTTGGCCGCCCAGCAACTGGACAGCACACCGCAGGACATCACCAGCCTGCTGGACGTGTGGATCCGCCTCGACATTCTGGTTCCCGTGGCGAAAAGCCCGAACCGTTTCGAGCTCAACGCGCAGATTCACGACTTCCTCGCTTACCTGCGCCGTGAGCACCGTCTGGGCCTGTGCCTGGAAATCGAAGCCTATCTGCGCCACCTCGAACGCCTGGCCGGTTACATCCAGGACGCCTTCGACATTCGCGACGGCAACGATCTGGCGCGCCAGTTGCGCCTGCTCGACATGCGTGTGCGGGACGTGCTGAAGAAACTCGCCAACGACGAACAGGCCCTGGTGGCCGTCGCCGAGCGGGCCAAGACCAGCGACCGGCAGATTCCGCTGCGTCAGCGTTATGCTGAAGTGCTGGCGACCTGGGACGAATACGTCGAACCGATGATCCAGTTGGTGAATGCCGACGGCGCCTTCGAACAAGGCGTGCGCAAGGTTGAGAACGTGTTGTTGCGCATGCTCACCGAACAGCAGCGCCTCGGCCATCTGGTCGACGACGACATGCTGCTGCGCACCCACGCACGCATCCTCGAAATGCAGACCAGCGCCCAACTGACTTTGCGCCACGCACGCGAACTGCTGCTGCCGCTGCGCGAAGAAGCCCGTCGGCATAACGCCGTGACCCGTGGCGCAGCCCTGGCGCTGTCGGCCATTCGTCGCAAAGGCATCGATGCGGTGCCGCAAGCCGCGATGCCGCTGTTCACCCGCCCGCAAAGCACCTTCCTCGGCAGCGCCAGCCAGGTCGAAGCCTACGTCTACGCCCTGGCCCGTTTCGAGCCGAAACCGGCGCGTTTCCCCAAGGCCCACAAGACCCAGAAAGGCGAAGCCCCGCGCGCGCCACGCACGGTTCGGGAAATGCTCGAACGCTGCGAAGACGCCCTGCCGATGCCGGACCTGATGAGCTGGCTGCTGGAGCAGGAGCCGGACGGCGCCACCGACGAATTGCTCTACTGGTTCTCGCGCCTGTCGCGGGAAAAACGCTTCAAGCGCGAGCGTCTGGAACGCCGCGATTACCACACTCACGAGCACCAGGTCAGCCTGCGCTCCTTCGCCCTGCTCTCGGCCCGCGACACCGCCGCCGAGGATTCTGCGAGCACCCCACATGCATCTTGATCTATCCGAACTGTCCCAGCTGGCGCCGATCTTTCGCGAGCTGTTCAAGGGCTACCACGTCAGCCGCCGCGACCCGGAGCTGTACGCCCAACTGTCGAACTTCCAGGACCAGTACCGCACCCTGTTCAAGGCGCTGGGTTTTGAACTGGTGTGCGACACCCGTGGTTTCTACTACTTTGTGCCGGACCTGGCCGCGGCGGCGGTAAACAAGACGGCGCAACGTCTGGCGCTGTTCACCTTCATCCTCGTCGAACACCTGGCCGACCAGGGCCGCGACCCGATCGCCGTGCTCGACGGTGGCAGCCTCGGTCGCGATGAATTGCCATCGCTGCTGGAGAAGTACCGCGACCTGTTCATCCAGGCCGAAGTGCAGACCGTCGAAGAACTCGAAGAAAAAATCATGCGCCGCATGACCCAGCTCGGATTCGCCGGCGAAGAAAACGGTGTCTACCGTTTCCTGCCGCCGATGCACCGTTTCCTCGATGTCTGCCTGTCGGTTCAGCAGGACCGCGACCTGGCCGCCAGCCTGCACAGCGTGCTGCCGTTACCAGCGCCGGTGCTGATCGACGAAGACAGCGACGAAAAACTGCTGCAGACCGACGACCCGCTCGATCTCACCGAGTTTGAAGAAGAGAGCGAAGAAGACGCCCTGGCCCGCGCCATTGCCGAAGAACAGGAGACCGACGCATGAGCAAGGAACGCTACGGCATTCGCCGCTTTGCCCTTTTGAACACCGCCGGTTACAGCCTCGGCCTGTTCCCGCTGGAAGAGCCACTGTCGGTCTACGGCGCGAACAACCTTGGTAAGTCCGCCTCGATCAACGCCTTGCAGTTCCCGATCCTGGCGCGCATGTCGGACATGAGTTTCGGAAAGTACAGCCTGGAGCAATCCCGGCGTTTCTACTTCGCCTCGGACACCAGTTACATCCTCGTCGAAGTCTCCCTGCCCCACGGCCCGCACGTGATTGGCGTGGTCGGTCGCGGCCCGGGCGGCGGTTTCGGTCACCAGTTCTTTGCCTACGCCGGCAAACTCGACCTGGCTCATTATCAGAAAGACGACACCTGCCTGCGGCAGAAAGAGCTGTTCACCAATCTTGAGCGCGAGGGCCTGAAAGCCTACGAACTCAAGCCGGATGAGCTGCGTCGTTTGCTGGTGGGTGGCCACACCTCGATTCCGCTCGACCTGACGCTGATTCCGCTGCGCTCCACCAGCGAGCAGAGCCTGAAGACCTTCCGCGCCCTGTTCATCAACTTGCTGCACATGCGCGAGATCACCGCGGCCAAGCTCAAGCAGCTGTTCCTCGATGCCTTCGAACACAGCCTGCGTTCCGGCAGCGTCGATTACATCGCCGCGTGCGAAGAAGCGTTCCGCGATGTCCGCCGCATGGAGCAGGACTACAACTCGCTGGTCGCGGCCGGTCCCTTGGTCGAGGCCTTGGCCAACGGCGTGAAACAGCGGGATATCCTGCGCGGCAAACTGCATCGCCTGTCGCCGCTGCTCGACTCCCTGCTCGGCACCTGGTCGGACTATGCCAGTGCGCGCAAGGAAGAATTGACGATTCAGGCCGAGCATTACCGCAACGAGCAGGACGCCCTGCAAAACGATCAACGCGGCGGCACTCAAGAGCTGATGCGTCTGGAGCGGGAAATCACCGGTATCCAGCGCTGGCTCGGCGAGTTGTCGGTGCTTAAGCATCGCTTCGCCCTGGTCGATGACGTCAAAGTCCTCGAACAGCAATTGCTCGCCGCCAAGGACGCGCACGACGAACTGGCCGGTGCGCTGGCCCAGTCGCGACAGTTCTCGGCCGAAGACCTGGAAGAGCGCCTGCGCGATCTGGAAAAACGCCTGAAATCGGTGAAGCAGCAACTCGATCACGCCGACAACAACAGCTATGCCCGTCTGCGCGAAGAGTTCTCGCAGCAGGATGTCGAGCGCCTGATGCGACTGTTCAACAGTGCGCTGTTCAGCCTGCCGTTGGGTGAACACGGCATCGCGCTGGATGAAGACGGTGAGTGGGTCAAGTCCATGGAGCTGATCCTCGATGGCTTCAAAGGCGAGCGCTTCGAAGTGCCGGGCCTGTCCATCGACTTGTCGCACATCGAGCCGCCAGCCCTGCAAGCCTTGGCCGACCGTGCGGCACTGCGCGATCAGAAAGAGCGTCTGGACAAAGAACTCAAGCAACTGAAAACCCAACAAGCCGTGGCGGCCGACCGCGCGGCCAGCAAGACTCAGACCGAAGCCCTGTATCAGCAAGTGCTGGATGCGCAGAAAGCCCTGGAAGACTTCCGCCGCGCGCAAACCCTGAGCGCCGAAGAAGGCGACAAGCTTGAGCAATTGGCGCAGATGGAAGCCGCTCAGGACGAATTGAAGCGTTCAAGCGATGCGTTCACCGAACGCGTCCAGCAACTGTCGGCCAAGCTGCAACTGGTCGGCCGGCAGATCGGCGACATGGAAGCCAAGCAACGCACCCTCGACGATGCCCTGCGCCGCCGTCAGCTGTTGCCGGCTGACCTGCCGTTCGGCACGCCGTTCATGGACCCGGTCGACGATTCCATGGACAACCTGCTGCCATTGCTCAATGACTATCAGGACAGCTGGCAAGGCCTGCTGCGGGCCGACGGGCAGATCGACGCGCTCTACGCGCAGGTTCGCCTCAAGGGCGTGGCCAAGTTCGACAGCGAAGACGATATGGAGCGTCGCCTGCAACTGCTGATCAACGCGTACGCACACCGCACCGATGAAGCCCTGACCCTCGGCAAGGCGCGCCGCGCGGCGGTTACCGACATCGCCCGGACCCTGCGCAACATCCGCAGCGACTACGACAGCCTCGAACATCAACTGGCGCTGTTCAACCGCGAGATCAACAAACGTCAGGTCTCCAACCTGCAGAGCTTCCGTATCGTGCTCGCGCCGAACAAGGAAGCGCTCAAGCACATTGACCAGATCATCCACAGCGCCGGTCAGTACGAAGAAGGCGAAACCCTCTCCGTCTTCGATCTGAGCCAAAGCGCCGAGCAGGACAACAAGAACGAAGAAGCCAAGGAATACCTGGCACGGCTGGTGGCAGCGAACCACAACCAGCTCGGTCTCAAGGACTTGTTCGAACTGGCCTTCGAGATCACCAAGGTCAACGGTCAACCGGTGATCCACACCGACATCGACGGCGCGGCGTCCAACGGCACCACCATGACCATCAAGGCGCTGACCAACATGTACTTGTTGCTGCACTTGATGGACCGCGACCAGGCCGGTCGCGTGCGCCTGCCGTACTACCTCGACGAGGCGGCGGACATCGACGAGAAGAACCAGGCAGCGCTGTTGGAAACCAGCCTGCAGCTGGGCTTCGTGCCGATCCTGGCGAGTGTGAAGCCGCAAGTCTGCGCCAGCGTCGCCATCGACCTGGAAGGCGGCAGCGGCCCGAACGGTATCTACATCGACGAGGCGGACTGGAAGTACATCCGTCGCCACGATGAAGTGAAGGCAACGGTCAACATACAGGCGGACGAACCGGAGCTGGATGCGGTCTGACGCCTGAATCGAAGCCAATAAAAAGGCCGCGATCCAATATGGATCGCGGCCTTTTATTTATGGGTTGCTTCGTCCTGAATAAGGTTTACACCTTCTGGCTTCTTATCAGGAAGGTGCAATGGATACGGGCACAAAACGCA
>NZ_JBGLZF010000016.1:0-150911 GCF_047304405.1 Pseudomonas sp. Pseusp11
CGGACGGTTTGAGGTAGTAATCGAGGGCGCGCTCGGCGGCTTCGTTGAGTTTTTTGGAGTCCGGGGTTTCGTAGGGGGAAACGTCGTCGGTTTCGGGTGGGTTGGGTGTTGGTTTGAACATGGTGAAACTCCTATAGGATATGGAGCCACCATGACCTGTCGCTAAACAAGTAAGGGTGGCGGCTGCACGCAGGTTAGCGAACCGGTCACAGGCACCCGGTAGACCCGAGGGTCTCCCACATACAGCCGCCATAACGTAATTGCAGGTGTATGAAAACCTGCAACGAAGCTTGGAACGCTGATGCACCTGGAATGATCCGGGTCGCTAAACCCGATCGCTGATTCGTAGCGACCCGGAAACGATAAAGACCAGACACAAAGCGCACAAGCCGGCGGATTCTGGCGCAGTCGTAGGCAGCGGCGCAAGGATGTGTAGCCTGAGTGAGTGTCTGGAGATGTCGTTTAAACATCGCTGTTTATTTCTCATTTGATCGTTCCCACTCTGCGTGGGAATGTCTCAACGGACGCTCTGCGTTCGGCTCTGGAGGGGACTGCGGAGCGTGGGAACGATCAATTCCTGTGGCGAGGGGGCTTGCCCCCGTTGGGCTGCGAAGCGGCCCCAAAACCATTCGACCCAATTGCATCAGGTAGACCGCATGTACAGGGTTTACAACTGCTGCGCAGCCGAGCGGGAGCAAGCTCCCTCGCCACAGGGGTCAGCGTTTGAACTCAGGTTATAGGGCCGGGTCAGCCTTCAGCTCAAGACTATCCAGCGCCCGATTCACCGCCAGCTCACCAAACATGATGAGCTGAGCGACGCCCAGTACCGTATTGCGCTGCGGCCCTTCCAGAAAACCGGCACAGTCACTGGCGATCACCTTGGCCGAGGCAAAGGACTCGCAGGCATTGGCCAGTAGCTCTTCGATGTTGATGTCCGGGGCAACGGTGTAAATCGTGCTCGGTTTGCGTGGGGGCTTGGGGGCGGACGGTTTGAGGTAGTAATCGAGGGCGCGCTCGGCGGCTTCGTTGAGTTTTTTGGAGTCCGGGGTTTCGTAGGGGAGACGTCGTCGGTTTCGGGTGGGTTGGGTGTGATTTTGAACATGGTGAAGCTCCTTGATTAATGGAGCTGTCACTGCTCGCTGCGAAACGAGGGAGGTGGCAGCTGTACGCAGGTTCGCAGACCGGGAATCAAGGAACCCGGCAGACCCGAAGATCTCCCGCGCACAGCCGCCATAACGCAATCCAGTTGACGAAAAGAAGCGCCAACTGAAAGGGAGCGGTGGCGCAGTGCGCCTTGATTGACCCAGGCTGCGAAACCCGATCGCTGATTCGTCAGCGACCGGGAAACAATAGAACCCGACCCTTAGGCGCACAAACCGGCGGATTCTGGCGCAGTCGTAGGCAACGACGCAAGGATGTGTAGCCTGAGTGAGTGTCTGGAGATGTTTTTTAAACATCGGCGTTTATTTCTCACTCAGGTAGCGTCGAGAGAGGAGTGATAAATAAATCATCTTTATTTCGTACGACCCATGGTGAAATAGTCAAAGGTAATCAAGTCATATACGTTCGTAATGATGTCAATAAACCAAATGGAGTTGGTTGAAGTGGAGAAGAAAACAGGCAGTGGGCCAGGGTTATTGACGAGATGTTGATCGGATAGACTTCTCCCGCTTTTATCCAGGAAACGAACCAATATCCCGTTGGTTTGAACAAATCTGTAGTAGAAGCCGACAGAAGAGTAACCCCAACGGAATTCGAGGCGCATATGTTGCCCGTGACCCAATATGTTCGTATGCATCTCCAAGACTTGTGCCGCGCTTTGGTTATGTATGGGGGGGTAAGGGCCGGTGAGTATTGTATTGATAGAGTTTATACCTAGAAGACCCTCTCCTCCGAGATGGTGTATCTTCATGCTGGGGATTGATATGGAACCACCCGATGATATAAAGCGAGAGTGTTCACTATCAAAGTTTTCTGACAGGATGGGAGGTTTGTTTTGAATGATATAGATTAAGGAGGCTGGGAATTTGAGTGTCCAGGGTGTAGTTTCTTTGAAGTGAACTTCTGTCTTGATATCTAGATTTGAACTGTCCTTGAGCAATAACAACTTTGCACGTGATAGTGTCCTGCTGAAACCATTTTGCTCCTCTGCAGGTGTTAGGGAACCTCTTTTGACAATTGAAATCACAAACGCATTTCCATTGGTATCAGTGCCTGTGATATTTATGTCAAGACTATAAACTCCACCCCGCAATGGCCAGTTCTTGTGAGAGACGGTGGCATCACCTTTGAATTCATTGGTGTCCACAATCCGTGCACTATCAGCCTGATCAATTACACCGACCTTTAATCGAGCATCCCCATTGGCGATTTTATTAATCGTGAGCACCAGCGGCAACGACTTGCCTACTGGCTGACCATTGCGTATCAACTGCCAGGACAAATTAACTTCGCGCCCCATCCAGCTCAATAGTAGCGCAGGGTTTAGTTTGAAGTTGGCTCTTTTGTTTTGATTGAACGGTCGCGCAGGAAACGGTTTGTCGTCGACGCCCGGATTCTCAATAATCAGAAGTGCTTGATCATTCAACTCCGCTGTCTGATGTTCAATTTGAACAGTGACTCCATCCGTGTAAGCCAATACATCAATTGGAGTCCTCGCCGGGGTCAACAAAATCGCTGTTTGCAACTTGATACGGTCGAGGTGGATGTCCAGTCGTTTCTCCGGGGATTTGACCCGATTGCCCAACTGATCGATGACATGGAACTCGGCCACCGCACTCGGGTTGTCGCCCGCCTCGCGGAACGTCTTGGTGAACAGGGTGTGGGTGATAGGCGCCGTGCCGTCGGGGACGTCGAACTTGACCTGGGTGTCGCCCAGCAGAAACTCGATGCGATCATACTTGCGCCGGTTGGCATAGGTGAACCCGAACGCCACCCCTTGCGCCGCCCGTTCGGCGCTGACGCCGCCCTTGAGCACGTCGGCCGGGATCACCAGATCCAGTCTGTCCGCAGGTCGCAGGTGGTACAGCACCAGCAGATCCCGAGAGGGTTCACTGTTCCCGCTGACACGGGTGACCACGTAATGCAACGTATTGACGCCCTGGTTCAGGTAACCATGTGGCAGGTACAGACGTAGACGCAGTTGTTCCTCCCCCGGTTTGACGGTCTGGCCTGCTCCTGGGACGAAATTGCCGTTGCAATACAAATCCACGCGATCATCGGCCGCCATGGTCCAGGAGCCCAGCAGTTCGATCAAGGGCTCGACCAGGCATTCAAGGCCCCGGACCTGGCCGTCATAAAGGGCATTGGGGATACCGCCGTGGGCGATGCCGTCCGGTTTCACCGGGGTGACCCAGCCCGGGATGATCACGGGAAACAGCACGAACAATTTGTTCAACTCGGCGGACTGGATATCCATCATATTCTCCTGGAAGGTGACAAGCCCTGAGTCCTCTCGGGACGCGGGCTTATCACACACCAGGTAGGGAAGACTGGCTACTGTCAGATCTGACAGGTAGTGCATGGTTTAAGATGAACGGTCGAATCCCTCACATAGGCTCCGGCGGCCCAATCAACCGCCCCATCACCCCAAACAACCCCAACTCCCGAATTACCTCCAATTCCGCCTGCGTCTCCACCATCTCCGCAATCAACGGCAAATCAATGCTGTTGGTCGCGCGAAAAATCGCCTCGATGAACAACCGCTTATCACTCTGCTCATCGATACCCCGAATGTAGGCAGCATCGATTTTCAAGTAAGCCAACCCCAGTTGAGTCAGGTTGCCGATCTGGCTGAAGCTGCCGCCGAAATGCTGTAGACCGATGCGGTAACCGGTTTTGAGCAGGCTGTGGCTCAGGCGTTGCAGTTCTTCGGGGGGCGGCAGTTGGCGTTCGTCGATTTCCAGGGTCAGCAGAGGCGCCAGTTCCGGCAATGATTGGAGTATGTCGCAGATCAGTTTCAGCTGGGTTTGATCGCGCAGGGTGCTGCCGGACAGGCTCAGCGCGAGCGGCCAGCGGTTGGCGGCGAGGTATTCGAGGGTGGTTTCGAGCATGGCCAGGTCGAACCGCGCCGACCAGCCGAGACGTTCGATCCACGGCAGGAAATGCCCGGCGGCAATCGCCTCGCCTTGCGGATCAAGCAGGCGCGCGAGGACTTTGTGGTGCAGCACCTGGCTGGTGTCGGCGCATTGCACCACCGGTTGAAAATACAACTGCATCTTGCCTTCGGTCAGTGCGTCGTCGATCCAGTTGCGCCAATCATGCTGAGAGTGATTCGGCGCAGTATCGACCTGGGCCTGGTATATCCATGGCCGCTCGGGGTGTTGCCGGGCCTGGGTCAGCGCCTGATCCAGGCGCAGCAGCACATCATTTGCCGGTTCGCCCGGGTGGTAGGCGACGATACCCAGATGTGCCACGGGCATGCAGTCGCTGGCGCCGGTCAGGCGCAGGTTTTCCAGGGTGGCGCTGATTTCGGAGGCCAGGCGCGCGGCATCCTTACTGTCCAGGCCCGGCGTCAGCAAGCTGAATTCGCCACCGCGATTACGCGCCGCGAGCCAGGTGCGACGTTCCGCGGGTTGCGTCAGGCGCTTGAGCAATTCGCCGACGGCGCTGATCAGGGCATCGGTGCGCTGGCCACCCAGGCGTTGATTGAGACCGATCAGGTCGTTGATCCGCAGCATCAGCAAATGACCGTCGCGGCTTTGCTCGGAATCCAGTAATTGGTCGGCCAGTTGTTCATCCAGCAAGCGCCGGTTGGCCAGGCCCGTGAGGCTGTCCTGATAGGATTCGGAGCGCAGTTTTTCGCTGCGCGCGGCCTCTTCGGCGAACAGCGCCTTGAGTTTTTCGACCATCTGGTTCATGGCCAGCACCACGCGTTTGAGCTCCGGTGTGCGCGGCAGTTTCGGCAAGCTGCGGAACTCGCGTTTGCTGATGGCTTCCGCCTGTTTGACCATGTTGTCGAGCGGCCGCAGCTGCCGGCGCAACAGCCAGCCACCAAACACGGCGCTGAGCAGTCCGCAAATCAGCAGCCAGATCAGGCTGCCAAGGGTGCTGTCCCAGAGTTTGGCCAGGGCGAACTGCGGGTTGCTCAGCACTTCGACCCGGGCTGCCTGGTCCCAGCCACGCGTGACCAGCGCATCGCCACCCTGTGGGTGCAGGTTCACCAGGCTGACGAACCAGTCCGGAACACCCTCGATTTGCGTCGATATGCTGCGTTCCACCAACACCCGTTCATCCACAATACTGACGACCCGGATGCTGCTGAAATAGCCGCTGTCGAATATCGAGCTGACCATCAATTCGATCATCGCCGGGTCGTCGATCTGTGCGGTCAACGACAGGCCCAGCGCCGTCGCAGCATCCTGGGCGTGGGAGCGCAATTGGCTGAGCATCTGTTCACGGGAGCTTTCCAGGCTGACAAAAAAGCTGCCGCTGAAGGCCACCAGCAAGAACAGGCAAATGGCGAGGAACAACTGTTTGCGCAGTGACATGAAAACACTCCTTGCATTGGCGGCTAGCCTTCGCCCACGGCGAACCCTTCGATTTGCATCTTTTTCAATACGTCTTGCCAGCGCGACAGTTTTTTCGAGTCGCTGCTGCGTTTACCGCCATTGGCTCCCGGCAAGTACAGGCCTTCGGCGTTGAAGGCGTACACCGGCAGCAAGTCTTTGCGTTGGGAGGCGGGGCGGATCTCGTCGATCAGGTTGTCCAGCACCAGCGGATCGGCCGTGGGGCTGCTGTAGAAGGTCAACACCATGTGCGCCTGGTTCTGGGTCAGGGCCTTGACGTAGGTGATGCGCAGTTTTTCGCTGGGAATCCCGAGATGACGCAGGCTGAAATATTTCGCCAGGGCGTAGTCTTCGCAGTCGCCTGCGGCTTTGATCAAGGATTCCACGGGCGTGGCCCAGTAATCGGTCTGATGCCAGATGCGCGTGTCATCCTGAAAACTCAGTTGCTGATTGAAGAAGTGATTGACCGCGTTCAGCTGTTCGCGCTCAGGCTGGTTGCGTTCGCTTTGCAGCATTTGGCTCCAGGCCTTGATCCGCCCCTGTGCCTCGCCAAGGGGGCCGTAGCGTTTTTCGGCCGTTTGCAGGACCTGCGCAAAATCCCAGTCGGCCCAGACACTGCCCAACCCGGCCAGCAGAAAACTCGCCAGCAGCAGCCATCCGCCGAACCGAAGTCGGAGCGTTGACCATCCTGGACTACGCGGACTGCGGGGCATGTCTGGCTGCTCGGGTGCAGATGCCTGAAGTCTAGGTGGTGTTTACGGCGAGGGAGGGCAGGTCGTCGGACGAAAGGACGTCGACGGGTTGTTTCCTGTGGCGAGGGAGCTTGCTCCCGTTCGGCTGCGCAGCAGTCGCCAAACCGATCAATGAGGTGTGTCAGGAGAAGGCGGGTTGCAGGTTTTGGGGCTGCTTCGCAACCCAGCGGGAGCAAGCTCCCTCGCCACAAAAGCCTCGAGCCATAGATAGGAATCAGGGTTGATGCAGGGTTTTCTGTTTGAGGATGTAGATCGTCACCAGCACCGCACTGGTCAGCATGAACCCGCGCGCCCACGGCAGGGGCACCAGGTAGCAGGAGAACAGGATGCTCGCCCACATCAACCCGATGGTGTAGACCTTGCCCTTGAGCGGAATGCCGTTGCC
This sequence comes from Pseudomonas sp. Pseusp11, assembly GCF_047304405.1. NCBI lineage: Bacteria > Pseudomonadati > Pseudomonadota > Gammaproteobacteria > Pseudomonadales > Pseudomonadaceae > Pseudomonas > Pseudomonas sp. Pseusp11. The sequence goes on from NZ_JBGLZF010000016.1 coordinate 6,645, forward strand.
GTCCAGATAGTCGCGAATCCAGGGGCCAAGCCGTGGATGTTCAACCAGCCAGTGATAGAAACGCGGCGAACTGCGGGCGAAGCAGGCTGCCGCCAACAGCAGGAACGGTGTGGTGGGCAGCACCGGCAGGAAAATCCCGATCACCCCCAGCACTACGTTCAGCCAGCCGATGGCCAGCAGCACGTAGCGCAACATCAGGGGGCGGTTGCCTATGGGGTTGTCCATAGGCAAAACCTTAGTGGTGACGTGGCTTGAGGATCGCCGGTTTTTCGTCTGGCGCGTTGCACAGCAAGTACAGTGCGGTCAGGGCTTCCGGGATTTGCACGATCATGTCGTCCATCAGGTTGGCGTCGGCCGCGATGTCGGAGAACTCAGGTTGTTCGTCGAACAGACCCGAACCGACCATGATCGGCAGCAGCATTTCACTGACTTCGTCTTCGGCAGTTTCGAACCAGGCGGCTTCGCGCAGGAACACGCCTTCCATGAAACCGATGCACCAGCCACGCAGGTCGGAATCGTCCGGGTCATCGCCCAGGTCGAGGTCGCATGGCAGCTCGAACTCTTCGTCGGACGCCAGTTGGCGGGCGATGTGAGCCTTGAGCAGCACCAGGGTGGATTCGATCGCTTCACGCTCGGTGTCGTCGGCGTAATGCGGCTCTTCGGCGAAGAGCGCGTCGATCCATTCGCGGTCGGGAACGCTTTCGGAACAGATCGACAGCGCAGTGAGGTAGCCGTGGGCGGCCACGTAGTCCAGCGCCTCGTCATGCAGCTCGTCGGCGTCGAGGAAGACTTGCAGGCGGGTTAGTTGCTCAGCGAAGGACATTAAAGGGCTACCTTGGGGAATATACGATGCGGGAATTCTAGGCCTTCTTGAGCGCTCAGGCCAGCCGCGCGGCATATTTGCTCACGCGGTTGGCTTGTGTGCGTCTTATCAGCGGCGCCCTTTGCAGGGGAGGGCTCGGGTATACTCGCGCGTTTTGTGATGCCCTGCTGGCGTCACGGCTGAAATATGCAGTGTCATGCAATGCGCACTTACGATTTGTTTGTGCAGCTTTCGTGGTTCTGAACCAGCCTTGCAGGGATGTTTCGGTGATTTTTGGAGTTTTTATGCTCGAACAGGCTCAACGCGTCCTCAAGGACATCTTCGGCTACGACAGTTTCCGTGGCCGTCAGGGTGCAATCATTGAGCGCGTGGCCAGTGGCGGCGACGCCCTGGTGCTGATGCCTACCGGGGGCGGCAAGTCCTTGTGCTTCCAGGTGCCGGCGCTGCTGCGCGAAGGCCTGGCGGTGGTGGTGTCGCCGCTGATCGCGCTGATGGACGATCAGGTCGCCACCCTCGAAGAGCTGGGCGTCGCCGCGGCGTCGTTGAACTCCACCCTCAGCGCCGAGCAACAGCGTGATCTTGCTGCACGGATCAAGCGCGGCGAGGTGAAAATGCTCTACCTGGCGCCCGAACGCCTGGTGCAGCCACGGATGCTGGCCTTCCTGCAAAGTCTCGAAATCGCCTTGTTCGCCATCGACGAAGCGCACTGCGTGTCCCAATGGGGGCACGATTTCCGCCGCGAATACCTGCAACTGGGCCAGTTGGCGGAATTGTTCCCCAGCGTCCCGCGCATCGCCCTGACCGCCACCGCCGACAAGCGCACCCGGGAAGAAATCGTCGATCGCCTGCATTTGCAGGATGCCGAGCGTTTCCTGTCGAGTTTCGACCGCCCGAACATTTTTTATCGCATCGTGCCCAAGGAGCAGCCGCGCAAGCAGTTGCTGGCGTTCCTCGCCGAGCGGCGCAGCGATGCCGGCATCGTTTACTGCCTGTCGCGCAAAAAGGTCGACGAAGTGGCGGTGTTCCTCAGCGAGCAAGGCTTCCCGGCGCTGCCGTACCACGCCGGTCTGCCCAACGAAACCCGGGCGCATCACCAAAAACGCTTCCTCAACGAGGAAGGCCTGATCATGGTCGCCACCGTGGCGTTCGGCATGGGCATCGACAAGCCCAACGTGCGTTTTGTGGCGCACCTCGACTTGCCGAAGTCCCTTGAGGCGTATTACCAGGAAACCGGTCGCGGCGGTCGTGACGGTCTGCCGGCGGATGCCTGGATGGCGTACGGCCTGCAAGATGTGGTGATGCTCAAGCAGATGCTGCAAAACTCCGAAGGCGACGAGCGCCACAAGCGTCTGGAGCAGCACAAGCTCGACGCCATGCTCTCGCTCTGCGAAGAAACCCGCTGCCGCCGCCAGACCCTGCTGGCGTACTTCGACGAAGACATGCCCGAGCCCTGCGGCCACTGCGACAACTGTGTCGACGGCGTGCAGACCTGGGACGCCACCGAGCCGGCCCGCCAGGCGCTGTCGGCGATCTACCGCACCGGTCAGCGTTACGGCGTCGGCCATTTGGTGGACGTGTTGCTGGGCAAGGACAACGAAAAGGTCCGCAGTTTCGGCCATCAGCATTTGTCGGTATACGGCGTAGGCAAAGCGCTGGGCGAAAGTGAATGGCGCTCCTTGTTCCGACAACTTGTTGCTCGCGGTCTGGCGGACATCGACCTCGAAGGCTACGGTGGGCTGCGCCTGAGCGATACCTGCCGGCCGCTGCTCAAGGGCGAAGTGACCCTGGAACTGCGCCGCGACCTCAAGCCGCAAACCACCGCCAAAAGCAGCAAGAGCCAGGCGAGCCAACTGGTCCGCTTCGAGGAGCGCGAACAGTGGGAAGCGCTGCGTGCCTTGCGCCGCAAACTGGCCGAAGAACATGGCGTGCCGCCGTATGTCATCTTCCCCGATTCGACGCTGCTGGAAATGCTCCGCAGCCAGCCGACCTCGCTGGCGGAAATGGCCACGGTCAGCGGTGTCGGCGCGCGCAAACTGGAACGTTACGGCGAGGCTTTCCTCGAAGTGCTCGGCGGTCAGGTCGAGGCACCGAAAGTGGTGGCCGATGTGCGCCACGAGCTGATCACGCTGGCCCGGGCCGGCATGACACCGCTGCAGATCGCCGGTCAGCTGCAATGCTCGGAAAAGAACGTCTACACGATGCTCGCCGAGGCCATCGGCAAGCAGCAGCTGTCGCTGGAACAGGCGCTGGACCTGCCCGAAGAGTTGATGGGCGAAGTTCAGGACGCCTTCCTCGACGGCGAAGGCGAGTTGCCGCCGGTGGCGGAGATCGCCGCGTTGTTCGCAGGGCGGGTGCCGGAAGGCGTTTTGTATTGCGTACGTGCCGCGCTGCAGTCGGAATTCGAAATTTGAATGACCTGTCGCGCAGATGTAACGATTCAGTACAGAGCAAACCTTGCCTATAGCCAAAGGTCATGCTTAGCTGACTAATAATTAGTTTTTCTCTATTTCAGTCTAACCATGAGTGTTTTATGCCGTTAACCGATCAACACCGCTTTGGCATGCAACTGGCCCAGATGTCTCGCGGCTGGCGTGCCGAACTGGACCGCCGACTGGCTGGCCTGGGCCTGTCCCAGGCGCGCTGGCTGGTGCTGCTGCACCTGGCGCGTTTCGATGATGCTCCCACCCAGCGTGAACTGGCGCAAAGCGTCGGCGTCGAAGGGCCTACCCTGGCTCGACTGCTCGATAGCCTGGAAAGTCAGGGCCTGGTGCAACGCCAATCAGTGCTGGAAGACCGTCGGGCGAAAAAAATCGTCCTCTGTGCCCCGGCCCGCCCCTTGATCGAACAAATTGAAACCATTGCCACGCAACTGCGCCACGAATTGTTCGAAGGCGTTGATGAGGCGGATTTGAAGGTCTGCATGCGTGTCCACGCGCACATCCTGGGCAACCTGGAAAAATCTTGAGGCACAACCACGCGTCGGACTTTTGAGATACCCCGTTGGGCAGACTATAAAGAACTACTAGGCAATATCGTGTTCGTACCGGATGTGCGAATGCATACAGGTTGGTTCTGGTTATCTAAGGGATGCTCATGCTCGAGAGTTGGCACGTTGTATTGCGGTGTTGCACCCGGCTGCTGCTGGTCGGTGGTGCCGTCACTTACTCGGCATTGGCCCCCGCGCTAGGCTTGGGTGAGATCACCCAGCATTCGGCGTTGAATCAGCCATTCAGCGCCGATATCGCCCTGCTGGATGTCGGGGGGCTGGAGGAGGGCGAGCTGTCGGTCAGCCTGGCGACGGCGGAAGAATTCAGCCGCGCCGGTGTCGAGCGGGTGTTCTTCCTCAATAACCTGAAGTTCACGCCGATCCTGCGGGGCAACCGCAACCTGATCCGGGTGACGTCCAGTAAACCGGTCAAGGAACCCTTTCTGAATTTTCTGGTGCAGCTCAATCAGCCCAACGGGCGTTTGCTGCGCGAGTACACCGTGCTGATCGATCCGCCGGGTTCACCTGGGATTGTTCCCGTCAACGACGACCCCGCGCCGAGCCCTCAGGATTCCGCGTTCCCGTCTGTTGAACCGGCTGTTGCACCGCCACCTGCGGTGAATAGTTCGGCACCCAAGCCTGATGTCGATAAACCAGCCGCCACGCCGGCGAATGATCCTGTTGCCGAACAACTGGCCACCAGCGTGCTGCAAAACCAGCAGCTGCAAAAGACCATCGATGAACTCAATGCGAAGCTGCAGGCGCAGGACGAGCAGATCGCCGTTCAGAAAAAACAGGTGACTGAGCTGCAAACCCAACTGACGGAAGTCAAGCAGGCGTCGGCGGCGCCTGCCGCACCCGAGGTGCCGGCGCCGGTTCCGGTGGTTGTCGAGACGTCCGAAGCATCCCATTGGCCGTTGATCATCGGGTTGCTGTCATTGGTGGCCCTAGTGTCGCTCGCAGTGTTCATTCGCCGTCAACGACAGCAGGTTCAGGCCTTACCCGAGCCGCTACCCGCGCAGTCGTCACGTCATGAACCGGTGCTCAACCGCACGGCAGAAACAGCCAGGCCAGCCACCCAGACGCAATCGGTGGCCGGCTCGGCGGATGAGACTGCTGCAGGCGATGTGCTGGAAGGGGTGAGTATCTACCTCGCCTATGGCCGTTTGTCCGAAGCTGCCGGTTTATTGCGAGAGGCGTTGGTCAAGGAACCCCAGCGCACCGATCTGGCCGTACAGCTGCTGGAAATTTTTGGCAAACAGGGTGATGTGCAAGCATATGACGCGCAGGAAAGTAACCTGCGTGAGGCTGGGTTTGACGCGCAGCAACTTCAGGACATTCGCGCTCGCCATCCGAAACTGATTGGCGCCGTCGCACCGGCGGTCGCTGCCGTAGCGGTGGCTCCACCGACGGTAGCCGCTCCTGAAGCGGCACCTGGCGATGAGTTCCAGCTGAACCTCGACGACCTGTCGATGGATGCGAACTGGGACCTGATCAGCCCCTTCGACAACTCACCGCCCAGCGCCAAACCGTCGAATCAGCCATTGCCGTCGGACGACCCCGGATTCACCTCGAACCTGCATGTGTTGCCCGATGTCTTCGAAATACCCGACGAGCCGACGCTGGATGAGCCCGAGCTTGAATGGGTCGCCGAACCTGACTCGCAATCTCTGGACGAGACCTTTCTCAACGAATTCAGCGATCCGGGCCAGTCGCTGGAGCTTGAACCGCTGACTGCTGAATTGATCGATCTTGAACCGGCCGAGCCGAGCAGCGCGGGCAAACTCGAACAGGCCCAGACCTGCATCGACGACGGTGATCTGGACAGCGCCATCGAGCTGCTCAACGAGTTGCTCAAGGAGGGCGACGAACCGCTGAAGGAGACGGCCCGGACGCTGTTGGCCGGAATTCGCTGAAGATCTTCGGTTACGCGGTTTATCATGGCGACGCCCACAGGCTCAGGAATTTTGCCAATCATGACCGCACGTAAACCGGAAATCGTCATCACTTACTGCACTCAATGCCAATGGCTGTTGCGCGCCGCCTGGCTGGCCCAGGAACTGCTCAGCACCTTCGGCGACGACCTGGGCAAAGTATCCCTGGTGCCCGGCACTGGTGGGGTATTCCACATTTTCTGCGACGATGTGCAGCTCTGGGAACGCAAGGCCGACGGCGGTTTCCCCGAGGCCAAGGTGCTCAAGCAGCGGGTCCGCGATCAGATCGATCCGGACCGCGACCTGGGCCACAGCGACCGCACTCAGTGAGACGGCGCTTGCGCGGCAACGGTTTTTTGGCTTGAACCGCCGGACAACCGGCTGGAGACCACGATGGCCACGATGATCAACGCGCCGCCGATCAGCATGCGCAGCGTCGGGTTTTCATCGAACAACAGCCAGGCCAGGGTGATGCCGTAAACCGGCTCCAGGGCAAACACCACTGACGCGGTCCGGGCCTTGATCACCGCCAGGCTGGCGACGAACAGGCTGTGAGCGACTCCGGTGCAGAACACCCCGAGCAGGCCAATCCACAGCCAGTCGATGGCGCGTACCTCGCTAAACTGTGGCATCGCCACCGGCAGCAGGCAGATCGCAACCACTACGTTCTGACACAGCGCCGCCTGCACCGGCGGGATTCGCCCGGAGCTGGCGCGGTTGGTCAGGGACAGCAGGGAGAACAGCAGGCCGGAGGCTACTGCCCACAACAGGCCGGTGGTGGCGCCGCTGGCCAGATCGAAGTCCGGCGTGACCAGTACCAAACCGATACTGACGAATACCACCAGCAGGATTTCATTGGCGCGGATGCGCTCGCGGAAAATCAGTCCTTCGAGGATCACGGTAAACGCCGGGAAACTGGCAAAGCCCAGGGTCGCGATCGCCACCCCGGCCACCTTCACCGCAATGAAGAAACTCACCCAGTGCCCGGTCAGCAGCAAGCCGCTGAGCAACAGGCGGCGCCAGTCCACGGCGTCGAGTGTCTGCCAACGGGTATTACTGGCGAACCGTGCGAAAAACGCCAGGGCGAGGACGGCAAACGCGGCACGACCGAACACGATGATCGCCGGTGAGGCGGCGGCAAGTTTGCCGAACACGCCGGTCAGGCCGAACATCAGTGCACCGATATGCAGAGCGCCAAGGGCGGTACGGGGAGTCATTGCAGTCCTTGAATAACGCATCGAATCTGGCCGACGACACCGTCGGCCCCTGTAGGAGCTGCCGAAGGCTGCGATCTTTTGGCCTTGATCTCCAAAAGCAAGATCAAAAAATCGCAGCCTTCGGCAGCTCCTACATTGAATCGTGCTCAGCCGGTTATGTCTGTCGCCAGACTCGCGTCATTTGTCGCCAGCCTCGCGGCGCAATTTACCGGGTGAGGCGCCGAATTCACGTAGCACTGCTGCGGCGAATGCGCTCTGGGAGCTGTAGCCGACCCGACACGCGATCTCGCCAATGGGCAGCGCCGAATCGCGCAACAAGCGCACGGCGATGTGCAGCCGGCGACTACGGATGTAGTCCATCGGCGTTTGCCCGCATTCCGCCACGAATCGCGCGTGCAAGCGAGCGCTGGACAGGCCGGCAATGCGTGCCAGATCGGCGACTTGCAGTGGATAGGCCGCGTATTGATCGATGTGAGCATTGAGCGCCGCATACGGTAGACGTCGTCCGCCGACCGTGTCGGGCTTGGCGTTGTTGAGGCTGGCCAGCAGCAACACCGCGCCTTGCTGGGCGATCAGCGGATCGCTGATCGGGCTGCCGGCCAGCCAGCTCACCAATTGGCTTTGCCCGGCGTCCAGCGACAGGCGCCCGGCGTTGTCGAGCAAGCGGCGGCTGGCCTCGGCGTGGTCCCCCAGTGACTGAGACACCCACTGATCGCTCGGCACATCCAGCACCAGGCAACGGCTGCCATGGGCACTGTCGCAGGCATGATGCGCCCCGGACGGCACCACCACGAAACTCTGCTGAACCACCTGACTGCCAAGCCCCTCGACCTCGAAATCCAGTGCACCCGACAGCCCGAATACCAGTTGCGCGTAGTCGTGGCTGTGGACGATCAGGTCGTGGGTGTATTGGCGCAGTGTGAGGATCGGTCTCATCGCAGGTCTCGTGGCGATATTGATGAGTGAAGCCGCCAGTCTACACCGAGGCCCTGCGTCCGCGCGTTGTCACAGGACTGACTTGCGATTGTCATGGGCAATTAACCCGACCGGCGCAAGCTTGCCAAAACTTGTCCAGAGGGTTGCCCATGACCAGCGCCGAGCTCGCCAAACCCAGCCGTAAGCAACGTGTGCGGACCTTATGGATTTCCGACGTGCATTTGGGCACACGGGACTGCCAGGCCGAACACCTGTCGCAGTTTCTCAAGGGCTACCATGCCGACAAGATTTACCTGGTCGGTGACATCATCGACGGCTGGAAGCTGCGTAGCGGCATGTATTGGCCCCAGGCGCACACCAACGTGATTCGTCGCCTGCTGACCATGAGCAAGCGCGGCACAGAAGTGATCTACGTCACCGGCAACCATGACGAATTCCTGCGCCGTTATTCGAAACTGATGCTGGGCAATATCCAGCTGGTGGACGAAGCCGTGCACGTGACCGCCGATGGTCGTCATCTGCTGGTGATTCATGGCGATCAGTTCGACGTGATTACTCGCTATCACCGCTGGCTGGCGTTCCTCGGCGACTCGGCCTACGAATTTACCCTGACCCTCAACCGCTGGCTCAACCATTGGCGGGCCCGTTATGGCTACGGCTATTGGTCGTTGTCGGCGTACCTCAAGCACAAGGTCAAGACCGCCGTCAGTTTCATCAGCGATTTTGAGGAAGCCATTGCCCACGAATGCGTCAAACGCGAGTTGCATGGCGTAGTGTGCGGGCACATTCACCATGCCGAGATTCGCAAGGTTGGTGAGGTGGACTACCTCAATTGCGGGGATTGGGTGGAATCGTGCACGGCGCTGATCGAGCATTGGGACGGCTCGATCGAGTTGTACCGGTTGGCCGATGCCCAAGCGCGGGAGGCGGAGTTGAAGGCAATTAAAGTCGCAGAGCCGGCTTAAAAGCAAAGTCAAAAGATCTTCAGGCCGGCGCTTGTTCTTCCATCGCCGCCTTGTAGATCGAGTTCTTCGGCTGCGCAAACAACCGTTCCATCATCGGTTCGAAGAAGCTCAGCGGCAGTGTGTCGTATGCCGGATCGAACGCCGCTGCATCGTACCGGGCGCAAAAATCGATGGTCGCCTGATACTGCGGATGAGCGCTGAATTGCTCGCGCAAGTGCCGGTCCATGCCCAGGTGATGGAAGAAGTAATAGCCCTGGAAAATCCCGTGTTTCTCCACCATCCACAGGTTCTCGGCACTGACGAACGGCTTGAGGATCGCCGCGGCGATGTCCGGGTGGTTGTAGGACCCCAGTGTGTCGCCGATGTCATGGAGCAAGGCGCAGACCACGTACTCTTCGTCGCGGCCATCGCGCCAGGCACGGCTGGCGGTTTGCAGCGAGTGGGTCAGGCGATCCACCGGGAATCCGCCGAAATCACCTTCCAGTAACTTCAAATGCGCCACGATCCTTGTAGGCAATTGCCGGGCATAGGCGCTGAAGTCTGCGGCGATGATCGCCCAGTCTTGCTGCGTGCCGTCCTGCATGTGGGTAAAACGGGCGCGGGCATTCATCGGCTATCCTCTTGTTCTTATCGAAAGGGATGTTTGGAGTGTAGGACTCGGATCCAGAGCGCTGCACTGGCTGCACAGGACGCTTTTGTGGCCAAAGGAGCCTAGAACGGCACGCGACCTACAATCATGTCGCGGTACATGACGAAATCGCCGAGCAGGCTGTAAAGAGGATGCTGAAAGGTTGCAGGGCGATTTTTCTCAAAGAAGAAATGCCCGACCCAGGCGAAGCTGTAACCGGCCAGCGGCAGGGCCAGCAACAGCCACCATGGGCCTTTGGCGATGGTCAGCGCCAAAATGAAAATAACCAGCGTGGTGCCGACAAAGTGCAATCGTCGACAAGTGCTGTTGCGGTGTTCGCTGAGGTAATACGGGTAAAACGCAGCGAAGCTGTTGAAACGTTTGATGTTTTCCACGACTGCGATCTCTGTGGTGTGTGCGCAGGCGACAAGTTGCGCTGCGGGTAGCCTATTTAAGTCTAGAGTGATCATTGGCATCAGCCAGTGACAATAGGCGCCACTTTAGTATCCTTCGGAATTGGGTCGTGGCATGCGGCCATCACGTAGTAAACGCCATGAGCGAAAGAACGACTTCTGCAAGCTGGGCGATGGGGATTGTCAAAGCACTGGAAATGGACGGCCTGGATTGCCGGGTTTTGTTCAAACAGCTAGGGCTCGACTATGCGGCACTGGATGATCCGGATGCGCGGTTCCCGCAAGATTCCATGACGCGGCTATGGCAGCGCGCGGTCGAGTTGTCCGGCAACCCGGCGATCGGCCTGAACATGGGCAAGGTGGTGCGACCGGCGTCCCTGCACGTCGCCGGTTATGCCTTGATGTCCAGCCGGACCCTGGCCGAAGGCTTTCAACGTCTGGTGCGTTATCAGCGAATCATCGCCGAAAGTGCCGATCTGAGTTTTCGCATACTGGACGAGGGTTATGCGCTGATTCTGACGGTGCATGGCGACCACTTGCCGCCGACCCGACAAAGCGCCGAAGCATCGATGGCCTGTGCCCTGGCGTTTTGCGGCTGGTTGACCGGGCGCACGCTGTGTCCGCGCAAAGTGCTGCTGCAGGGCGATCAACCCGACGACCTCGAACCGTATAAGCAAGCCTTCCACGCGCCGATGATGTTCAATGCGCCCTATGACGCCTTGATTTTCGAGCGCGCTGACCTGGAGGCGCCGTTGCCCACCGCCAACGAGGCCATGGCGCTGCTGCACGATCGCTTTGCCGGTGAATACCTGGCGCGGTTTGCCGAGAGCCGCGTGACCCACAATGCGCGGCAGGTGTTGTGCCGCTTGCTGCCCCAGGGCGAACCCAAGCGCGATGCAGTGGCGCAGGCGCTGCACCTGTCGCAACGCACCTTGCAGCGACGCTTGCAGGAAGAGGGCACGAGTTTTCAGTCGTTGCTGGATGACACGCGGCGTGAACTGGCCGAGCAATACCTGGCGCGACCGAGCATGACGCTGCTGGAAATTGCCTACCTGCTGGGGTTTGCCGATCCGAGCAACTTCTTCCGCGCTTTCCGACGCTGGTTCGACACCACCCCCGGCGAATACCGGGCGCGGCTGACGGAAGCGCTCAAGCCGGTCAGTGACGCCAGAACGCAGGGATACACAGAACAAACACCGTAATGATTTCCAGCCGACCCAGCAGCATGCCGAACGAGAGAATCCACTTCGCGGCATCCGGCAGGCTGGCGAAGTTACCCGCCGGGCCAATGGTTTCGCCCAACCCCGGGCCGACGCCAGACACTGTGCTGGCCGCGCCGGTAAGGGCGGTCATCCAATCCACGCCGAGCAGCGACAGCAGTAGAGCGATCACGCAAATGGTGATGGCGAAAAAGAACGAAAAGGTCAGGATCGAACGTACGATTTCTTCGTCGAGACGGTGGCCGTTGTACTTCTGCTTGATCACCGCGCGCGGGTGAATCAACTGGTTAAGGTTGGCCTTGAGCAGAATGTAGGCCACCTGGAAGCGGAAAATCTTGATCCCGCCAGCGGTCGAACCCGAGCAGCCGCCAACAAACCCCAGATAAAAGAACAGCATCAGCGAGAAGTTGCCCCAGAGGCTGTAGTCCCCGAGTGCAAAACCTGTCGTCGTCACCACCGAAGTGACGTTCAGTGCCACATGCCGCAAGGCGTCCAGCCAGTGCAACTGGGTGGTCCACCAGTACCAGGTGCCGAGCACCAGCCAGGTCACCAGCAACATGCCGAGCAAGCCTTGCACCTGTTCATCCTTGATCAGCGCCCGACGGTTACCGCGCAATGTGGCGACATACAGGGTGAACGGTAAGGCGCCGAGAATCATGATGACGATCGCGACCCAATGCACCGCAGGCTCCGGCCACTTGGCCAAAGACTGGTCGGAGGTGGAAAACCCGCCGGTGGAAATCGCCGACATCGCGTGGTTGATCGCGTCGAACGGGCTCATCCCGGCCCACCAGAACGCCAGGCTGCCGAAAATGGTGATGCCTACGTAGGTCGCAACGATCAAGCGCGCCACCATGTGCGAACGGGGCATGACCTTTTCGGAACGGTCTGACGACTCGGTCTGAAACAGCCGCATGCCACCGATGCGCAGCAATGGCAGAATCGCTACCGCCATGCCGATAAAGCCGATCCCGCCGATCCAGTGCAGCAATGAGCGCCACATCAGGATGCCGGGGGACATGGTGTCCAGGCCTGTGAGCACCGTCGAGCCGGTGGCGGTGATGCCGGACATGCTTTCGAAGAACGAATCGGTATAGCTGATGTTCTGGGTCAGCAGGAACGGTAGGGCGGCGAAGATGCACACCACCAGCCAGCTGCTGACGGTCAGCAGGTACATGTCTCGCGGGCGCAAATGGATGTGTTCGGGGCGCCCCGGAATCACCAGGGCCAGGCCGGCGACAAAGGTAATCATGCTGGCCCAGAGGAATGACGGCAGGTCGCTGGTGCGCTCGAAGATCACCAGGGTAGCCATGGGCACGGCCATGGAAATTGCCAGCGTGATCAGGAAGATGCCGATGATGAAACCAATGATCCGTAAGGTCGGCAACGCCATGAAGTCCGCTCGGGCTGAAGTAGGGAAGGGCGCCATTCTACCTGTGGGGCAGGGCATGTAAACCGACAGCCCTGTGCCGGATACCGCTAGAATAGGCAGACATTTTTTTCAGGAGGTGGCCGATGCAGGCTCTCGACGCTTTGCTCAACCGTGTTTCCGTTCCACGACTGCTCGATCCGGCGCCCACTGCCGAGCAACGCGAAGTGCTGTTTGCCGCCGCGATGCGCGCGCCAGACCACGGCCATTTGCAGCCTTGGCGCTTCCTGACAGTCGAAGGCGCGGCGCGCGAGCAAATGGGCGAGTTGCTGGCCGAAGCGGCGAAGCTACAAGACAGCGACGTTTCAGAAGCCGTGCTGGACAAGGCCCGTAACGGCCCGCTGCGTGCTCCGCTGGTGGTTGTGGTGATCGCGCGTTTGCAGGATCACGTCAAATACCCGAAATCCGAACAATTGTTGGCGGCAGGCTGCGCTGCTCACGGGATTTTGCTGGCCGCTTACGCGCAAGGCATTGGCGCCGTGTGGCGCACTGGTGAGCTGGCCTATTCGCCGCATGTAGCCAAAGGGTTGGGCCTGGCTGAAGGGGAAGAGGTGATTGCGTTCCTTTATCTCGGTACACCGCAGAAAGAACCGCGTGTGGCGGAGAAGGTTGATCTGGCCGAGTTTGTCAGCGCCTGGCCTGGTAAGGCCTGAAGATCAAAAGATCGCAGCCTCGTTGCACTTGTAGGAGCTGTCGAGTGAAACGAGGCTGCGATCTTTTTGCATCACCCCCGATTTACGGCTGCACCACCGCCCCCGGCACCAATGGCAATTCCAGACTGGCAATAAACCCACCCCCAGGATGATTGGCCAGCACCAGACTGCCGCCATGGCGTTCCGCCGCACGGCGTGCAATGGCCAGCCCCAGGCCATGCCCGGCCGTTGTCTGCCCCGGTGCCCGATAGAACGGTTCACCCAGCTGATTCAAATGCTCGGACTCTACACCGGGGCCATGATCGCGCACGCTGACCACAATCCTGTCGCCCTGACGCGACGCCTGCATTTCGATCGGTTGCCCGACCGGGTTAAAGCGCTGGGCATTGCGCAGCAGGTTGTCCACGGCGCGCTCGATCATGGTCGGCCAGCCTCTGAGGTTCAGTTGCGGCTCGGCCTCAAGGCGCACGTTCTGCTCCGGCGAACTTAGCTGAGCATCCTTTTGCAGGGTATTGAGCAGTGCATTGAGATCCACTTCTTCGGCACTGGCGTTGTCGGCATCGACCCGCGCCAACACCAGGATTTCGCTGATCAGTGCTTCCAGTCGATCACATTCACGGGTCAGGCGCGGCCAGAGTTTTTCCCGCTCCTGGGGATTGGCCCGCTCGGCCAGTGCCAGCGCAATGCGCAGTCGGGCCAAGGGCGAACGCAACTCGTGGGACACATCGCGCAGCAATTGCCGCTGACTGCCGATCAGGCTTTGCAGGCGCGCGCCCATGCGGTTGAAGTCGTTGGCCAGCACACCGAATTCATCGCGGCGGTTAGCCAGTTGCGCCAGGCTGTTTTGCTGATACGTCGTCTGCCCCAATTCATGCACTGCGCCACGTAAACGGCTCAGCGGTCGGGTGATGGAAAAGGTCACCAGCAGGCTGAACAGGGTCAGTACCACCAGGGCAATACCTAGCGCACTCAACGGCCAGAGCAGGCTCTCACGGTGCCAGGCGTCCAGTTCCGGGTGCGGAATGCGATAGATCAGCAGGTAGGTGTCGCCCGTCTTGGCGCTGGTGTATTCATCGGTCAGGCGTCGCCACGGCAGGCGCCGATCATCGTTTTGCTGCCGTGCTTCGAAGGCGGCTGCACGCCGAGGGAAGGTGCCGCGTACCACCGGGTCTCCTGCCTCGTTGAGCACCTGAACGTCGATGTGATACTGGCGCTTGCGCTGCTCCAGAATGTCCTGGGCGGCTTCCTCGCCCTGGCTCTCGTAGGTTTGCGTCCACTGTTCGGCCAGGGTGTTGAGGCCCGGGTGGCGACTGAGAATCCATGCGTCCTGGTTGAGCATGTGCCCCAGCAAAATGGAAAGCCCTGCAACCAGAGCGATGGCCAGCCAGAAGCTGGCCAGGATACGCCAGAACAATGAGCGCACAGAAAATCCTCGAACAAGCACAATCAGACCCAACGGTGATTAGCCGTTGGGTCCGGGGTTAACGCATTATTGCGCTTTTTGCGCTTGCTGCGCTTTCCAGGCCTGGAACTCGGCCCATTCGGCGCGACGCTCAGCTTGTTTCTTCTGGATCTCGTCGAATTGCTTCTGTTGATCCGGTTTCAGCAGGGCGCGAACGTCGGCTTCGGCTTTCTTGTGCTTGGCCTCCATCTCGTCTTTCAGGGCTTTCTGGTCGGCTGGCGAGAGTTTTTCCAGGTACTTGTCGACCAGTTGCTGACGCTCGTGCATCTGCTCGCCCATGATTTTGCGGATCTGCTCGCGCTGTTCGCGGCTCAGGTCCAGTTGGCTGTAAGGGCCTTTACCGTGCATGCCGTGCATCTGACCGCCGTGGCGTGAGCCGTCCATGTGATCACCCATAGGGCCTGTGCCTTCAGGCATGGCCATGGCAACGGTCGGCAGGGCGGCAGCAAACATCAGAGCGATAAGAGTCTTGCGCATGGTGTATCTCCTTGTCTCGTTCCCGGTACGTTCCGGATGTGTGCAGATTACGCAGATCAAGGTCAACGGCGGTCAGCGGAGCGTAAAGCTTGGGTAAAGACGGCTTTCTGCCTTCCTGACAAAATTCCAGATGCAGGCACCAGACTGTGGCGAGGGAGCTTGCTCCCGCTGGACTGCGCAGCAGTCCCCTTCTTTTTAGGTAAAGAGTGGGGCCGCTTCGCAGCCCAGCGGGAGCAAGCTCCCTCGCCACAGGTTGCTGTTATTCGGTTCTTTCTCGGTTCTTACAGGCTGTAGTAGTAACCGCGACTGCGCAGGGCCACGATGCGCGGACGGCCGTCGGGGTGTGGGCCGATTTTTTTGCGCAGGTTGCTGACGTGCATGTCCAGGCTGCGGTCGTACAGGGTCAGTTTGCGACCGAGGGCGATTTGCGCCAGTTCCTGCTTATCCAGCGGTTCGCCGGGCTGCTTGAGCAGGGCTTCGAGCAGGCGGCTTTCGGAAACGGTGAGGGTGAATTCCTGTTCATCGATGCTGACCACCCCGCGCACCGGGCTGAAGCACAGGTCGCCCAGCTCGAGCTGGCTGGAGACCGCCGTCGGATGACTGCGGCGCAACACCGCGCGCAGGCGGGCGGTCAGTTCCCGTGGGTCGCACGGCTTGGCCAGATAATCGTCGGCGCCCAGTTCCAGGCCGAGGATGCGGTCCAGCGGTTCGCCACGGGCCGACAGCATCAGCACCGGCAAATCCGGATGGTCGCTACGCAGTTGCTTGAGCAATTCCAGGCCGCTGCCGTCCGGCAGCATCACGTCCAGCACCACGGCCGCCGGAGACGTTTCGGCCAACGCGCGACGGGCGCTCTGGCCATCGTGGCAGGCGCGAACCTGAAAGCCTTCCTGGCTCAGCCAACTGCTCAGGAGCTCACACAGCTCCTGGTCATCATCAATTAGTAACAGCTCGCTCATGACTCACTCAATTTAGCCATTGCCTACGTTTTCTGGTGGCACCACTGGCGAAGATACCGCAGAGCAGGGCCAATAGCGCTACTGCGGCCCCAATAACGAACCACTGCTGCTGATCGGTCAGCAGGCGCGGTAGCGGGCTGCTGGCCAGGGTTTCCTTGAGTTGCAGCTTCAGGCGCTGATTCTCCTGGCGCAACCGGCTCAGCTGGGCGCTTTCGCGTTCGCCATCGGTGGTTTGCAATTGTTTGCTCAGTGTTTCTCGTTGCTGCTCGCTTTCTTTCAAGCGCTGCTGCAACTCGGTGATCTGGCTGCCGGCGCTCAAGGACAGCGGCGTCGAATTACCGCCATTGGCGCTTTCTTCACCATGGGCGGGCGCCATGATCGACAACGTCACCAACATCAGACACAACGGACCTTTGCGCATCGCAACTCCTGATTCCAATACGAGTATTGGGCAGGTTGTCGGCCGGTAAACGAGAATAATGAGCGATTGAACGTGCGATGAATCAATGAGATTCACCGCACGCGAGAACTTTACGGCAGGACTTGCTTGAACGGCTTGACCAGAACATTGGCGTAGACGCCTGCGGCAACATACGGATCGGCGTCGGCCCAGGCCTTGGCGGCGCTCAGGGACTCGAATTCGGCGACGATCAGGCTGCCAGTGAAACCGGCCGCGCCCGGATCATTGCTGTCGACTGCCGGGTGTGGACCGGCCAATACGATACGACCTTCGCCTTTGAGCACTTGCAGACGCTCAAGGTGCGCAGGCCGTGCGGCCAGTCGGGCTTCCAGGGAGTTGGCGACGTCTGTGGCAATGATTGCGTAAAGCATGTCAGTCCTCGGTTTTTGGCGTTGTGGTGTCGGCGTCGTGCAGGTGGCGGGACAGGTAGATGCCCTGGCCGACCAGGAACAGCAAAGTCATGCCCAGGCTGCCGAAGACCTTGAAGTCTACCCAGTAGCTCTGGAAGGTGAACGCGACGAACAGGTTGGCGGCACCGCAAAACAGGAAAAAAACGATCCAGGCGATGTTCAGACGGGTCCAGACCGGCTCCGGCAGGGTCAGCGCGTGGCCCATGATGCGTTTGATCAGCAGTTGGTCACCGACAAAGTGGCTGCCGATGAACGCGAGGGCGAACAGCCAGTTGACCACCGGGGCTTTCCATTTGAGGAAGGTCTCGCTGTGGAACGCCAGGGTCAGGCTGCCGAAGACCAGGCAGGCAATGAGGGTCAGCCACTGGCTTTTCTCCAGCTTGCGCTGCTTGATGTACAGCGTGCCGTAGACCACCAGGGAGCTGATGATCAGCATCGCGGTGGCGCTGTAAATACCACCGACAGACAGTTGATGACCGCCAATGTCGACGACCCGCGGGTCGATTTTGAAGACGATGAAAAACAGCAGAAGCGGGATGAAGTCGATGAATTGTTTCACAGTGGCAGCCAGAAGCAGGATGTGGCGGCATAATAACAAACATATTGACGCGCGATAGCGTCCGCTGATTTGAGGTTACATAGTCCTGTGAATGTTGATTTGCACTGCCATAGCACGGCCTCCGATGGCGCCCTGGCGCCTGCGGCACTGGTTGCGCGTGCGTTCGAGAAAGGCGTGCGAGTCCTGGCCTTGACTGATCACGACACCCTTGAAGGCCTCGACGAGGCCCGTAGCGCCGCGACGGCGCTGGGGATGCAACTGGTCAACGGCGTCGAATTGTCCTGCACCTGGGGCGGGGCGACCATTCATGTGCTGGGCTACGGTTTCGATGTCAATGCCGCGCCATTGGTCGAGGCCATCGCCAAATTGCACGATGGCCGCTGGCTACGGTCCGAAGAAATAAGCCGCAAGTTGGCGTTGAAAGGCATGCCGGGGGCGCTTGACGGCGCTCGCTCCATTCAGCAGGAGCTGGGCGACAGCGGCAACGCGCCGGCCCGTCCGCACTTCGCCGACTGGATGGTGCGCGAAGGTTTCGTCAAGGATCGCGCCGAAGCGTTCCGCAAATGGCTGGGTGCAGGCAAGCTGGGGGACGTCAAACTACACTGGCCGACCCTCGAAGACACTGTCGAGACCCTGCGCGCCGCGGGTGCCTGGGTCAGCCTGGCGCACCCCTGGCACTACGATTTCACTCGCAGCAAGCGTCGCCGCCTGATTTCTGACTATATTCAAGCCGGGGGCCACGCGATTGAAGTGGTCAATGGCCATCAGCCCGCCGAGCAAGTGGGCAGCCTGGCGATTCTTGCCCGTGAGTTTGGTCTGCTGGTCAGCGCCGGCAGTGATTTTCATGGCCCTGGAGGCTGGTCCGAGATCGGTGAATACCGCCCGCTCCCGGAGGATCTGCCACCACTGTGGTGTCGATTCAAACATGACCCAATTATTGCCGCCGTCTGAACAGGTAGAGAATGTGAGTCAATTTTTCCAGATTCATCCGGAAAACCCGCAAGCGCGCCTGATCAAACAGGCTGTCGAGATCATCCGCAACGGCGGGGTGGTGATTTATCCCACAGACTCTTCCTACGCCATTGGTTGCCAGATCGGTGACAAGACCGCCGTGGAGCGTGTGCGTCGTTTGCGTCAGCTGGATGAGAAGCACAACTTCGCGCTGATCTGCAGCGACCTGTCGCAGTTGGGGCTATTTGCCAAGATCGACACTGGCACCTTCCGTTTGCTCAAGGCCCATTTGCCAGGGCCTTACACATTCATTCTCAACGCTACCCGTGAAGTCCCGCGGCTGTTGCTGCACCCGAAAAAACGCACTATCGGCCTGCGCGTGCCGAGCCATCCGATTGCGTTGGCGCTGCTGGAAGAACTCGGCGAACCGCTGATGAGCGTGACCCTGATCATGCCCGGCGACACCGACCCGCTGACCGATCCCTACGAAATGCGCCAGTTGCTGGAGCATCAGGTGGACCTGATCATCGACGGCGGTTTCGGCGGGATCAAGGCGTCCACCGTGATCAACCTCGCCGACGGCGAGCCGGAAGTCATCCGTGTCGGTTGCGGCGACCCAACGCCATTCATGGCCGAGGCGTAGATGTCTGCAGTAGAACCAGAACCCGTAGACAGCCAGGCCGGCGCCCAGCAAGAACTGCCTTTCGCCATGGTCTATGGCCAGGCGGTCATGGAAATGCCGCTGGACCTGTACATCCCGCCGGATGCGCTCGAGGTCTTTCTGGAAGCCTTCGAAGGCCCGCTCGACCTGCTCCTGTACCTGATCCGCAAACAGAACATCAATATCCTCGACATCCCGGTGGCGGAAATCACCCGCCAGTACATGGGCTATGTCGAGTTGATGCAGTCGGTGCGCCTGGAACTGGCCGCCGAGTACCTGGTGATGGCCGCGATGCTCGCCGAGATCAAGTCGCGGATGCTGCTGCCGCGAGCCGAAACCATTGAAGACGAGGAAGACGACCCTCGCGCCGAACTGATCCGCCGCTTGCAGGAATACGAACGCTTCAAGGCCGCCGCCGAAGGCATCGATGGCCTGAGCCGCGTCGGCCGCGATGTCGTGGTGCCCAAGCTCGACGCGCCGGAAGCCCGGGCGCGCAAGCTGCTGCCGGACGTGAGTCTGGAAGAGTTGCTGATGTCCATGGCCGAGGTCTTGCGCCGGGGCGACATGTTCGAAAGCCACCAGGTCAGCCGCGAGGCACTGTCCACCCGCGAACGCATGAGCGATGTACTGGAGCGGCTCAAGGGCGGCGGTTTCGTGCCCTTTGTCGAGCTGTTCACCGCTGAAGAAGGGCGTCTGGGGGTAGTGGTGACCTTTATGGCGATCCTCGAACTGGTCAAGGAATCCTTGGTCGAGCTGGTGCAGAATGAGCCGTTCGCGGCGATACATGTGCGAGCCCGAGCCGAATAACGAGTTGAATCATGAACCTGACTGAACCCCGCGAGCTGGCGCCACTGCTTGAAGCCTTTCTGTTGGCCTCGGGAAAACCGCAATCGCTTGAGCGCCTGTTCGAACTCTTCGAAGAAGGCGAGCGGCCCGAACCAGCGGTTTTCAAGAAAGCGCTGACGATTCTGGGCAAATCCTGCGACGGCCGAGCCTTCGAACTGAAGGAAGTCGCCTCCGGGTATCGCCTGCAGATCCGCGAAAAGTTCGCGCCATGGGTCGGGCGCCTGTGGGAAGAACGGCCGCAGCGCTACTCGCGCGCCATGCTCGAAACCATGGCCCTGATCGCCTATCGCCAACCGATCACCCGGGGCGAGATCGAAGACGTGCGCGGCGTGGCGGTCAACAGCCACATCGTCAAAACCCTGCTGGAGCGTGAGTGGATCCGCATCGTCGGTTACCGCGACGTGCCCGGCAAACCGGCAATGTTCGCCACCACCAAGGCGTTTCTCGATCACTTCAACCTGAAGAACCTCGACGACCTGCCGCCGCTGGCCGAGCTGCGCGAGCTGGAGCCCGAGCCGATGCTCGAGTTCGACGACGCACCGGTGCCGGCCGGGTTACAAGAATTGGCGGATGCCAGCGCCGAGCCGGAAGAGCCCAAGGAAGAAACCAGCTTCCACACGCTGTTGCTGGAGCTGGACACCATGGAGGAGGGGCTCAAGACTGATTTCGACGATTTGCTGCGCGATGGCGAGTTGACCGAGACTGAAGAGGTATCGGAGCAGCCGGAGCCGGAAGTCGAGCTAGAGCTTCAGGTTGAGGCGTCAGTTGCTGACGAAGAAGAACAGGAACCAGAGCTTGAGGATGACATTCTTGGCGTTGCCGAGGCTCGCGAGAAACTGCTGGCCGCGGTTGCCGCGCTTGAACAACCCAAACCTGAACCTGAACTCAGCGATGAAGAAGCCGAAGCCCGGGCCCTGGCCGAAGCGATCGAGGCCGAACGCCGCCAGTTCGAGGATTGAAGTCCGCCAAAAGATCGCAGCCTGCGGCAGCTCCTACGGAGGCGGTATTTACCCGCGATATTTCGGCGTACATCGATCCTGTAGGAGCTGTCGAGTGAAACGAGGCTGCGATCTTTTGATCTTGTTCCTCCATCCACCACCGGCCGGCGGAAAAACCAATAACCGACGGTCGATCAGCTAGTCTCTGATGCGCGAACGCTTCCATGAGCGTATGATTCGCGACCCTTTGACGATCCCTTCGTCAAACGACCAGATTTCACATCTTCAGGCCAAGGCCTGAACTTGATCACACCGGGAGGTGCCCAGATGAGTATCAACGACCAGAAAGACGACCAGGAAATCGGCCCAGCAGGCGAAAAACTGCAGAAAGTCCTCGCCCGTATCGGCGTCGGCTCGCGCCGTGACGTAGAAGCCTGGATCAGCCACGGCCGCATCAAGGTCAATGGCAAAGACGCCACCCTTGGCCTGCGCGTCGACCTGCATGACGCCATCACCATCGATGGCAAGGTGATCAAGCGCGAAGAAGCTGCCGAGTCGGTACGCCGCGTGATCATGTACAACAAACCCGACGGTGAAATCTGCACCCGTGACGACCCGGAAGGCCGTCCGACCGTGTTCGACAAGATGCCGCGCCCGAAAGAAGGTCGCTGGATCAACATCGGTCGCCTGGACATCAACACCACAGGTCTGCTGATGTTCACCACCGACGGTGAGCTGGCCAACCGCCTGATGCACCCGTCCTACGAAATGGACCGTGAATACGCGGTCCGTGTACGTGGCGAAGTCGACGACGAGATGATCGAGCGTCTGAAGGCAGGTGTGGTGCTCGAAGACGGCCCGGCCAAATTCACCGACATCAAGCAGGCACCAGGTGGCGAAGGTTTCAACCACTGGTACCACTGCGTGGTGATGGAAGGTCGTAACCGCGAAGTTCGTCGTCTGTGGGAGTCCCAGGGCCTGGTGGTCAGCCGTCTGAAGCGCGTGCGTTTCGGTCCGGTGTTCCTCAACTCCGATCTGCCGATGGGTCGCTGGCGCGAAATGAGCCAACAGGAAGTCGACATTCTGAGTGCTGAAGTCGGCCTGACGCCGGTGGCGATGCCGCAAATGAACGCCAAGAGCAAAGACAAGCTCGAGCGTATGCAGCGCAAATCGTCCCGCCCGGTGGGCAAGACCGAACGCGTACGGACCCTGCGTCCAGCCGCTGGCGCTCCAGCTGCCGGCCCGCGTCCATCTCGCGAGCCGCAGATCGAAGGCGAGCGCCCGGCCCGCAAGCCAGCGCCACGCCAGGACGGCGAGCGCGGTCCACGCACGCCACGTCCGGCCAACGGTCGTACTGAGCGCGGCGAAGGCCGTGGCGCTCCGTCCGGTGGTCGTAGCGATCGCGGTGCGCCTGCCGGTCGCGGTACGCCGGTGGCAGACCGCCCGGCCGACACCAAGCGCCCGGCCAAGCCAGCGCCGAAGAAACGCCCAGGCATTGTGCTGGTCGACAAGGACGCGCCATCGGGCAAGCGCCGCGGCGCACCCGCCGGCTCCGGCCAGCGTCCGGGCTTCGGTCGTCGCAAGCCTGAGTAATCGGTAAGCGCCCCATGAAAAACGCCATCCCTCGGGATGGCGTTTTTTTGTGCCTGGCAGAACCGGTTTTCAATATGCAGGTGGCGTTGTGGCGAGGGAGCTTGCTCCCGCTGGGTCGCGAAGCGGCCCCAAAACCCATTCACCTCGTTATGTCAGGTAACCGCGTCGGCAGGTTTTGCGGCTGCTGCGCCCGGGCGCGGATCGGCCGGCGGGAGCAAGCTCCCTCGCCACAGGGGCCGGTGTTGCTCAGAAAACAAACCGCCCATCAAACACCGGCTCATCATCCAGCGCCAACACGCCGCCAGAGAAGATCAGGTCCAGATGATGGCTGCCCTTGGCGCCTCCACCCAACCCCAAGTGCAAACCGCAATGGCGCTCTTCGAAGCCGGCATTGCGCGCATACAACTCTTTCACACCTTCGTTGGTGCCGATCCCCAACTCCTCGATGCGCCGGTTGGATGGATTGGCGTCCAGGTACTTGTTGAAGTCATGTTCCAGTCCCGGCACATCGGTGGCGATTTTGCTGATGGTCGAGTTCTCGATCCACAACTCCAGTGGTGACGCGAGTACGCCGTACTTGCGGGCAAACGGAATCGTGCTGAGGAACGTCCCCATGAACTTCACTCGGCCATTTATCGCCTCGCTATGGGTGGCAATCTCGCCGGGCGCCAGGTCGAAGTTGCCGACACCATTGATGTCGGTCCACTTCTTGATACTGCTCAACGGTGTTTCGAACCACGAGCCATGATCATCTTTGAAACTTAAAGTGGTGGCCTGGGACATGCGCTGGATCAGGTGGCTGTTCAACCCGGCAATCCGCTGTGGGGTGACACTGAACGTGTCGTAGAAATAATCGCCGTAATCCTTGAACAGCAGCGACTTCTTCCAGTTTTCCGCCATCACGCCTTGCAGCGCGCGGACAAAGTCCGGGCCGTCGGGACGCGGGTTTGGCAGGGTAGAAGAGTCGTAGAAGAAAATGTACAGATCGCTGTCGGCAATCGTCTGGGCCAGCAATTCGGTGGGTTCGAGGTCCAGGCGCATTGCGCTGAAGCTGAACCGTGGGCTGTTGCCGGTCTGTTCGGCAATGGCGCCGGTCAGCGCCTCGTAGTCAGCGGTATGGCCAAGCAAGACCTTCGCCGGGTTGATGCCGGCAACGGCAGGGTGATGTTCGAGGTAGTAAAGGAAATGCGAGATGGCGCGCTGCTTATCCATGGAGTCCTCCCTGACAAACCTGGTAAGTGGCGGGCACGACCGGCCGGATCATGCCCGCCGGGATGTCTTACAGAGGCCACATCGCCGTGCCGAACGGAACAACCGCGTCGGCTTGCATCATTTCAACGGCGGCTTCATGGGTCGGTGCTTCAAACCAATCGTCCAGTTGCAGTTCAGTATCCAAGTCTTTGTCCAGTGCTTGCATGGTGAATCTCCTGAATGACTTTTTCGGTAAGAACAGCGGCGCGTTTTTCATTCATTGAAGAGCGCGTCAACTTGCCGGTCGATGCGGCTCGGCAAGTCGTTGAAAACCTAGTTCACAGGTTTTTGAATTGCAAAAAAATAATTAAACAATTTTCATTTGAACTAATTATTCCATTTTTCAAAAAGTAAATTTCCTAATAAAAAACAGAAAACTAAGTCGGAAAACTCCTTAGGAAGCTTCCTATCGTCAATTTACAGTCGACGGCTCTCTGGATCTGATTTGGAAAGCATGCGTTACGCGCTGTAAATAAATCCTTACGAAAAGCGCGCTCAAACCCCATGGAATGTCGCTGTGGAAAGGGCTGTAAGGAAAACCTGCCGTCCGCCGCCGCGATGGCGCTGTTCAAGGGCTCTGGCGCGCTTGTCTCGGCCTCGATTGAAAGGTGAGATGCGCCCCATGCCTGTCGTGCAGGTGCATAACAAGAAGGAGGCGCAATGAACGCCGTGACTCATCTCCATCTCTCTCCGTGGGGCGATTTTTCCGCTGCCCCCGTCGAAGACCTGCAAAGGTCTGACTCAATTTTTGCAGCCGCCCGAGACCCTCGAGGCGGACACAGGCAATCCCGGCAACCGACGCGCTGATCCAGCGGTGTCTGGCAGCAGGGGGTTACAGGTGTACAATGCGCCGCGTTTTAACTGTGACCCTCTGCGCAACAGCGCAAATCTCAAGGCTATCCGCCTTGTTCACTCCGCCGCGTCACGAGCGTGTCGGGTTCGATTTCGTCACAGATAAAAACAAACAGGTGACGCATGACTGTCGTAAAAACGCTGAACTCCTGGTGCCTGCGCTGGGGTTTGATCGGCGCTGCTTGAAATCTGCACCTTGCAGCAACGTCTACTGAACATCATCAAACCTTGCGTGAGACCCTTTTCATGAGTGGACAAAACTCGCATTCAGGCGAGCTGAAACGCGGCCTGAAAAATCGCCATATTCAACTGATCGCCCTCGGTGGCGCGATCGGTACCGGGTTGTTCCTCGGCTCGGCCGGCGTGCTGAAATCCGCCGGCCCGTCGATGATTCTCGGCTACGCCATCTGCGGCTTCATCGCCTTCATGATCATGCGCCAACTGGGCGAAATGATCGTCGAAGAGCCGGTAGCCGGTTCCTTCAGCCACTTCGCACACAAATACTGGGGCGGTTTTGCCGGTTTCCTGTCGGGCTGGAACTGCTGGATTCTGTACATCCTGGTGGGTATGTCGGAGCTGACCGCGGTCGGCAAATACATCCACTACTGGGCGCCGGATATCCCGACCTGGGTCTCCGCTGCCGCGTTCTTCGTGCTGATCAACGCGATCAACCTGGCCAACGTCAAAGTCTTCGGCGAGGCCGAGTTCTGGTTCGCGATCATCAAGGTCGTGGCGATCGTTGGCATGATTGCTTTGGGTAGCTATCTGCTGGTCAGTGGCCACGGCGGCCCGCAAGCCTCGGTAACCAACCTGTGGTCCCACGGTGGCTTCTTCCCGAACGGTGTCAGCGGCCTGGTGATGGCCATGGCGATCATCATGTTCTCCTTCGGTGGCCTGGAAATGCTCGGTTTCACCGCCGCTGAAGCCGACAAACCGAAAACCGTGATCCCGAAAGCCATCAACCAGGTGATCTACCGGATCCTGATTTTCTACATCGGTGCGCTGGTGGTCCTGTTGTCGCTGACCCCTTGGGACAGCCTGCTGACGACGCTGAATGCGTCTGGCGATGCCTATAGCGGCAGCCCGTTCGTGCAGGTGTTCTCGATGCTCGGCAGCAACACCGCCGCGCACATCCTCAACTTCGTGGTCCTGACCGCGGCGCTGTCGGTGTACAACAGCGGCACCTATTGCAACAGCCGCATGCTGCTGGGCATGGCCGAGCAGGGCGATGCGCCGAAAGCCTTGTCGAAGATCGATAAGCGTGGTGTGCCGGTACGTTCGATCCTGGCGTCGGCTGCTGTGACGTTGATCGCGGTGTTGCTGAACTACCTGATCCCGCAAAACGCGCTGGAACTGTTGATGTCGTTGGTGGTTGCGACCCTGGTGATCAACTGGGCGATGATCAGCTTCTCGCACTTCAAGTTCCGCCAGCACATGAACAACACCAAGCAGACGCCGCTGTTCAAGGCCCTGTGGTACCCGTACGGCAACTACATCTGCCTGGCGTTCGTAGTGTTCATTCTCGGCGTGATGCTGCTGATTCCGGGCATCCAGGTCTCGGTGTATGCGATTCCGGTGTGGGTCGCGTTCATGTGGATCTGCTACGGCATCAAGAACAAGCGCAGCGCCCAGCAGGCGTTGCAGGTTGCGGTGAAATAACGCAACGCGCAGAAACACCAAACCCGGCCAATGCGCCGGGTTTTTTGTGGGCGATGCAATACCTGTGGGAGCGTATTCCTTCTGTCTATTCGCGGTATCCTGCGCGCTCTGAATACGGACGCTTTTCCATGCTGGTGATTTCCAACAACGTGCATCTGCCGGATGCCGAGATCGAGTTGACAGCCATTCGCGCCCAGGGCGCCGGAGGGCAGAACGTCAACAAGGTTTCCAGTGCGGTGCACCTGCGCTTCGACATTCCGGCCTCGTCCCTGCCCGAGTTTTACAAGGAACGGCTGCTGGCGTTGCGCGACAGTCGCATCACCAGCGAAGGGGTGTTGATCATCAAGGCCCAGCAATACCGCACGCAGGAGCAGAACCGCGCCGACGCGCTGGAGCGTCTGACCGAGTTGATCCTCAGCGCTACCAAAGTGGAAAAGAAACGCCGCCCGACCAAGCCGACTCTGGGCTCGAAAAAGCGTCGGCTCGAATCCAAGACCAAGCGCGGTAGCATCAAGGCCGGGCGGGGCAAGGTGGATTTTTAGCGGGCCTCACGCTCTTCCCGATACTTGGGTGCCTGCCGGTACAAGTAAACGCTCAACATCAATCCGCTCAAAGCGGCGAGGGCGGCAAACAGGAAGATCGAGGCAAAACCAAATCCTGCAGCAATCGCACCCGCCAGCGGTCCGGTAATCCCCAGTGACAAATCGATAAACAGCGAATAGGCCCCAACGGCTGCGCCACGGCTGGAGGCCGGCACCAGATTGACCGCTTCCACGCCCAAGGCCGGGAACACCAGCGAAAAGCCGAAACCGCTCAGCGCCGCACCGGCCAGTGCCCAATGAGCATCTGGCGCCAGCCACAGCAGCAACAGCCCGAGGGTTTCCACCGAGAGGCAGGCAATCGCCACGCGAAAGCCGCCGAGGCGGTTGATCAGATTGCCGAACAGCAACCGTGCGCCAATGAAACTGGCGCCGAACAAACTCAGGGACAGCACCGCGTTGGACCAATGCTGAGTGGCGTAATACAGGGTGATGAAGGTCGCGATGGTGCCAAAGCCGATGGAGCCCAGTGCCAGGCCGCAGCCATGAGGGAACACCCGTCCCAGCACATGCATGAACGGCAAACGCTCACCGGCGACAATCGGCGCCGCGGTTTTCGGCCAGGCCAGCGCCACGCCCAGCACGGCCAGCAGCACGATGCTCACGCCCATGCTCCACAAACCCAATTGACTCACCAGCAGCACCCCCAGCGGTGCGCCGACCGCCAACGCGCCGTAACTGGCGATGCCGTTCCAGGAGATGACCTTGGCGGTGTTCGCTGCGCCGACCCGACCGATGCCCCAGCCGATCGACCCGGAGCCGACCAGGCTTTCCGCGCTTCCGAGTATCAGGCGGCCAATCAACAGGCTGATCAAACTCAGTATCGGCAGGCTTTGCGTCCAGGCCGAAATCAGCATGAACACACCGCTCAAACCACAGCCAGCGAGGCCATACATCACCGCCAGTTTGCTGCCCTTGTTATCGATGATGCGCCCGGCGTAAGGCCGGCTGAGGAGGGTGGCCAGGTATTGCACGCTGATCACCAGCCCGGCGATCACCGCGCCGAAGCCGAGGTCGCTGTGGACGTAGCCCGGCAATACGGCCAGGGGAATACCGATATTGAGGTAACCGATGAAAGTGAACAGGACGATGGAAACGACTTGCAGCGTGACCGCCAGGGGGCGCTGGGTTTCAGACATGGGTAAAAGGTCCACGGGGCAGCAGGATAGATAGGCTGCTTATGATAGCGGCGTGGACGGTCGCGGGGCGTGAAAAAGTAAAACTAATTGCCGAACGGGATGAATCAGGGTTTTGCGGGGGCGACCAGTTGCGTCGTGACCAGGGCGGCCAGGGCATTTTCTTCGCTGCCGAAGCGGGCCAGCAGGGCGGCTTGTTTCTCGGGGGAAAGGCGATTCCAGATCTCGATCATCTTCTCGGCGGTGCCGATCAGGACGCTGGCCTGGGCTTCAGTGAAATCATCGCTCATGGTGCGGGCTCGCGGTTCAGGCAGTGTGGAAAGCGCATGTTAGCGCTTTCCACACGGTCTGGCATTGCAGGTGTATCAGTCTTCTCTGTCGGCCTGGCGGCGTTCAGGTGCTTCTTTCGGCTCGGGCTGTTGGGCGCCGGCTTGTTGCGTGGTTGTCTGCTCAGTTTCGTGCAGGCTTGGGAAGGGGAGATTAGGGATCTCGTGCATGTTTCGCGCTCCTCGCTAAGTCTGTTGATAGATCTGGTAGATCCGCGCTTTTAAAAAGCCTGGGCAGGATACAGCAGGAAAAATGACAAATAGATTTTATATCCATTTGTTACGACGGATGGGATTGTCTAGACAGGTCAGCAGGAGGCGAAGACCTACTGTGGCGAGGGAGCTTGCTCCCGCTGGGTCGCTGAGCGGCCCCAATGCAGGTAATGGGTTCTTTGCGTTAGAACTCGGTTGCAGTTTTTTGCGACCGCTACGCGCTCGAGCGGGAGCAAGCTCCCTCGCCACAGGGAGCTCGCCATTGCATCGTGTTACTTGCAGACGTCAGCGATGGCCTCGGCCAGCAGGTCCAGGCGTGTCGCATCGATCCCCGCCACGTTCGCCCGGCCCGAGCTGACCATGTACACGCTGTGATGCTCGCGCAGTTGCTTGACCTGCTCCGGCGACAAACCGGTGTAGGAAAACATCCCGCGTTGCACGCCAATGTGCGCAAACCGCTCGCGCAACCCGTGGGGTTCGAGCGCTTCGACCAGGCCACTGCGCAGCTGAGCGATGCGCAGACGCATGGCTTCCACTTCGTCGGCCCAGCGGCTTTTCAGCTCTGGATCGCCAAGGATGGTCGCGACCACGGCGGCGCCGTGATCCGGCGGTGTCGACCATAGGTTGCGGGCGATGTTGGCCAATTGGCTGCGGATGTCCACCAGCTTGTCGGCGGTTTGTGCGCAGACAATCAGCGCGCCGGTGCGGTCGCGGTACAGGCCGAAGTTCTTCGAGCAGGAACTGGTGATCAGCACTTCCGGCAACTCGGCGGCGAACAGCCGGGTCGACCAGGCATCTTGCTCCAGGCCGTCGCCGAAGCCCTGATAGGCGAAGTCGATCAGAGGCAGCAAGTCGCGACTGCGCACCACGTCCAGCACCCGGCGCCAATCGTCATGGGACAGGTCGAAACCGGTCGGGTTGTGGCAGCAGGCGTGCAGCAGCACCACATCGCCCTTCGGTGCTTGGTTAAGCACCGCGAGCATCGCTTCGACATCGAGGCGGTTATCGCTGCCCACGTACGGGTAGTGACTGACCTTGACCCCGGCCGTCGCGAAAATCGTTTCGTGGATCGGCCAGGTCGGGCTGCTCAGCCACACGCCACGGCCCGGCAGGCACTGGGCGATGAAGTCGGCGCTCAAGCGCAGTGCGCCGGTGCCGCCCGGCGTTTGAGTGGCGCCGGCCCGTTGCTCGGCGATCAGCGCCGAATCAGCACCCAGCACAAGCTCGTTGATGACTTTGCCGAACGCTGCATCGCCGTGGCCGCCGATGTAGGTCTTGGTGGCCTGGCGATCCACCAGGCGCTGCTCGGCAAGCTTCACCGCTTCAGGGATTGGCGTCAGGCCCTGGGCGTCTTTGTAGACACCCACGCCAAGGTCGAACTTGCGCGGGTTAGGGTCCTGCGCATAGGCCTCCATCAGGCCGAGAATCGGGTCGCCGGGTACTCGGCCGATGGCGTCGAAATGCATTATTTGCGGCCCTCGGCGTCTTTGGCTACTTCGTCAGTGCGCGCGGCCATGATGAAGTCGTTGCGGTGCAGGCCCTTGATGGAGTGGCTCCACCAGGTCACGGTGACTTTGCCCCACTCGGTCAGCAGACCCGGGTGGTGACCTTCGGCCTCGGAGATTTCGCCAACGGCGTTGGTGAACGCCAGCGCGTGTTTGAAGTTTTTGAACAGGAAAACTTTTTCCAGCTGCATCACGCTGTCGCGCACTTCGATGTTCCAGTCAGGGATCTGCTTGATCAGGATCGGCAGTTCTTCGTCGCTGACCTGAGGGGCATCGGCGCGGCAGGCTTCGCAATGGGCTTGGTTCAATGTGGACATGATGGGTTCCTGAAATCGAATTATTGGAAATCGGCCGTCAGTGACACCACGCTAAACCAAAGCGCTGGTTCCTGACAGGCTCACTTGATTCTAAAAGCTGCGGGTCACGCAGCTTTTGGCGGAAATTTCGGTGCGTGCAACCCAAGCTGCATGCCTTGTTTGACCATGCCCATGATGTCTTCGTGGGCCAGATCGAACAGGCGCTTGAGGTTCGGCAGGACAAAGTACAGCGGCTGCAGAATGTCGATGCGATAAGGCGTACGCATGCATTCCAGTGGGTCGAAGGCCTGATGCTCAGGTGCGTCCGACAGGGCGTAAACAGTTTCTTTCGGCGAGGACAGAATGCCGCCGCCATAGATGCGCAGGCCTTGCGGCGTGTCGACCAGACCGAATTCGATGGTCATCCAGTACAGGCGCGCCAGGTACACGCGTTCTTCCTTGGAAGCCTGTAGGCCGAGTTTGCCGTAGGTGTGGGTGAATTCGGCGAACCAGGGGTTGGTCAGCAACGGGCAGTGGCCGAAGATCTCGTGGAAAATGTCCGGCTCTTGCAGGTAATCCAGCTCTTCGCGGGTACGAATAAAGGTCGCCACCGGAAACTGCTTGTTCGCCAGCAATTCGAAAAAGGTCTGGAAGGGAATCAGCGCGGGCACCCGGGCAACTTGCCAGCCGGTGGTTTCACCGAGGACTTTGTTGATTTCGCCGAGTTGCGGAATGCGGTCGTGGGGCAGACCGAGTTTTTCAATACCGTCCAGGTATTCCTGGCATGCACGACCCTCGACCACTTTCAGTTGGCGAGTAATCAGCGTATTCCACACCGCGTGTTCTTCAGCGGGGTAGTCGATAAAACCTTGCGCATCGGGCTCACGAGCCACGTATTGCGTCTGCTTCATGCTGCTCTCCTGCTAGGGGATACGTTCTTGTTTTATGTCCTGCTCTGGAATTAGAGATACGCCAAGGTGTGCGACTTTGCAGCAGGTGATCCGCGCCTTATGTAGGAAAAGTCCATGCTTTTCGTAAAGTATTCGTTACGGTTTTGCTGCTGTGGCGTAAGTATTGATATTTCCGTGTTTGAAATGGATCGCGGGTGTCACATAATCTTGACGACTAACTTGGCGTTCGCGCAGAAATTTCCTTGCGTCGGGCCTCGATCACCCCTGTTACGGGCCTTTTTATGCGTATCAAAGTTCACTGCCAGAACCGCATCGGTATCCTGCGCGACATTCTCAACCTGTTGGTCGAGTACGGGATCAACGTCGCCCGCGGCGAGGTGGGTGGTGAGCATGGCAATGCGATCTATCTGCACTGTCCGAACCTGATCAACATTCAGTTCCAGGCGTTGCGACCGAAGTTCGAGGCGATTGGCGGGGTGTTCGGCGTCAAGCGTGTAGGGCTGATGCCCAGCGAGCGTCGGCACATGGAGCTCAATGCCTTGCTCGGTGCCCTGGAGTTTCCGGTGCTGTCGATCGACATGGGCGGCTCCATCGTCGCGGCCAACCGTGCGGCGGCGCAGTTGCTCGGGGTGCGGGTGGATGAGGTGCCGGGGATTCCGTTGTCGCGGTACGCCGAGGACTTCGACTTGCCGGAACTGGTGCGCGCCAACAAGTCGCGGATCAACGGCTTGCGGGTGAAGGTCAAGGGTGACGTGTTTCTCGCCGACATCGCGCCGCTGCAATCGGAGCACGACGAAAGCGAGGCCATGGCCGGTGCGGTGTTGACGCTGCACCGGGCGGACCGGGTGGGCGAGCGCATCTATAACGTGCGCAAACAGGAGTTGCGCGGCTTCGACAGCATTTTCCAAAGTTCGAAAGTGATGGCGGCAGTGGTTCGCGAAGCACGGCGCATGGCACCGCTGGATGCGCCGCTATTGATCGAAGGCGAAACCGGCACCGGCAAAGAGTTGTTGGCGCGGGCCTGTCACCTGGCGAGCCCACGTGGGCAATCGCCGCTGATGGCGCTCAACTGCGCCGGACTGCCGGAGTCCATGGCCGAGACCGAATTGTTCGGCTACGGCCCCGGCGCCTTCGAAGGGGCGCGGGCCGAAGGCAAGCTCGGGCTTCTGGAGCTGACGGCGGGCGGTACGTTGTTTCTCGATGGCGTCGGCGAAATGAGCCCGCGCTTGCAGGTGAAATTGCTGCGCTTTCTGCAGGACGGTTGCTTCCGTCGTGTCGGCAGCGATGAAGAGGTTTATCTGGATGTGCGGGTGATCTGCGCGACTCAGGTGGACTTGTCCGAGCTGTGTGCTCGCGGTGAATTTCGTCAGGACTTGTACCACCGCTTGAACGTGCTCTCGCTGCACATCCCGCCACTGCGCGAATGCCTCGATGGACTGGCGCCGCTGGTAGAGCACTTCCTCGATCAGGCCAGTCGACAGATCGGTTGCCCACTGCCGAAACTGGCGCCGGCGGCGATGGAACGGCTCAGTCACTATCACTGGCCGGGTAACGTGCGGCAGTTGGAAAACGTACTGTTTCAGGCGGTCTCCCTGTGCGAGGGTGGCACCGTCAAAGCCGAGCACATTCGTCTGCCAGACTACGGCGTGCGTCAGCCGCTTGGCGATTTCTCCCTCGAGGGTGGGCTGGACGAGATTGTCGGGCGCTTCGAGAAAGCCGTGCTGGAGCGCTTGTATTCCGAGTATCCGAGCAGTCGGCAACTGGGCAAGCGACTGGGGGTTTCCCATACCACCATTGCCAATAAGTTGCGTGAGTATGAGGTCGGCAAAGAGCCCGGCTAAGCGGCTTTTGTGGCGAGGGAGCTTGCTCCCGCTGGGCTGCGCAGCAGCCCCAAAAATGACAACCGAATTATTGCAGGCAGATCGCGCAGGCAGGTTTTGCGGCCGCTTCGCGCCCGAGCGGGAGCAAGCTCCCTCGCCACAGGGGAACGATCAGCGTCCAGGCTGATCCTTGCCTCTTGGCGGCATAACACCGCCGGTTTTTCGTCTTCGATACATTCCCCCAATCCCCCTCTAAACCCCTCAAGTCCTTTGTTTGCCGGGCCCGGCGCCGCCAGAAAAAAGTTGGTCTGCAAATTGCTTATCGCTCAGCAGTACAGCGGTGGGCGGCAAACGTCCGGCATGCAGAGGAAAGAGTGTGGACAAGTACCTTTATGTGGCAATGACCGGCGCCAGCCAGAATGCACTGGCGCAGAAGGCTCATGCCAACAACCTGGCGAACATCTCTACCAATGGTTTTCAGAAGGACCTGGAGCAGGCCCGTTCGATGCCGGTGTTTGGTGACAGCTTTCCGGCGCGTGCGTTTGCCATGAGCGAACGTCCGGCCACCGACTTCTCCCCGGGCGCCCTGGTGCAAACCGGTCGCGACCTTGATGTCGCGGTGCAAGGCAACGGCTGGATCGCCGTGCAAAACCCCGATGGCGGTGAAAGCTACGTACGCACCGGCAGCCTGAACGTTGACGCGCTGGGCGTACTGCGCGCCGGCAACGGCATGCCGGTGATGGGCAATGGCGGGCCGATTGCCGTGCCGCCCGAGCAGCAGATCGAAGTCGGCGAAGACGGCACCGTCAGCATCCGTGCGATGGGCGAGGGCCCGCGTGTGATGGCCGAAGTCGACCGCATCAAGCTGGTCAACCCGGACTTCAAGAACATGACCAAAGGCCTGGACGGTTCGATCCACACCAAGGACGGCAAGCCGGCGCAGGCCGATGCCGGCGTCAAACTGGTGTCTGGGTTTCTCGAGTCGAGCAACGTCAATGCCGTGGAAGAAATGACTTCGGTACTGGCGCTGGCCAAGCAGTTCGAGCTGCACGTCAAGATGATGAACACCGCCAAAGACGATGACCAGGCCATGGCTCGGGTCTTGCAGATCAGCTAATTATCAGAACGTCGCGCCGTAAAACAGGCGCACGAGGAGAAACGAATGCTTCCGGCTCTATGGGTTGCCAAAACAGGTCTGTCCGCCCAGGACACCAACCTCACCACCATTTCCAACAACCTGGCGAACGTATCGACCACGGGTTTCAAACGTGACCGCGCCGAGTTCCAGGACTTGCTGTATCAGATCAAACGCCAGCCAGGCGCCCAGTCGACCCAGGACAGCGAACTGCCGTCGGGTCTGCAAGTGGGTACCGGTGTGCGCATCGTCGGCACCCAGAAAAACTTCACCGCCGGCAGCCTGCAAACCACCGAGCAGCCATTGGATATGGCCATCGACGGTCGCGGTTTCTTCCAGATCCTGCAGCCCGATGGCACCACGTCCTACACCCGTGACGGTACCTTCCACCTGGATTCCAACGGTCAGATCGTCAACGCCAGCGGCTTTGCCCTGGAGCCGGCCATTGTCATTCCGAACAACGCCCAGACGTTCACCGTTGGTCGTGACGGCACCGTGTCCATCACCGTTGCCGGCAACCCCGCCTCCCAAGTGATCGGCAACCTGCAAACCGCCGACTTCATCAACCCGGCCGGGCTGCAAGCGGTGGGTAACAACCTGTTCCTGGAAACCGCTGCCAGTGGCGCGCCGCAAGTCGGCACCCCGGGCCTGGCCGGTTTTGGCACCACGCTGCAGAACACTCTGGAAACGTCCAACGTCAGCACCGTTGAAGAGATGGTCAACATGATCACCACTCAGCGCGCCTACGAGATGAACTCCAAAGTGATCTCCACCGCCGACCAGATGCTCTCGTTCGTAACGCAGAATCTGTAATCAAGTCTATGAGGCGGCCATGAGGTCGCCTGCAACACCGTGAGGTAGGGTCATGAATCGCTTCGTATCTGTTCTGGCACTGAGTGGGGTCGCCGCGCTGGCGGGGTGCGTTGGTCCGACGCCGAGGCCCAATGACCCTTACTACGCCCCGGTGTTGCCGCGCACGCCGCTGCCGGCTGCCGCCAATAACGGCTCGATCTACCAGGCCGGTTTCGAACAGAACCTGTACAGCGACCGCAAGGCGTTCCGGGTCGGTGACATCATCACCATCACCCTGAACGAGCGCACCCAGGCGAGCAAGAACGCCAACTCGCAGATGGACAAGAACAGCGACAACAAGATCGGCCTGACCTCGCTGTTCGGCTCCAGTCTGACCACCAATAATCCGGTCGGTGGCAACGACCTGAGTCTGAACGCCGGCTATAGCGCCGACCGCTCAACGAAGGGCGATAGCAAGTCCGGTCAGAGCAACAGCCTGACCGGCTCGATCACTGTGACCGTTGCCGACGTGTTGCCTAACGGCATCATCGCTGTACGCGGCGAGAAGTGGCTGACTCTCAACACTGGTGACGAATTGGTACGGATTGCCGGCCTCGTTCGTGCCGATGACATCGCCACCGATAACACCGTGTCGTCGACCCGCGTCGCCGATGCACGCATCACCTATTCGGGCACCGGTGCGTTTGCCGATGCGAGTCAGCCAGGCTGGTTCGACCGTTTCTTCCTCAGCCCGCTGTTCCCTTTCTAGGTGGCTATGTTGAATCTTAAACACCTGATGGTGGGCGCTCTTTTGCTGTGCGCAGCCTTCGATGCTCAAGCCGAACGGCTGAAGGACATCGCCAGTATTTCCGGCGTGCGTTCCAACCAATTGATCGGCTATGGCCTGGTAGTCGGGCTTAACGGCACCGGTGACCAGACGACCCAGACCCCGTTCACCCTGCAGACCTTCAACAACATGCTCTCGCAGTTCGGCATCAAGGTGCCGCCAGGTTCCGGCAACGTGCAATTGAAGAACGTCGCGGCCGTGTCGATCAGCGCCGATTTGCCAGCGTTCGCCAAGCCGGGTCAGCAGATAGACATCACCGTAGCGTCCATCGGTAACTCCAAGAGCCTGCGCGGCGGCACCTTGCTGTTGACGCCGCTCAAAGGTATCGATGGCAACGTCTACGCCGTCGCTCAGGGCAATCTGGTGGTCGGTGGTTTCGATGCCGAAGGTCGTGACGGTTCGAAGATCACCGTCAACGTTCCGTCGGCCGGTCGCATCCCCGGCGGTGCGTCGGTCGAGCGTGCAGTGCCGAGCGGTTTCAATCAGGGCAACAGCCTGACCCTGAACCTCAACCGTTCGGACTTCACTACGGCCAAGCGCATCGTCGACAAGATCAACGACATGCTTGGCCCTGGCGTCGCTCAGGCCATCGATGGCGGCTCGATCCGCGTGACTGCGCCACTCGATCCAAGCCAGCGGGTCGACTATTTGTCGATCCTCGAAAATCTCGAAGTCGATCCGGGTCAGGCGGTGGCGAAAGTCATCATCAACTCGCGCACCGGCACTATCGTGATCGGCCAGAACGTCAAGGTTTCCCCGGCCGCCGTGACCCACGGCAGCCTGACCGTGACCATCACCGAAGACCCGATCGTCAGCCAGCCCGGCCCTCTGTCCAACGGGCAGACGGCGGTCGTGCCGCGTTCGCGGGTCAACGCTCAGCAAGAAGCCAAGCCGATGTTCAAGTTCGGCCCGGGCACCACCCTCGACGAGATCGTTCGTGCGGTGAACCAGGTCGGAGCAGCGCCGGGTGACTTGATGGCGATCCTCGAAGCGTTGAAACAGGCCGGCGCGTTGCAAGCCGACCTGATCGTGATCTGAGGACGGCGATCATGGATATGCGCAAAAGCGGTCTGGTCAGCAGCAGCGATTCGGGTTCTTACTCGGACCTGAATCGTTTGAATCAGCTCAAGGTCGGCGACAAGAACAGCGATGCGAACATGCGCAAAGTGGCGCAGGAATTCGAGTCGCTGTTCCTCGGTGAAATGCTCAAGTCCATGCGCTCGGCCACCGAAGCGTTGGGCAAGGACAATCCGCTCAACACGCCGGCGGCCAAGCAATACCAGGAAATGTACGACCAGCAGTTGGCCGTTTCCCTGTCCCGTGAAGGCGGCGGTATCGGCCTGGCTGACGTGCTGATGCGCCAGATGTCGAAGAACAAGCCGTTGGCACCGGGTGAGGCTGCTGCAGCGTCTGCCGCCAAGCAAGCCGCCGCGAAGGCCGCCGTGGAAACACCGATTGCCGCCGGTACGGTCGCCACCAATGGGCCGCTGTCGCGCCTCAACGGCGAGCGCCCGTTGTGGGCTTCACGCGCGGTGCGGGCGCCGGCAGGTGCGGGCGAGGGCGCACACCGCAACGACATGGCGCTGATCAATCAGCGGCGTCTGGCGCTGCCGCCGAAACTGGCCGACCGTTTGCTCGCAGGGCTGGTGCCATCGGCATCGACCACGGCAACGACCGCCTCCGCAACGCAAAATAAAATCCAGGTGCCGCCGAGCACCACGACCGGTTCCGGCCCGCTGTACAACGGCGACTGGCTGGCTTCGCAAACGGATACGACCTCCAGCGGGCGCCTGCAGATTTATGGTCGTGCCATGGCTCAAATCCCCCTGGCGCCGGCGAAGAAAGCCTTCAGCTCCGCCGACGAATTCGTCAACACCATGCTGCCAATGGCCAAAGAAGCCGCCGACCGTATCGGTGTCGATCCGCGTTACCTGGTGGCTCAGGCCGCCCTGGAAACCGGTTGGGGCAAATCGGTCATGCGCGCTCAGGATGGCAGTAGTAGCCACAACCTGTTCGGGATCAAGGCCAGCGGTAACTGGAAGGGCGATTCGGCGCGGGCAATCACCAGCGAATTCAGAAATGGCCAGATGGTCAAGGAGACGGCCGAGTTCCGTTCCTACGCCTCTTACAAGGACAGTTTCCATGACCTTGTGACGCTGCTGCAAAGCAACAATCGCTATCAAGATGTGCTGAAGTCGGCCGATAACCCAGAACAGTTTGTACGCGAGTTGCAAAAAGCCGGGTATGCAACCGACCCGGATTACGCAAGCAAGATTTCGCAGATAGCCAAGCAGATGACGAGTTACCAAAACTACGCTGCAGCGGGCGCTTCCACTACGCCTTTATAGGCACAAGGCATAAGGTTTGAATCATGAGTTTGCTCAACATCGGGATGTCGGGTTTATCCGCAGGCCAAAGCGCGTTGATGGTGACCGGTAACAACATTGCCAACGCCGACACCGCAGGCTACTCGCGTCAGCAAACCGTGCAGGGCAGCAAGGCCTCGAATCAGTTCGGCAATGTCTACATCGGCACGGGTACGACCCTGGCCGATGTGCGTCGGGTGTACAACAGCTACCTCGATGCGCAACTGCAAACCACCACCTCGCTCAACAGCGACTCGGCTGCCTATGCCGGGCAGATCAGCCCGCTCGATAAATTGCTGTCGGACAGCGGTACCGGCCTCAACGGCGCCCTGACCAAGTTCTTCGCCTCGGTACAGAACGTCAACGCGAAACCGGGCGACGATGCTTCCCGCCAACTGCTGCTCAGCGATGCGCAAGCCCTGAGTAACCGTTTCAACTCGATCTCCAGCCAGTTGACCGCGCAGAACGCGGACATCAACGGCAACCTGACGAACATGGCCGATCAGGTCAACAAACTGGCGGCCACCGTGGCCCAGTTGAACCAGAAGATCTCCGAAGTTTCCAACGCCGGCGGCCAACCCAACGACTTGCTTGACGCGCGCAACGAGACCGTGCGCCAGTTGTCCACCTTTACGGGTGCGCAAGTGATCGAGCGTGACGGTAACCTCGACATTTACCTGGGCAGCGGTCAGCCGCTGGTCATGGGCAGCACTGCCAGCAAGCTTGAAGTGGTGCCGAGCAAAGACGATCCGTCGCGCTCAGCCATTCAGCTCAATCGTGGCTCGAGCACTATCGACATCACCTCGGTGATGACCGGTGGCGAAATGGGCGGTTTGCTGCGTTATCGCAGTACCGTGCTGGACCCGGCCATGAACGAGCTGGGGCGTGTGGCGCTGGTCGTCGCCGATCAGATGAACACCGTCCAGGCCCAGGGCATCGACAAGAACGGTGCCTTCGGCTCGAACCTGTTCAACAGCATCAACACTGCCGCGCAAATGGCCCAGCGCAGCGTTGCCACGGT
Organism: Pseudomonas sp. Pseusp11; assembly: GCF_047304405.1. Lineage (NCBI taxonomy): Bacteria > Pseudomonadati > Pseudomonadota > Gammaproteobacteria > Pseudomonadales > Pseudomonadaceae > Pseudomonas > Pseudomonas sp. Pseusp11. The sequence goes on from NZ_JBGLZF010000016.1 coordinate 45,894, forward strand.
CGGCAACAGCGCCGGTTCAGGCAACTTCGACGTGAGCATCGAGGACAGCGGCAAGCTGACCATCAACGATTACAAGGTCACCTTCACCAGCGCCACCAACTACACCGTGCAGCGTCTGCCTGAAGGCACCGCCATGGGCGCCTTCAGCACGCTGACCACGCCACCGCCGGTGATCGATGGTTTCTCCATGACACTTTCCGGTGGCACAGCAGCCGCCGGCGACACGTTCAAGATCACCCCGACCCGCAACGCGGCGACCAACATCAAGACCGAGATGACCGACTCCAAACGTCTGGCCATCGCGGCACCGTTGGGCGCGGCCATTGCGGCGGGCGGCAGCGGCACGCTGACGATTCCGGCCAGCGGTCAACCGACCCTGACCACCAAGTTCGATATCTACGACACGGCGACCACCACCACAATCCAGAACGGCCTGAAGACTTCGACGCCGGTCAAGATCGTGTTCGGTGCGGCCGGTGGTACGACTCAGACTTACCAAATGCTCGATGCCCAAGGCAACTCGCTCAGCAGCGGCACCATCGTGCCGGGGCAGAACAATACGCTGAGCCTGACCATTCCGCTGGTCGACGGCACCGGTGCCGCGATCAATGATCCGGGACCGCCCATCGTGCAGCGCACCGTGTCGTTCGACATGACCGTGGCCGGTTCGCCAGGTAACGGCACCGCGATCAACGTATCGCTCAGCCAGCCGGGTTCGCTGGATAACCGTAACGGCACCACACTGGCCGCCTTGCAGACCAAGCAGGCCGTGGACACCGGTTCGGCCAGCAACGGTATTTCCCTGAACGATGCCTACGGCAAACTGGTCTCGGGTGTCGGTGCCAAGGCCGCGCAAGGCAAGCTCGACAGTGCTGCGACCACCGCGATTTTGGCCAACGCCAAGGGCGCTCGCGACTCGTTGTCCGGTGTCGACCTCGATGAGGAAACCGGCAACCTGGTCAAGTATCAGCAGTACTACACCGCGTCTTCGCAGATCATCAAGGCTGCGCAGGAAATCTTCAGCACACTGATCAACAGTCTTTAAGGAGTCGTAGCCCATGCGCATTTCTACCGCCCAGTTTTACGAGTCCTCTGCTGCCAACTATCAGAAGAACTTTTCCAACGTGGTCAAGAGCAGCGAAGAGGCCAGCAGCCTGGTTCGCGTGAATACCGCGGCCGACGATCCGGTCGGCGCTTCGCGTTTGCTGCAATTGGGTCAGCAGGCTTCGATGCTTGACCAGTACTCGGCCAACATGACCACCATCAAAGGCACCCTCGGCCAGACCGAGTCGGTGATGACCAGTATTGGCAACGTGCTGCAGCGCGCCAAAGAGCTGGCGCTGGGCGCAGGCAACGCTGGCTATACCGATGCCGACCGTCAGGCGAACGCTTCCGAACTGGGGCAGATTGAAGAGCAACTGCTCAGCCTGATGAACACCAAGGATGAAAACGGCAAGTACATCTTCTCCGGGTCCAAGGGCGATGTGGTGCCGTTCACCCGCAACACCGATGGCAGCTACGCCTACAACGGTGATCAGGTCACGCTGGATCTGCCGATTGGCGATACCCAGTCGATGGCCACCAACAGCACCGGTTGGGATGTATTCCAGCAGGCGATCAACACCAGCCGTACTCAGACTACGCTCACCGCGCCTGCGGTCGATGACGGTCGTGTGGTGTTGTCCAACGGTCAGGTCGGCTCCGATGTCACCTACAACGCCAAGTTCCGCAGCGGCGAGCCTTACACCGTGGATTTCGTCAGTGGCACGCAGTTGAAAATTACCGATTCGCTAGGTAACGACGTCACCGCCGAGGCCAGTCAGAACGGCGTGTTCAGCTCCACCAACGGTGCGGCCACACAGACTGTCAATTTCCGTGGCGTTGATCTGAAGTTGAACATCAACCTGCAGGCGGGTGACGTCCCGGGTACAGTGATCACCGGGCACAGTTTCACCCTGGCGGCCAAGCCGGACAGCTTCACTACGTCTCGCAGCCCGGGGAATCCTTCGGCGGCACTGGTCACCGGTACCGCGGTCACCAACAGCGCCAACTACCACGCCAGTTTCCCGAGCGGTAGTGCGATCCTCAAGTTCACCAGCGCCACAAACTACGATTTGTACGCCGCGCCACTGACCGCCAGCAGCAAACCGGTGTCCAGCGGCACCATGGCCGGTGCCACGGCAACCGCGTCCGGCGTTACCTTTACGTTGGCCGGTACACCGGCTGCGGGTGACCAGTTCTCCGTTGCAGTCAACACACACCAGACACAGAACGTTCTGGATACCGTCAGCCAACTGAAGGCCGCACTGGCGACACCGACCAACAACAACCCGATCGCCATCCAGCAATTAAACGCGGCGATCGGTTCAGGCATTGGCAATCTGTCCAGTGGCATCGACCAGTTGGCGGCCGGCATCAGTTCCGTGGGGGGGCGCGGTTCGTCATTGACCACTCAGACCGAGATCAACCAGAGTCTGGCGCTGGCCAATACCCAGACCCAGTCGTCGATTCGCGATTCCGATCCGGCCGAAGTGATGACCCGCCTGACCCTGCAGCAAACCATGTTGCAGGCCTCGCAATTGGCGTTCAGCAAGATCGCTCAGTTGGGGCTGTTCAACAAAGTCTGAATCCAGGCCTTCGCGATTTATCGCGAGGGTTGCAGATTGCCGAGTGCAAACCGTCTTTTTTCAGCGGTTCCGGGGGGCTCCACTCTTTTTAGAGTGAGCTTCCGCCGCTCGAGAGTTCCCCTGCCGTGAAACCAGTCCCTCTTGTCAGCATCGCCATCCCCGCCTTCAATCCGCAGTTCTTTCAGGCGGCGTTGCAAAGCGCGCTGAATCAAACCTACAGCAACCTCGAAGTGATTGTCTGCGACGACAGTGTCGGCGACGAAATCCGCCAGATCGTCGAGGATTGTGAGGTGCCGCAGTCGATCCGGTTACGTTATGTACGCAATGATCGACGCTTGGGGTTTCAGGGTAACCTCATGGCTTGCGCACAAGAGGCCAGCGGCGATTATCTGAAGCTGCTGTGCGACGACGATCAACTGTTGCCTGAGTGCATCAAGCAGCAGATCGAAGGTTTTATCGATCGTGATGATGTGAATCTGGTCATCGCCCAGCGACAGTTTTGCGACGGCGATTACATCCTGTTGTCCGAGCGGCTGGAAAACTGCTGTTTTTCTACTGGCATCACGCTGTTCAAGGGTGAGGATCTGTTGGGGATTCTGGAAAGCACCCTGGTCAACTTCCTCAGCGGTTTGAGCGGGGCGCTGCTGCGTACCCGTCATGCGCTGGAGTATTTGCCGGCGTTGACCCAGGTCGGTGAAGGTTTCGTGGCTCGCCTGGACTTCGCCTTGTTTGCCTGTTTGTTACGTCGCGGCAATCTGGTTGTCGTCAGTCAGGTTCTGAGTCTCGAGCGCCTGCACCCGGCGCGATTGAGTAATCAGCCACATGTCAGGAATGCGCTGGCGACAGAGCTCGACTGGCTCAAACAGATGCTTGCATTGCGCAGTGGCGAGCCGGCACCTGCACCAGGCTGGGTGCGCTATATGGCTCTGGCCGATGCAGTCGATGGTCAGCCCTATGCCTGGGAAGAGTCGGGGTTGGGCCGATCCCTGAGTTTCATACACACCCTGGTGCTTTCCCGGGTGGGTGACGACTGCGACAGTTTTGTCGACCTGTATCGTGAATGGTTGTCTTGCCGCACATTGAACCCCGCTCAACAGCGTCTTTTGCCTGCCCGCCTGCAGGGGTGGGCCTGGCGTCCGCGGATTGTGCCGATCGTCATCGATAGCGAAGGTAATAGCGTAGCGCTGGAAGATACGCTCAAGAGTATTCGTCAGCAGGTTTATGCCGCCGAGCAGGTGGTGGTGATTTCCCGTTCGGAGCATGCGCCCTGCGAAGGTGTGCGTCATGTACGTTTGCAGGAAGAACCGGTCGCTCAGTTCAATCGACTGCTGAGGCAACTGGATGAGGCAGACTGGATCTATCTGGTCCGGGCGGGCGATCGTTTGAACGAGCTGGCCTTGTTGCTGCTGGCCGAGCGCATGGTCGAAATGCCGGACGTGCGCTGTCTCTATAGCGATGAGGGAGGGCTGCGCGATGAGGTGTCGATCGAGCCCGTGTTCAAGCCGGACTTCAATCTTGACTTGATGCGCAGTTACCCTTACATCGGCCGGGTCCTCGCTTTGCAGCGTCAGCGGGTGCTCGAGCTTGGTGGCATTGTTGCGGGCTACGACGAGCTCGGTGTTCACGATCTGGTCTGGCGTCTGGTGGAGAGCAATGGCCCGCACGCCATCGGCCATGTGAGCGAAGTGCTTGTGGAGTCTGCCTTGCGCCTGTCTCAGTGGCTCTCGCAACCCCAGGTCATCGAGCAGAATCCTCGGGTACTTGCCGCGCATCTACAGCGTATTGAGGCGCCACACCGCATCCGTAGCGGCAGTCTGGCGCTGATCAATCGTGTTGACTACCTCCATGACCAGCAGCCTCTTGTATCGATCATCATCTCCACCAGGGACCAGATCGGTTCTTTGCAGCGCTGTGTTGAAAGTCTGTTGGAAAAAACGGCCTATTCGCGTTACGAGATTTTGATTGCCGATAACGCCAGCATTGCCGCAGATGCCTGTAGCTGGCTGGCGGCCATGGAGCAAATGGGCAGCGACAAACTGCGAGTGCTGCGCTGTGACTATGGCGACAACCAGGCAGCGGTGCATAACTTCGCCGCGGCCCAGGCGCGGGGCGACTATCTGCTGTTGCTCAGCCCCCACAACATCATCGTCAATGCCGACTGGCTGGACGAGTTGCTGAATCACGGCCTGCGCCCAGAGGTCGGTGTAGTTGGCGGGCGGATGCTGAGTCCGCAGGGCCGGATCGAGGGTTCGGCACTGGTTCTGGGGTTGCGGGGGGCCATTGGTGTCCCCAATCGCGGAGAGTTGCTCAACGCCCCTGGCTATATGCAGCGTCAGCAAACCGTACAGAACTTCAGTGCGGTAGGCGTCGATTGTCTCCTGGTACGCAAGCAGGTTTTCGACGATTTGCAGGGGTTGGACGAACAACATTTGGCCCAGGCGCTTAATGGTCCTGATTTTTGTCTGCGTGTGCGGCAGGCCGGCTACCTGGTGGTATGGACGCCATACGCCGAGCTGGTGCAGGCGATCCCGGCCTCCACTGTCGGGCCTGCACCCAAAGTGCTGCAGGCTGAGCAGAAACACTTCTACCGGAACTGGTTGCCCCTGGTTGCCAGGGATCCGGCGTATAACCGGAACCTGAGTCTGGGCACCAGCAATTTCAGTCTGGAGCCTGGGTTCAAGGACGGGTGGGATCCCTTCACCCGTCAGCCCCTGCCCAAGATCCTGGCGATTCCGATCAACGCCACGGCGGTGGGGCATTATCGGGTCAGCCAGCCGTTCCTCGAGCTGGAGGCGGCGGGGCGAGTGGTAGGGCATATGACCTACCATACGCCGACGGACATTGAACTTGAGCGGTGCTCGCCCGACGTGATCATCCTGCAGGGGCGCTACAGCCAAGGGGCTGTCGATGAGGTCGAGCGAATCAAAAACTGTTCGCAAGCCTTCCGGATTTTTGAGCTCGACGATTACGTGATCGATGTGCCGAAAAAGAACGCACACATCCGCAAGGCCGAAGTGGGTGTCGACAAACTGGTGCGGCGTGGTGTCGGATTGTGTGATCGGGTCGTGGTATCGACTCAGCCGCTGGCGGATGCCTTGCGTGACATGCATCACGACATTCGGGTGGTGCCGAACATGCTTGCACCGCATCTGTGGACGGGGCTCACCAGTCATCGACGTACTTCGCGCAAACCCCGCGTAGGCTGGGGTGGCGGCACCAGTCATGACGGTGACCTGGCAATTATTGCGGATGTGGTGCGCCTGCTTGCCGATGAAGTCGAATGGGTATTTTTCGGAATGTGCCCCGAGGCGCTACGGCCATTTGTGCACGAGTTTCACACGGGCGTCGCTCTTGAGGCTTACCCCGCCAAACTGGCCAGCCTGAACCTCGACCTGGCACTGGCTCCTCTGGAGTTCCACATCTTCAACGACTGCAAGAGCAACCTGCGTCTGCTGGAGTACGGCGCCTGCGGTTACCCGGTGATTTGCACCGACACCGAGGCCTATCGCGGTTATCTGCCGTGTACCAAAGTCGTGAGTAACAGTACCGAGGAGTGGCTTGAGGCAATCCGCATGCACCTGTCCGACCCTGATGCGAGCTACCGCATGGGCGATGCGCTGCGCGAAGAAGTGCTGCGCGATTACATGCTCAAGGGCAATAACCTCAACTACTGGGCCGAGGGTTGGTTACCGAACTGATTGAATCTGGATGTACAGCTGCAAGCGGTCTTGGGCCCGCTTTACGCTTAGGGACGAACCCGGTGTGCATGATCCGGATTCGTCCCTTTTTTGTGCCTTCTATCTGGATTCATGAGCTGGCGCGTTTCCTGCAAGTCCTCCTCATATCGCCATAAAACGAGCGCTTGCGGCCGGTACGCCAGCGCCTGACACGGCAGAGCGTTTTAGCCAGACAGCCCGAAAAAGCTTGAAACAGCTTGGCCGAGCTCTGTGAAGAACAAGAGGGGAGACGATGAAGGCAGTAATTCTGGCGGGTGGCCTGGGCACGCGCATCAGCGAAGAATCGCACCTGAAGCCCAAGCCGATGATCGAGATCGGTGGCAAGCCAATTCTTTGGCACATCATGAAACAGTACTCCGCCCACGGGATTCATGACTTCGTGATCTGCCTTGGCTACAAGGGCTATGCGATCAAGGACTTCTTCGCCAACTACTTCCTGCACACCTCCGACGTCACCTTCGACATGTGCAACAACCGTATGGACGTTCACCAGAATTACAGTGAGCCGTGGCGCGTCACGCTGATCGACACCGGTGAGGAAACCATGACTGGTGGTCGTTTGCGACGGGCCGGCCGCTATCTGGAAAACGAAGAAGCGTTCTGCTTTACCTACGGCGACGGCGTGTCTGACTTGAACATCAGCGCCCTGGTGGACTTTCACCTTTCCCACGGCAAGCTTGCCACGGTCACGGCGGTCCAGCCGCCTGGTCGTTATGGCGCCCTGGAGCGCGAAGGTTATCTGGTTCGCGGTTTCACTGAAAAACCTCGTGGGGACGGTGGCTGGATCAATGGTGGTTTCTTTGTGCTGTCGCCTAAGGTGCTGCCGCTGATTACCGCGGATGAGACGGTTTGGGAGTCCGAACCTTTGACCGGCCTGGCCAGCGATGGCCAGCTTGCTGCTTTCCAGCACGATGGCTTTTGGCATCCGATGGACACCCTGCGCGACAAGAATCACCTTGAGGCGCTGTGGCAGAGCGGGGAGGCCCCATGGAAGCAATGGGACTGAGTCCGCAATTCTGGCGCGGCAAACGGGTGCTGCTGACCGGCCACACCGGTTTCAAGGGCAGCTGGTTGACGTTGTGGCTGCAAAGCCTCGGGGCCGAGGTCAGCGGGTTTTCGCTCGATCCATCCACCGAGCCGAGCCTGTTCGATCTGGCGCGGGTGTACGAAGGCATCAATGATCAACGCGGCGACCTGCGTGACCTCGGCGCATTGCTGGAACTGATCGCCGAAACCCAGCCGGAAATCGTCCTGCACCTGGCGGCCCAACCGCTGGTGCGCGAAGGCTATCGCGATCCGCTCGGCACCTATTCCAGTAACGTCATGGGCACGCTCAATCTGCTCGAAGCGATCCGCCAGGTCGGCGGCGTGCGCGCCTGTGTGTTGGTGACCACCGACAAGGTCTACGCCAACAAGGAATGGCTGTGGCCGTACCGCGAAGACGAAGCCTTGGGCGGTCACGATCCTTACAGTAGCAGCAAGGCTTGCTGCGAATTGTTGGCGCAGTCTTACGCCGCATCGTTTTTCCCGGCCGACAAGTACGCCGAGCATGGCTTGGCGTTGGCCACCGCGCGTGCCGGCAACGTGTTGGGCGGTGGCGACTTCGCGCCGGAACGCCTGATTCCAGATGTGCTCAAGGCCTGGTCGGCCGACCAACCGGTAACCCTGCGCTACCCGCAGGCCGTGCGCCCCTGGCAGCACGCTCTTGAACCTTTGGCGGGTTACCTGCAACTCGCCGCAGGCCTCTATGAGCAAGGCCCGCAGTTTGCCGGCGCGTGGAACTTTGGCCCGAGCGAAGCGGACATGTGCAGCGTCGGCGAAGTGGTCGAGTTGCTTGCCAGCCGCTGGCCGCAAGCACGCGGATTGCGCATTGAACCGAGTGATTTGCATGAGGCCGGTCTGCTGCGCCTGGACAGCAGTCGCGCCCGTCAACTGTTGGCCTGGCAACCGCGCTGGTCGTTGCAGCAGTGCCTGACCCAGACCCTCGATTGGCACCTGGCGTGGCAGAACGGTGATGACATGCGTGAAATCACCCTGCGTCAGTTGAACCTGTATCGAGGCGCGCTGTGAGCGAGTTTTTATTGAAGACCTTGCCGCTGGCCGGACTGTTCAGCGTGCAGCACAAACGCTTCGAAGATGATCGCGGGCACTTCGCCCGGTTGTTTTGCGAAGGCAGCCTGAGCGCTTTCGGCCAGCCGTTTCATATCCGCCAGATCAACCACTCCTGCACCCGTGAGCGGGGCAGTGTGCGCGGTCTGCATTTTCAAAATTCCAATGCGCCGGAAGCCAAGTTGATTACCTGCCTGCGCGGCGAGGTCTGGGATGTGGCGGTGGACTTGCGCCCCGATTCCGAAACCTTTCTGCACTGGCACGCCGAGCACCTGAAGGCCGGTGACGGTCGCAGCCTGCTGATCCCGGCCGGGTTCGCCCACGGCTTCCAGACGCTGACCGATGACGCCGAATTGCTCTACCTGCACAGCGCCGATTACACGCCTGCGCACGAGGGCGGGTTGTCGGTGAACGATCCACGGCTGGCGATTGCCTGGCCGTTGCCTGTCAATAATCTGTCGGCCAGGGACTCCAGCCATCCCTTGATCGATGAACACTTCGCTGGAGTGCGTCTATGAACTGCCGTGGTTGCGGTACTCCTCTGGCCTTGCCGCTGATCGATCTCGGCACCTCGCCGCCATCCAACGCCTATGTGCACGCCGATCGCCTGGAACAAGCCGAGCAATGGGTACCATTGAAGGTCGCGGTGTGTCAGCAGTGCTGGCTGGTGCAGACCGAGGATTACACCAGCGCCGACAGCCTGTTCGATGCCGAGTATGCGTATTTCAGTTCGTTCTCCAGTACCTGGCTGGCCCATGCCGAGCGCTATGTCGCGGAGATGGTCGAACGCTTCGGCCTGACGGCCGACAGTCGCGTGGTGGAAATCGCCGCCAACGACGGTTACCTGTTGCAGTACGTCGCCGGGCGCGGCATCCCTTGCCTGGGTGTTGAACCGACCCGTAGCACCGCGCAAGCAGCGCGGGAAAAAGGCCTGGAGATTCGCGAACTGTTCTTCGGTCGCGACACCGCCGCGCAACTGAAAAACCAAGGCTGGGCCGCCGACCTGATGGCCGCCAACAACGTGTTGGCGCATGTGCCGGACATTAATGATTTCCTCGGTGGTTTCTCCACCTTGCTCAAGCCGACCGGTGTGGCGACGTTCGAGTTTCCGCAACTGCTGACGTTGATGGCCGGGCAGCAATTCGACACGCTGTATCACGAGCACTATTCCTACCTGTCCCTGACCGCCGTGCAGACCTTGTGCGAGCGCAATGGGCTGGAAGTGTTCGATGTCAGTCTGCTGAGCACTCACGGTGGATCACTGCGGGTATTCGTGCAGCGTAAGGACGGTGAGCGCCGCGTGGTGCAACCGACCGTGCAGCAACAATTACAGGCTGAGCTGGATGCCGGGGTGAAAACGCCCGAGTACTACGCGACTCTCGCGCCCGCCGCTGAACGTATCAAGCACGAACTGCTGCGTTTCCTGCTGCAAGCCAAGGCCGACGGCAAGCGCGTGGTCGGTTATGGCGCGGCAGCCAAGGGCAACACCTTGCTCAACTACGCAGGGGTCAAACCGGACCTGTTGGCCTGGGTGGCCGATGCCAACCCGCACAAGCAGGGCAAGTATTTGCCGGGCAGTCGAATCCCGGTGGTTTCGCCCGACCGCATCGATCTTGAAAAACCCGACTACATCCTGGTTTTGCCCTGGAACCTGTTGACTGAAATCACCCAACAATTCGCCTCGGTCAAAGTGTGGGGCGCGCGGTTTGTTGTCGCCGTTCCGGAGTTGAGCATTCAATGAGCAGAATTCATTACACCAAGCCGAGCGTGGGCGAGTTGGAAGCCCGGTATGCCCTGGACGCCGTTCAGAACGGTTGGGGCGCACGTTGCTACGAATATCTGACGCGTTTCGAGCATGGTTTTGCCGAGCATCTTGGCGCCACCTACGCCATCGCGACCTCCAGCTGTACTGGCGCCTTGCACATGGGGATGGCGGCGTTGGACATTGGTGCTGGCGATGAGGTGATCCTGGGCAACACTAACTGGATCGCGTCGGCGGCGCCCATTACCTACCTGGGTGCCACGCCGGTGTTCGTCGATGTTCTGGCGGATAGCTGGTGCCTGGACCCGGAGCAGGTCAGGTGTGCAATTACCCCGCGAACCAAAGCCATTCTCGCAGTGCACCTCTACGGTAACCTGTGTGATATGGACGCCTTGCTGGCGATCGGTCGGGAACACAATATTCCGGTGATCGAAGACGCCGCTGAGGCCATCGGCTCGCAATGGCGTGGTCGGGCGGCCGGTTCTCTAGGCGCATTCGGTGCGTTCTCGTTTCATGGCACCAAGACCATGACCACCGGCGAGGGCGGGATTTTCGTCACCTCGGACAAAGCCTTGTACGAGCGCGTCCTGACCTTATCCAACCATGGCCGGGTCGCTGGCAGCACCAAACAGTTCTGGCCGGAGTTCATCGGCTTCAAATACAAGATGAGCAACCTGCAGGCCGCCGTCGGTTGCGCTCAGGTCGAGCGTATCGATGAGCTGATCAGTCGCAAGCGTGAGATTTTCGCCAATTACGCCCGCGCCCTGACATTACTGCCGGGTGTTTCCCTGAACCCTGAGCCTGAGCACTCGCGTAACGGCTACTGGATGCCGACAGTGGTGTTCGATGCCGAGACCGGGATTCGCCGGGATGAGTTGATCGCCGCTTTCCAGGCTGCCGATATCGATGCCAGGGTGTTCTTCTGGCCGTTGTCGTCGTTGCCGATGTTCAGCGAACACTCTGTCGACACACCGGTGGCTTTCGCCTTGCCGGAGCGCGCATTCAACCTGCCGAGTTATCACGATATGACCGACGCCGATCAGCAACGAGTGGTGGATGTCGTGCGTGCCCTGCTCGCAAAAAGGCAGCTGTCGTGAAGATTTATTTGCTGGGCGCGGCCAACCCCGAAGCGGTGCGCATGCTTCACGCGGTGAAGCGCAGCACCCCCAACGTCGAATTCGCCTTTCTGGATAACGACCCGAGCAAGCAGGGCACGCTGTTTTATGGGGTACCGGTGATCGGCGGCTCGGATCGGGTGAGCGAACTCAAAGGGCCTCAGGCGCGCTTCGTGAACCTGATCACCGGCAGTACCCGGCTGCGCTACGAGACCACCCGCCAACTGGTCGAGGCCGGCGCCACTCTGGGCCAATTCGTTCACCCGGGTATCGACCTGACCATGATTCGCATGGGGCAGGGCAGTTATCTACAGGAAGGCGTGCTCATGCAGGCCGAAGTAACGCTGGGCGACAACACCAGCATCAGTGCCGGCAGCGTGGTGGGGCATGAAGGACGGATTGGCCACTCGGTTTTCATGGCACCTGGGGTGTGTATCGCCGGTTGCGTGGAAATCGGCGACGGGACATTTATCGGTACCAACGCCACCATCCTGCCGCGCCTGCGCATCGGTCGCTGGGTCACCATCGGCGCCGGCGCCGTTGTCACCAAAGATGTTCCGGATTATTCGGTCGTGGCGGGCAATCCCGCCAGGATCATCAAGACCAACGCGGTGCCTTACCCCGACGGTAAGGTATTCAAGTAAGCCGTTTCCCTATTTTTTGGAGAGTTGCGATGAATCCCCATGAGCAGTTTCGTGAAGAAGTAAAAGGCAACATCGAAGGTTTGAAGAAAGACAAAGCGCTGCAGGCCGAGTCCCTGGACTGGGTCGGCACCACGGCCAAACACAAGTACACCTACAACTTCAGCTGGATGGGCCGCCCGATCATTCAGTTCCCCCAGGACATGGTGGCCATGCAGGAAATCATCTGGAACTTGCGCCCGGATGTGATCGTGGAAACCGGGATCGCCCACGGCGGGTCGTTGGTGTTTTACGCCTCGATGCTGGAGCTGATCGGCCATGGTGAAGTACTGGGTGTCGACATCGATATTCGCCAGCACAACCGCGAAGCGATCGAAGCCCATCCGATGAGCAAACGAATCCAGATGATTCAGGGTTCGAGCATCGACACCGCGATCGTCGATCAGGTGCGCGAGCGCATTCAGGGCAAGAAAGTGCTGGTGGTGCTGGACTCCAATCACACCCATCAACACGTGCTGGAAGAGTTGCGCCTGTATGCACCGATGGTCTCGGTCGGCAGCTACTGCGTGGTCATGGATACGGTGGTCGAAGACATGCCGGAAGACGCCTTTCCGGACCGTCCATGGGGCAAGGGTGATAACCCTAAAACCGCCGTTTGGGCGTACCTGGAAGAAAACCGGGATTTCGAGATCGATCAGGCGATTCACAGCAAACTGCTGATCACCGTTGCGCCGGATGGCTACCTGCGCCGGGTGCGTTAAACGACAACTTCATTCAAGTGTTCATCAGGCAATAGGTCTGTGGCGGGGAAGGATATGCAAGGCATTTACGGTTCTGAAAACACGTTGCCCCTGAGTGAGCTGTTCACTCTGGTGCTGATTACGCACAATCGTCCGGCGTTTTTGCGCAGGGCGTTGCAGTTCTACAGCACGCTGCCTTGCAGGATTCTGGTCCTTGATTCGTCAGCCGTTGCTCTGGATGGCGCGGCGACGGTTGCAGACACCATCGACTATCGGCATTTGCCGCAGTTCGGCTACTGGGGCATCCAGGCCAAGCTGGTATACGGTGTCGAACAGGTCAGCACGCCGTACATGGTGTTCGCCTCCGACGATGATTTCCTGTTGCACGGTGCTCTCACCGAATCGGTGAACTTCCTCGAAGCCAACCCCGACTACGGTTTGTGCCACGGCTATTGCCTGATGTACCTGACCCACGCCAATTATGTGCAGTACTACCGTCGCGACAAGAAGGTGCAGGAGGATTACAACGCCGAGCAAGGCCAGGACCGTGTACTCGATTACATGGGGCAGTACATTCCGCCGTTCTATGCCGTGCATCGGACCTCGTTGTTGCGTGACTGGTACGAAGCGATGCCGGAAGGCACGATCTTCCAGTGGCAGGAAATCGGCCACGTGTACTACATGCTGGCACGGGCCAAGGCGCGAATTCTCCCGGCACCCTATGTGGTACGTGAAGTCAATTACGGGCGTTCGGACCACAACACCGAAATCATGACGACCTTGAGTTTCAAGGACGCCCGCTCTGTCGCCGAGCGCGAGCGCTTTGCCGGGTTCCTGTCATCGCTGCCGACGGGTATCACCGGTCTCGACCAACAGCAGACCGCCCAGTTGGCCCTGCAAAGCTTCGCCGCTTTGGCCGACAGCCTGACTGCCCGCAACGCGCTGACCATCGAACCGATATTCGAGTCTTACTGGACCGATCCGACGGTCGGCCCGAAGCGTGTCTTCGGCCCGGAGCAATACGTCGAGATGCCGTTCTACAACAGCGCCTTCTTCGAGCAACTGGCGGAGTGCGAGTTTCTGCTCCATGCAATGCCGGCCGGCCGTTTGCAACTCGAGGAAATGGAAGGGACATTGCTCAAGCAGCAGACACTGCAGCGTACTTACTCCAATGACAGTCCGGCGACGATCCAGACGCGCCTGCTTCAAGCCGTGGAACTCGGCGCCTTCAACCGTCGAGTCGTGCAAAAGCTCGCTCAGCAACTGGTGGACATGGGGGAAACGGCTGATGCCCAAGTGTTGGCCGATTGGGTGCAGCGCCTGGACAGTGTGCCGACCCACGATAGTCGTCAGTTGCTCGACACGATGCCGTCGGGACGTCTGCTCAACTGGTTGCAGGCACGGGAGCCAAATGAGACTGCGGTGAGGAAAATCAACCAGCATCTGGCAGCCAATGACGGTGGACCTCAGTTCGGCATTTTGTTGCTGGACCTGGACGCAGACATGGACAAGCTTCAGGCCAGCTTCGATAGTCTGATGGAGAGCGCGTTCCGGGCCTTCAAAGTGGTGGTCTTCACTACTGGCGATCTGCCGGCAGTCACCACCGAACAAAACACCCTGCATTTCGTCAAGGTCACCACGAGCAACTATGTCGATAAGCTGAACCAGATTGCTCGCCAGTCGACCTCGGACTGGTTGCTGCTGGCCGAGGCGGGCGACGAGTTCACCGCCGCGGGTCTGTTGCGTGCCAGCCTGGAGTTGCAGAACGCCGAGGGTTGCCGTGCGGTGGCGGTGGACGAGATTCATCGTCAGGCCAATGGCACGCTGGTCGATGTCTTCCGTCCCGCCTTCAACCTCGATTTGTTGCAGAGCCTGCCGGCGCTGACTGCGCGGCATTGGCTGATCCGGCGTGAGGTGTTGGTGGAAGTCGGTGGTTTCTCTCGTGAGTTCACTTCGGCGCTCGAGTTCGACCTGTTGCTGCGCCTGATCGAAGCCGGCGGCCTGGCCGGGCTCGCGCATCTGGCAGAGCCTTTGCTGATCACCCAGGCACCGCCGCCGGGGCCTATTGAACACGAACGCCAGACTCTGGTTCGTCATCTGGCGACCCGCGGATATCAGGCCCAGGTCAGTGCCGAAGCGTCGGGAGGCTACCGTATCGACTACCGTCACGCCGATCGTCCGAAGGTTTCGATCATCGTTCACAGCCAGGACAACCTGGAGTGTTTGCAGCGCTGCCTGGTCAGCGTGTTGCAACGCACGCGCTATCAGAACAATGAGATCGTGATCGTCGACAATCACAGCCAGTCCGCCGAACTGCTCGCCTGGCTGGAAAGCCTGGAGCAGAACGGTCGTGGCCGGGTTCGTCTGGTCAGGGCAGAGCAGCGTCTGAGCACTTCGGCACTACTTAACCTGGCTGTAGAACAGGCTCAGGGCGAATACCTGGTGCTGCTGGCGGCGGACGCCGAGGTCGTTAACGCCAACTGGATCGAGGCACTGCTTAACCAGGCGCAGCGTCCTGAGGTAGGAGTGGTCGGGGCCAAACTGGTGGATGCCAATGGCAATGTGACGGGGGCCGGTTTGATTCTGGGCCTCAATGGCGGGGTCGCTTCACCTTTCGCAGGCGAGAAAAAAGATGCCCAGGGCTACATGCGTCGCTTGGTCGTCGAACAGAACTATCAGGCTGTCTCTGGTGCTTGTCTGATGATTCGCAAGCAAGTGTTTGATGACGTCGGTGGATTGGACCAAGAGCATTTCGACGAGGCTTACGCCGATGTCGATCTGTGCCTGAAAGTTGCCGACGCAGGTTTGCTGACGGTCTGGACACCACAAGTGCAGATTACGCACCCCGGGACTTTGCCGGACAATCCGCAGGCGGCAGCTGCCCTGCGTGACAAGTGGCAGGCCCGTTTCGAGCAGGACTCAGCCTACAACCAGAACCTGGCCTTGACTGGCAAGGGCTTTACCCTCGGCGAACCGACCAGCATTGACTGGGCGCAGTTGCTCGCATAAGCCTGGCTGACAGGTAAAAGGACTCAAGGCATGTTCAACGGTAAATCGATTTTCATCTCTGGCGGCACCGGTTCGTTCGGGCGCAACTTCATCCGCCGCTTGCTGGAGCAATACCAGCCCAAGCGGGTGGTGGTGTTTTCCCGCGATGAGCTCAAGCAGTACGAGATGCAGCAGACGTTCAACGCGCCGTGCATGCGTTACTTCATCGGTGATGTGCGCGACGCCGACCGTTTGCGTCAGGCCATGCGCGGTATCGATTACGTGGTGCACGCCGCGGCGCTGAAGCAAGTGCCAGCGGCGGAATACAACCCCACCGAATGCATCCGCACCAACGTCAACGGCGCGGAAAACATCATTGCCGCGGCCATCGACAACGGCGTGAAAAAAGTTGTCGCGCTGTCCACCGACAAGGCTGCCAGCCCGATCAACTTGTACGGCGCGACCAAGCTGCTGTCGGATAAATTGTTCGTTGCTGCCAATAACATTGCCGGCGAACAACAGACCCGGTTTGCCGTGGTGCGCTATGGCAACGTCGCCGGCTCGCGGGGGTCGGTGGTGCCGTTCTTCAGCAAACTGATTGCCGAGGGCGCCAAAGAGCTGCCGATCACCGATGAGCGCATGACGCGGTTCTGGATCACCCTCGATCACGGCGTGAAGTTTGTGCTCGACAGCTTCGCCCGTATGCACGGTGGTGAAGTGTTTGTACCGAAGATCCCGTCGATTCGCATCGTCGATCTGGCGCAGGGCATGGCTGAGCATTTGCCGCACAAACACGTCGGCATTCGTCCGGGGGAAAAACTCCATGAGCTGATGGTGCCACTGGACGACGCGCGCATGACCCTGGAGTTCGACGATCACTACACCATTCAGCCGTCGATCCGTTTCACCAGCGTCGACGTGGATTTTGCCGTGGACAAACTGGGTGAGCAGGGCCGGCCGGTGGGCGAAGATTTCGAGTACCGTTCCGATACCAACCCGCACTTCCTGTCAGTCGGCCAGATCGCCGACCTGCACGCGGAACTGTCGGCATGATTCCCTACGGTCGGCAAAGCCTCGATCAGGCGGACATCGATGCGGTGGTCGCCGTGTTGCAGTCTGACTGGCTGACCCAAGGGCCGACCATCGAGCGTTTCGAACAGGCGATGGCCGAGCGGTGCCAGGCCGATTTCGCGGTGGCGGTGTGCAATGCCACTGCGGCGTTGCACATTGCCTGTCTCGCCGCGGGCCTGGGGCCGGGCGATCGGTTATGGACCACGCCGAACACCTTTCTGGCCTCGGCCAATTGCAGTCGTTACTGCGGCGCCGACGTCGATTTTGTCGACATTGACCCGCTGACCTGGAACCTCGATGCCTACACCTTGGCGTCGAAGTTGGAAATCGCCGAGCGCGACGGCAAGCTGCCGAAAGTGCTGGTGGCGGTAGCGTTCTCCGGGCAGAGCTGCGATATGCGCATGATCGCCGAACTGGCCGAGCGTTACGGTTTCACGGTGATCGAGGATGCCTCTCACGCGGTCGGCGCATCCTATGCCGGGCGCCCGGTGGGTTGCGGTGAGTTCGCGGCAATGACCGTGTTCAGTTTCCATCCGGTGAAGATCATTACCAGCGCCGAAGGCGGCATGGTGCTGACCAATCGCCCGGAACTGGCCGAGCGCTTGCAGCGCCTGCGCAGCCACGGCATGACTCGTGACCCGGAGCAGATGACCGAACCCAGCCACGGCCCGTGGTACTACCAGCAAGTGGAACTGGGCTTCAATTACCGGATCACTGACCTGCAAGCGGCCCTCGGTCTGTCGCAGCTGAACAAGCTCGATGGCTTTATCGAGCGCAGGCGCGAACTGGCGGCGCGTTACGACCGGTTGCTGGCGTACTTGCCGCTGACCTTGCCCAGCGCGCAGCCTGAGGCCGAATCGGCGTGGCATCTGTACGTGGTGCGCTTGCAGACGGAGCGGATCAACCTCAGTCATCGACAGGTGTTCGAAGGCTTGCGAGCAGCCGGTGTCGGGGTGAATCTGCACTATATTCCGCTGCACTTGCAGCCGTACTATCGCGACCTGGGTTTTGCCGTGGGTGATTTTCCCCAGGCCGAACGTTATTACGCCGAGGCCATCAGCCTGCCGCTGTTTCCTCTGCTGAGCGATGAACAACAGGACTATGTGGTCGAGCAATTGCGACGACTGATCCTTGAGGAGTAGTGACTCTTGAGCTGTGTTGCGATCATTCCGGCCCGTGGTGGCAGCAAGCGAATCCCGCGCAAGAACCTCAAGCCGTTTGACGGCGTGCCGATGATCGTCCGTTCGA
Source organism: Pseudomonas sp. Pseusp11 (assembly GCF_047304405.1). Lineage (NCBI taxonomy): Bacteria > Pseudomonadati > Pseudomonadota > Gammaproteobacteria > Pseudomonadales > Pseudomonadaceae > Pseudomonas > Pseudomonas sp. Pseusp11. The sequence goes on from NZ_JBGLZF010000016.1 coordinate 63,932, forward strand.
TTCGCACGGCGCTGGAGTCGCGCCTGTTCGACCAGGTGATCGTCAGTACCGACGATGAGGAAATCGCCGAAGTCGCACGAGCCAATGGCGCTCAGGTGCCGTTCATGCGGCCTGCGGCACTGGCTGACGATTTCACCGGGACTGCGGCAGTGATTGTGCATGCCTTGAATCAATTGCCGCCGTTCGACCATGCCTGCTGCATCTATGCGACGGCGCCGTTGTTGCAAGCGCGTTATCTGCGTCAGGGGCATGAGTTGCTGGTGCAGCACCCGGACAAGTCTTTCGCGTTCTCAGTCACCGGTTTTGGTTTTCCGGTGCAGCGTGCCTTGACCCTCGACGAGCAGGGCGCCCTGACCTCGCTCTATCCGGAGTTTCGTGACACTCGTTCCCAGGACTTGCCCGAAGCCTTTCAAGATGCCGGCCAGTTCTACTGGGGGCGCAGCGAGGCCTGGTTGCGTGGTGATGCACTGTTTTCGCCGGCGAGCCTGCCGGTGATTCTGCCGCGCTACCTGGTACAGGACATCGACACCCTTGAAGACTGGAAACGCGCCGAATACCTTTACGCCGCATTGAAGGCTGGTGGTGAGTTGCAATGAGGGTACTGATCCGCGCTGACGCGTCGCCAACCATTGGCAGCGGCCATATTGCCCGCTGCCTGACCCTGGCCAGGGTGTTGCGCAAGCAGGGCACGCACGTTGCCTTCGCCTGTCGCCTGCTGCCGGGGCATCGACTGGACAGCCTGGCAAGCGAGGGCTTCGAGACCTTCGCGCTGCCGCCGCGCTACCCCGATGAAGATCCGCAGCAGGCCATCGAATCGATGCTGCCGTGGCAGGCGGACATCGCCGCGCTGGCGCAAGCCATGGAAAGCCATCCGGCTTTCGACTGGATCATCGTTGACCACTATGGCCTCGATCATCACTGGCAGACTGCGGCCCGTCGCTGGGCACCACGGATCGCCGCGGTGGATGACCTGGCCACTCGGCAGTACCGCGTCGATCTGCTGCTCAATCAAAATCTGTCGGGCACCCCAGAGGCTTATGCCACGCTGCTGACGCCCGACTGCCAGACCTTGCTCGGCCCACGTTTTGCGATGTTGCGCGATGAGTTCTGCTGCCCGGCGGTCGAAATCAAGCCTCGGGCCAGGCGAGTGTTGGTGAACTTCGGCGGCTTCGATGCGGCCATGCAGACCCACCACGCAATGTTGGCGCTGGCGGACCTTCATGAGCTGGAGGTCGATTTCGTGGCGGGGGCAGACAACCCGGCCTGGGAGCAGATGCAGGCGCTGGCGGCGTATCGTCCGAACTGGCGTCTGCACAGTTTTGTCAGCGACTTCTATCGGCTGATGACCGAGGCCGACCTGTTTATCGGTGCCGGTGGCGGCACCAGTTGGGAGCGGGCGGCCATGGGGCTGCCGACGATTTGCATTGCGGTCTCGAATAATCAGCAGGCGAACGGCGAGGTGATGGCGACCTCGGGGGCTCATGTGTTCCTGGGCAACCGCGAGCATGTCAGCGTCGAGCAATTGCGCCAAGCCATTGGTTTTGTCGTAGGCAATCAAGGTTTTCGTCAAAGTATGGCCGAACGCTCACGGCAGTTGGTCGATGGCCGTGGCGCGCAGCGGGTGGCGGCAGCACTGGCGGGAGCGGTACTGCAGGTGCGTCGGGCCACTGCGGACGATGCGCATTTGTTGTTCGAGGGACGTAATGCCGAGGCGGTACGGCGCTGGTCGCTGGACACCGACGTCATCGATTGGCAACGGCACCAGGTCTGGCTGGCTGCGAGCCTGAACAATCCCCAGCGACTGCTGTTGATTGCCGAGGCGGATGACGGCCCGGTCGGTATGCTGCGCTATGACCTTGACGGTACTCGGGCCGAAGTCTCGATCTATCTGTTCGAAGGCCGATTCGGCCTGGGCTGGGGCAGGGCGCTGCTGGCGCGGGGCGAAGCGTTCGTCACGGCGCATTGGCCACAACTTGAGGCCATCACGGCTCAGGTGCTGCCGGCCAATCAGCCATCGCTGAAGGTTTTCCGCGAGGGTGGTTTTACTCAGAGTGCTTGCGCGTTCACGCGTGTATTGAAGGATCCAGAACAATGACCAGTTTCAAGATCGGCAACCGCTCGATCGGTGCCGATGCGCCGCCGTTCATCATTGCCGAGATGAGCGGCAACCATAACCAGTCGCTGGACATGGCGATAAAAATCGTCGAAGCCGCGGCCAAGGCCGGCGCCCATGCCTTGAAGCTGCAAACCTACACCGCCGAGACCATGACCCTGGACTTGTCCGAAGGCGAGTTCTTCATCAAGGACCCCAACAGCTTGTGGGCCGGTTCTTCGCTGTATGCGCTGTACGAAAAGGCCCACACGCCGTGGGAATGGCACGCGCCGATTTTCGCCCGGGCCAAAGAGCTGGGCATGCTGGCGTTCTCCACACCGTTCGATGACACCGCGGTGGACTTCCTCGAAAGCCTCGATGTGCCGGCCTACAAGATCGCCAGCTTCGAGAACACTGATCTGCCGTTGATTCGTCGGGTTGCGGCCACCGGCAAGCCGCTGATCATTTCCACCGGCATGGCCAGCATCGCCGAGCTCGATGAAACCGTGCGTGCCGCCCGTGAGGCCGGTTGCAAGGACCTGGTGTTGCTCAAGTGCACCAGCACATACCCGGCAACGCCGGCCAACAGCAACGTGCGCACGATTCCTCATCTGCGCGAGTTGTTTGGCTGTGAAGTCGGTTTATCCGACCATTCGATGGGCGTCGGGGTGTCTGTCGCCGCCGTAGCGCTGGGGGCGACGGTGGTGGAAAAACACTTCACCCTCGACCGTGCCGCCGGAGGTGTGGACGCCAGTTTCTCCCTGGAACCAGCCGAGCTTGCCAGCCTGGTGGTCGAAACCGAGCGCGCCTGGCAGGCCATGGGCCAGGTGCATTACGGCGTGACTGACGCCGAGCGCAAGTCCCTGGTGTACCGCCGGTCGCTGTATGTCACCCAGGACATGATCGCCGGTGAGCCTTTTACCGCCGCTAATCTGCGGGCCATCCGTCCAGGCCTGGGGCTGGCCCCGAAACACGCTGAAACCCTTCTGGGCCGCCGTGCCCGCCAGGCCATCAAGCGCGGAACGCCGCTGGACTGGTCGCTGGTCGAATAACCGCTTGTGGGGCTGATTCGGCAAAATAGCGTGACCTGCGAGTCATTACGCGCATCTTCACTGTATTGTATAAATAGGGAAGAGGGCGCCTGGCCTGCTTTTGGCTCAGTGATGGCCTTTTACTCTTCCCGCTGTCACCTCCTTGAGGGCGACGTTATTCGTTGTTTGTCGGCGCCCCTCGATTCCTTGCGAGCGGTGGTATTGGGCTGTTTATTATTGGGAAGCCGTAATGATTGGCATAAAGAGCATTGCGAGCTACGTTCCTGTAGCCGGCGTGGACAATTACGCACAAGGTGCAAAATTCGAGAAGGATGAAGAGTTCATCCTGGGCAAGATCGGTTCGGCCTTCCTGCCGCGCAAAGACGCCGGGCAAGAAACTTCGGACTTGTGTGTCGAAGCAGTCAACGCGCTGTTCGCCAACAACCCTGAATTGAAACGTGAAGCGATCGACGTGCTGATCGTCGTGACCCAGAACGGCGACGAAGAAGGCCTGCCGCACACCGCCGCCATCGTTCAGGACAAGCTGGGCCTGCCAACGACTGTGGCCGCGTTCGATATTTCCCTGGGCTGCTCCGGTTACGTCTACGGCATCTACGCCATCAAGGGCTTCATGGAAGCCGCCGGCCTGAAGAATGGCCTGCTGGTGACCGCCGATCCGTATTCGAAGATCGTCGACCCGGAAGATCGCAACACCACCATGCTGTTCGGCGATGCCGCCACCGCCACCTGGATGGGCGAAGACGCGCCATGGCAGTTGGGCAAGGCCAAGTTCGGCACTGACGGTTCCGGCGCGCCGCACCTGAAGGTTACCGACGGGGTGTTCTTCATGAACGGCCGTCAGGTGTTCAACTTTGCGCTGCTCAAAGTGCCTGCGCATTTGCATGAGCTGCTCGCTGACTCGGGCCTGACGGCCGACGATATCGATGCTTTCTGCATTCACCAGGGCAGCGCGGCGATTGTCGATGCCGTGGCGCGACGCTTCGAGGGCGAGCCCGAGAAGTTCCTCAAGGACATGGTCGAGACCGGTAACACCGTGTCGTCGAGCATTCCATTGCTGCTGGAAAAGCACGTGCTCGACTCCAAGTGGAAGCGTGTGGCACTCAGCGGTTTTGGTGTTGGTTTGTCCTGGGGTTCGGCGATCATCTATCGCCCTTGATCTTCTAAAAGCCGGACACAAAAAAAGCGCTCAAGGTGTAACCTTGAGCGCTATTTTTTTGCCCGAATCACAGCGAGGCGCCATGAGCGAGTTTTTTCAACCCAACGCCGAACTCATCCAGCGTCGCTGGCCGGCCGTGGCTGAGCGTCTGCTGTCTGAAGATCCGGGCCCGTTGCAGGCCGATCTGGTGGAAGGGCTCGGCTCGACCCTGAGCATCAACGGCATTCAGCTGACCAGTCGCCATGACCGTACCCGCGAAGCGCAGCTTCAGGCCGCAAGCCTGCCGGTCGACAGCCCGGTGTTACACGTTTACGGCACAGGGCTGGGTGATCTGCAACTGGAGCTGCTGCAGCGTTCGGGGCTGATTCAGTTACACGTACATATCCTTAACGGCGCAGTGTTTGCGCTGGTGTTGCAATTGCTCGATCAGCAGCCGTGGCTCAGTGATTCGCGGATCGAGCTGCACTACGCCGGTGATTTGGCTGAAATTTGTTTGCCGTTCTTTGCCCTGCCTTCAGAGCTGGTGCTGGCCGATGACTTCAACGCGAAGATCCGTGACCGCTTGGTCAGCGAAACCCATCTGACGTTCAACAACTGTGAGTTTGATCCGGACAATCCGGAAATCGCCGCGCGCTTGCTGGAAAGTGTCGAACAGATCCGCGTCGATAGCGACGCCGCACAATTGTTCGCCACACACGCTGGCCAGCCGATGTTCGTCATCGCCACCGGGCCGAGCCTGGAACAGCACTTCGTAACCTTGCGATCAATTCGCGGCCAGACCCAGCGACCGCTGTTCGTTTGTGTCGATACCGCTTACCGGCCGCTCATCGAGAACGGTATCAAACCGGATGTCGTCGTCACGATCGACCAGCGTATCTCGCAGCGCCATCTGCCGCCCGAGGACAGCGCAGACATCACGCTGGTCTACATGCCGCTGGTGGCTCCTGCGGTCTTGCAGGCCTGGCAAGGCAAACGCTATGTCGCCTACTCGGCAAGCCCGGTCTTTCGCGATCTGCGCAAGCAGCTCCCACGGGCAGGGTTGTTTGCAGGCGGCAGCGTGATTCATCCGGCGGTGGACCTGGCGGTGAAAATGGGTGCCAGTCAGATCACGCTGTTCGGGGCGGACTTCGCGTTCCCCAACAACAAAACCCATGCCGGTTGGGATGACGGCGACCTTGGCCCGCAATTGGTCGCGGCTCGTCATTGGGTGTTGGATGGGCATGGGCAGCGGGTCAAGACTCAGCTCAATTTCCGTAGTTACTTGTGTGAGCTGGAGCGCTATATCGCTGCGCATCCACACGTCGTCTTCTACAACAGCAGTCGAGCCGGGGCCATGATTGTCGGCACGACATTTCATCCGGAGTTCAGTCGATGAGCGAAGAGCTACTCGTTGATCAGGCCCGGCAATGTTCAGCGTTGTTTCGTCTGGGAAGGGATGTCGAGGCGGCGCTGGTCATGGTCGAGGTAGCGGAGCAGGTGCAGTCGCGGGTCGGTGGAGCAGACAGCCAGATCGCGGCCCGGTGGATGGCATTGCTGACAGGCATGCTGGATAGCCAGGAGCGACAGGACTGGCTGGCGCTCGCGGATTACCTTGAATACGAACTGGTTGATTTGTTGATGGCTGTCAATTCCGCGTAATGCCGTGGCAGGTCAACGCAAGCGGGGCGTAAGGAAGGGTTGTGGCAGTTCTCTGGCGTCATTTTTTGGTGGTTGGATCGTCGCTATGGCTTGGTTTTACAGGGGGTGGCAGTGTGATGGCAAAAAATTTCAAAAATCCCCTCAAGCAACCTGCATTCGCGACGATAACTATTACGAAGGTTCTCTAGGCCATACCGGGCGGTTGCCAGGGCCGGAAGCCGTAGTACCCAACCAACGAGGAATTCGTCATGGCTTTAACAGTAAACACCAACACTACATCTCTGGGTGTTCAGAAGAACCTGAACCGTGCTTCCGACGCACTGTCGACTTCGATGACTCGCTTGTCTTCCGGCCTGAAAATCAACAGCGCCAAAGACGACGCCGCCGGCCTGCAGATCGCTACCCGTATGACCTCGCAGATCCGTGGTCAGACCATGGCTATCAAAAACGCCAACGACGGTGTTTCGATCGCTCAGACCGCTGAAGGCGCTCTGCAAGAATCGACCAACATCCTGCAGCGTATGCGTGAAATCGCAGTTCAGTCGCGTAACGACTCCAACGGCACTGCTGACCGTACCGCTCTGGACAAAGAATACCAACAGTCGGTTGCTGAACTGACCCGTATCGCTCAGTCGACTAACCTGAACGGCAAGGCGCTGCTGGATGGTACTGCTGGTGCGATGGAGTTCCAGGTTGGTTCCAACACCACCTCCGACAACCAGATCACTCTGACCCTGGCTTCGAGCTTCGACTCCAGCGCCCTGGGCATGACCGGTACTACCATTTCCGGTACCTCCAACGCAGCCAACCACTCTGCTGTAGCGTCGGCTATCTCGGCTATCGACGCCGCTCTGTCGCGAATCAACAGCACTCGTGCTGACCTGGGTGCTGCACAAAACCGTTTCTCCAGCACCATCTCCAACCTGCAAAACATCAACGAAAACGCCAGTGCTGCACTGAGCCGCGTACAAGATACCGACTTCGCTGCTGAAACTGCACAGCTGACCAAGCAACAAACTCTGCAACAAGCTTCCACCGCAGTTCTGGCTCAGGCCAACCAACTGCCATCCGCTGTACTGAAACTGCTTCAGTAATAGCCGATGAGTTTTGGCGGGGGAGTGCGCTTGTCGCGCTCTCTCGCTTTTTACTTTAAGAGGTGATGGACATGGATATGAGCGTCAAGCTGAACTTGTCTTATCCTGCGGCCCAGCAGGCGACGACTGTTGCCGATAAGCCTGCGGAAAAGCCTCGAGCGGAAACTACGCCAGTGGTTGCCGTCAAGGAAGAAGGTAAAAAAGACCAGACCGAGCAGGAAAAACTGAAGATGGCCGTTCAGGAAATCGAAAAGTTCGTTCAGTCGGTCAAGCGTAACCTGGAGTTCTCGATTGACGAGCCTTCAGGCAAAGTTGTGGTCAAAGTGATTGCCAGTGACTCCGGTGAGGTGATTCGTCAAATCCCCAACGAAGAAGTCCTTAAGCTGGCGAACAGTTTGAATGATGCAAGCAGTCTGTTGTTCAGCGCAAAAGTCTGACAGCTGGCACGAATTTTGTTGCTATGTTCTTTTGGGCGTTGTAGTGGTCAAAAGGCCGGCGACACACTGAAGGGAGTTCCACATGGCAAGTCCAATTCTACCGGGCACGGGCTTAGGCTCCGGTATTAATACCGGTGATATCGTCAAGGCTCTGGTCAACGCCGACAAGGCGGCCAAGCAGAATCAGATCGATCGTCAGACGACCACCAATACTGCGCAGATTTCCGGTATTGGTACTCTCAAAAGTGTCCTGGCGAACTTCCAGGCTGCAATCAAGAAGCTGCAAGATACGCAAGCTCCGCAGTTCCTGGGTTACAACGCCACGTCCGCCGACGCGAAAGTATTGACCTCTGTGGCCAGCAACACGGCCGTCAACGGTTCCTACGTGGTCAAGGTCAATAACCTTGCGACCTCGTCCAAAGTGGCCACCGCGGCCTTTGCCGGCGGTGCCAGCAGTGCCGTTGCGAGCGGCACGCTCAATATCACGCAAAATGGCGTATCCAGTTCTGTCACCATTCCGGCCGGCGCGACGTTGCAGTCGGTTCGCGATGCGATCAACACCCAGCAGGGCGCGAACGGTTTCAGCGCCAACATCGTGACCGACTCGTTTGGCTCGCGTCTGGTGATGGGGTCCACGGCGACCGGTGCGGGCTCCGACATCACCCTCAGCGGTATCGCGGGTCTGGAGATCAATGCCGGCCAGCAAATGGGTGCAGCACCGACAGCGACTTCGGCGGGTGCCATCGGCGATTTCGCGGTGGACGCCAGTTTCACCGTGGACGGGCTCGCGCTGACTAGCAAAAGCAACAAGGTTGACTCGGCTATTTCCGGCTTGACCCTGAATTTGGTCGCCGGTGGTACCACGACGGTGACGGTTGGCCCGAACAGTGATGGCCTGAAAAAATCCATCCAAGCTTTCGTTGATGCCTATAACCAGGTTGTGACCAATGTCAATACGCTGACCAAGCCTTCCCTGGATAGCAATGGCAAGCCGACCGTTGCTGCAGCACTGACCGGTGACCCGTTGGCGCGCAGCGTTCTGGCATCGATTCGTACGCCGTTGGTCACAACGGGGGCGGGTGACAAACTCACTGTTCTGTCGCAATTGGGTATCACCACCAATCAGAAAACCGGTGCACTGGATTTCGATAGCACCAAGTTCTCGACCGCGATGGATACCCAGAAGCTCGGTGGTGAAGTTCAGAAGCTGTTCCTGGGCGATCCGACGGCGACTGGCGATGCCTCCATGGGCCTGTTGACGCGCATGAACGATGCAATCACCCCTTACACGGTCACTGGCAGTGATGGGATCCTGGATACCCGTTCGACCAACCTGGCCAAGGCCAAGACGAATCTGGCCAGCCAGCAGGCAGCCCTGGATCGTCGGGTCGAGACGCTGACGGCGGTGTTGACCAAGAAGTACAACGACATGGATTCCCTTGTCGGCAAGCTGAAGGCAACGGCGAGCAATATTACTTCGATGTTCGATGCGATGAACGCACAGAAGAACGCTTCATAGCGCCTAAACGCCAAAAGCCCGGCAGCGGATTCCGCTTGTCGGGCTTTTTTAGTTTCGGATTAAAGATTTTTGACGCTATGTCGATAGCTTGATTATACGAATCACAGAGTTTTGGATGAGGTAAACATGAACCCGATGTTAGCCCTTCGGCAGTACCAGAAGATTGGCGCGCAAGCCCAGACTTCCGAGGCCAGTCCTCATCGTCTGGTGCAAATGCTCATGGAAGGCGGTCTGGATCGCATCGCTCAGGCCAAAGGTGCCATGGAGCGCAAGGACGTCGCCAATAAGGGTGTTTTTATCGGCAAGGCCATCGGCATTATCGGTGGTTTGCGAGAGGGGCTGGACCTGGAGAAACAGGCGGAGTCCGTCAGTGAGCTGGATAGTCTCTACGCTTACATGATGAAGCGTCTGGCGGAAGCCAACCTCAGGACCGATCCAAAAATCCTCGACGAAGTCGCCGACCTGCTTCGCACGGTCAAAGACGGTTGGGATGCCATTGGCGCACCTGCTCCCCAGTTTTAAGGAGATCACCATGAGTCTTGTATTGCAGCGAATCGAGCATACCCGGGACGCCCTGGTCGAGGCATTGGCCGAGCGTAACTGGGAGGCCATCGGTGAATTGGACCTGGCTTGCCGTTCCTGCATGGAAGACGTCTTGAGTGAAGCTTCGGTGGACGAGACCGCGTTGCGCGAAAACCTGGAGGAGTTGCTGGGGGTGTATAAACAGCTCCTGGAAGCGGCGACGGGGGAGCGACAAGCGATAGTCGACGAGATGTCGCAGATCCACCAAGCACAGAACGCGGCAAAGGTTTACCATCTGTTTGGTTAATTAACCCTCAGTTAATCCAAACATAGTGCGCCATAAATTTGACTGTGCACGGTTTTTTGACTTAACTAGTGGCTGGTTCCAGATTTCAGGCGTCTACAGGCACAACGTGTCTGCAAGCGTCTAGCTTGCCCCTCATTTTGGGCATTGAGTTGACTAGGGAAGTTGCTATTGCATGTGGCGTGAAACCAAAATTCTGCTGATTGATGACGATAGCGTCCGCCGCCGCGATTTGGCGGTGATTTTAAATTTTCTTGGCGAAGAAAATTTACCCTGCGGCAGCCATGACTGGCAGCAGGCGGTCGGCTCTCTGTCATCAAGTCGTGAAGTAATCTGTGTCCTCATCGGGACGGTAAATGCTCCTGGTGCACTTTTGGGCCTGTTAAAGACACTCTCAACCTGGGATGAGTTCCTTCCAGTTTTGTTAATGGGCGATAATTCTTCCATTGACTTGCCGGAAGACCAGCGTCGCCGAGTGCTTTCGACGCTCGAAATGCCGCCCAGCTACAGCAAACTGCTCGATTCGCTGCACCGTGCCCAGGTCTATCGCGAGATGTATGACCAGGCCCGTGAGCGCGGTCGTCACCGTGAACCGAATCTTTTCCGCAGCCTTGTCGGCACCAGTCGGGCGATTCAACACGTCCGTCAGATGATGCAGCAAGTCGCCGACACCGACGCCAGCGTGCTGATCCTCGGTGAGTCCGGCACTGGCAAGGAAGTGGTCGCGCGCAATCTGCACTACCACTCCAAGCGTCGTGAAGCGCCGTTCGTTCCGGTCAACTGCGGGGCGATTCCGGCCGAGTTGCTGGAAAGCGAATTGTTCGGTCACGAGAAGGGTGCCTTCACCGGGGCGATCACCAGTCGTGCCGGGCGTTTCGAGCTGGCCAACGGCGGTACGCTGTTCCTCGACGAAATCGGCGACATGCCGCTGCCGATGCAGGTCAAGCTGTTGCGCGTCTTGCAGGAGCGCACGTTCGAGCGCGTGGGCAGCAACAAGACCCAAAGCGTCGATGTGCGGATCATCGCGGCAACCCACAAGAATCTCGAAAGCATGATCGAGATCGGCACGTTCCGCGAAGACCTCTACTATCGCCTGAACGTGTTCCCGATCGAGATGGCGCCGTTGCGTGAGCGCGTCGAAGACATTCCGTTGCTGATGAACGAGTTGATCTCGCGCATGGAGCACGAGAAGCGCGGTTCGATCCGTTTCAACTCGGCGGCGATCATGTCGCTGTGCCGTCACGGCTGGCCGGGCAACGTTCGCGAGCTGGCCAACCTGGTGGAGCGCATGGCGATCATGCACCCGTACGGGGTGATCGGCGTGGTCGAGTTGCCGAAGAAATTCCGCTACGTCGATGACGAAGACGAGCAGTTGGTCGACAGCCTGCGCAGTGATCTCGAAGAGCGGGTGGCCATCAACGGTCATACCCCGGACTTCGCCGCCAATGCGCTGCTGCCGCCGGAAGGCCTGGACCTGAAGGACTACCTCGGCGGTCTGGAGCAAGGGTTGATTCAGCAGGCGCTGGATGACGCCAACGGCATTGTGGCGCGGGCGGCCGAACGGCTGCGTATTCGTCGCACGACCCTGGTGGAAAAGATGCGCAAGTACGGCATGAGTCGTCGTGATGGTGATGAACAGGCGGATGATTGACGCCTGTTTTTCAACCCCTTCATTTATAGGCAGTTTTTTTTAGGCACGGGTATTGCTACATCCCTCGCAACGTTCCGTTTAACTGACGGTCAACCACGCGAGAGAGCACAATGCCCCAAGCCGCCCAGATGTCTCCTGTCCCTGATGTTTCGGGGCAACCGTCGTCCGTAGAGCAGGCAAGCCGGCTTGGCCTTGAGCAGGCGTTTGCGCTGTTCAACCAGATGTCGAGCCAATTGACTGATTCCTACAGCATGCTCGAAGCCCGGGTCACCGAGCTCAAGGGTGAGCTGGCGGTGGTCAGCGCCCAGCGCATGCAGGAGCTGGCGGAAAAAGAGCGTCTGGCCAACCGGCTGCAAAACCTCCTCGATCTATTGCCCGGCGGCGTCATCGTCATCGACGCCCAAGGCATCGTGCGTGAAGCCAATCCCGCCGCGTGTGAGTTGCTCGGCTTGCCCCTCGAAGGCGAGCTGTGGCGCCACGTTATTGCGCGATGCTTTGCGCCGCGCGAAGACGATGGTCACGAAATCTCCCTCAAGGACGGTCGGCGCCTGTCGATCGCTACCCGCTCGCTGGATGCCGAACCCGGTCAGTTGGTGTTGCTCAACGACCTGACTGAAACCCGTCATCTGCAAGATCAACTCGCCCGCCATGAGCGCTTGTCGTCGCTCGGTCGCATGGTCGCATCGTTGGCCCATCAGATTCGTACGCCGTTGTCCGCCGCGTTGCTCTATGCCAGTCATTTGACTGAGCAGGAACTGCCGGTCGCCACGCAGCAGCGTTTTGCCGGCCGCCTGAAAGAGCGTCTGCATGAGCTGGAACACCAGGTGCGCGACATGCTGGTGTTCGCTCGCGGTGAGCTGCCGTTGACCGATCGCGTCACCCCAAAAATGCTGATGCAGTCGCTGCAAGCGGCGGCGCTGACTCATGTTCAGGATCTGCCGGTGCGCTGGCAATGCGACAGTCATGCCGGTGAGTTGCTGTGCAATCGCGACACGCTGGTCGGAGCGATCCTCAATCTGATCGAAAACGCCATTCAGGCCAGCGCCGGCGACGTCCGTTTGAAGGTTCACCTGTATACCCGCGACAACAACCTGCGCATATCGATCAGCGACAGCGGCAGTGGTATCGACACGAAGGTGTTGGCACGTTTGGGCGAGCCGTTTTTCACCACCAAAACCACCGGTACCGGTCTGGGCCTGACCGTGGTCAAGGCAGTGGCTCGTGCTCATCAGGGAGAATTGCAGTTGCGTTCGCGACCGGGTCGCGGCACTTGCGCGCAGGTGATCCTGCCGCTTTTCGCGGGTGAGCAGCCCAGCGCTCAGGGAGTGAAGTGAAGGATATGACCATCAAGGTTTTACTGGTCGAGGATGATCGCGCGCTCCGGGAAGCACTGGCCGATACGCTGTTGCTTGCCGGACACGATTACAAGGCGGTCGGTTCGGCGGAAGAGGCGCTGGCTGCAGTTGGCGCCGAGGCATTTAGCCTGGTGGTCAGTGACGTCAATATGCCGGGCATGGACGGTCATCAGCTGCTTGGATTGCTGCGGGCTCGTCAGCCACAACTGCCGGTGTTGTTGATGACCGCTCACGGTGCGGTTGAACGTGCGGTCGACGCCATGCGTCAAGGTGCGGCGGATTACCTGGTCAAGCCGTTCGAGCCCAAAGCCTTGCTCGACTTGGTGGCGCGTCACGCCTTGGGCAATCTCGGCGCGACCGAGAGCGAGGGGCCTGTGGCGTTCGAGCCGGCCAGTGCGCAATTGCTGGAATTGGCCGCGCGCGTGGCGCGCAGTGATTCCACGGTGTTGATCTCCGGTGAGTCCGGGACCGGCAAGGAAGTGCTGGCGCGTTACATTCATCAGCACTCCCATCGCGCCAGTCAGCCGTTCATTGCGATCAACTGCGCAGCGATCCCGGACAATATGCTTGAAGCCACTTTGTTCGGTCACGAAAAGGGTTCGTTCACTGGCGCCATCGCGGCGCAGGCCGGCAAGTTCGAGCAGGCCGATGGCGGGACGATCCTGCTCGATGAAATTTCTGAAATGCCCCTCGGCCTGCAGGCCAAGTTACTGCGCGTATTGCAGGAGCGTGAAGTCGAGCGAGTCGGCGCACGCAAGCCGATCACGCTGGATATTCGAGTGGTCGCTACCACTAACCGTGACCTGGCCGGTGAAGTGGCGGCGGGGCGTTTCCGCGAAGATCTTTACTATCGCCTGTCGGTGTTCCCGTTGGCCTGGCGTCCGCTGCGCGAGCGCACCGCCGACATCCTGCCGCTGGCCGAGCGCCTGCTGGCCAAGCACGTCAATAAAATGAAGCATGCCGCGGCAAGGCTTTCGCCTGAGGCGCAGGCGTGCCTGATCGGCTATCCGTGGCCGGGCAATGTGCGTGAGCTGGATAACGCAATCCAGCGTGCGTTGATCCTGCAACAGGGCGGTTTGATCCAGCCGCAGGATTTCTGCCTGGCCGGGCCCGTGGCGTGTGCGCCATTGCCAGCATTGGCGCCGGTGCCTGCACGAACAGTGGAAGTCGACACCGAATCGGCGGGCGCTCTCGGCGATGACCTGCGGCGCCGTGAGTTCCAGATGATCATCGACACCTTGCGCTCCGAGCGCGGTCGTCGCAAGGAAGCCGCCGAGCGACTGGGCATCAGCCCGCGCACCTTACGCTACAAGCTGGCACAGATGCGCGATGCCGGAATGGATGTGGAAGCGTATTTGTTCGCCACGTAACGGTCGGCAAAAAAAGCACATGAGAGCTTTTGTTTAGAGCGGCCACGGAGCTGGCACCCTTGTTGCTAACACCTCACTACTCGCCGAGTGAGTGTCAAAAAATTGCGAGTAGCCAAAGAGAGCAGACCATGAGCCAAGGTATTGAATTCAACCGGTTGATGCTGGATATGCGCGCCATGCAAATGGATGCCATGTCTGCGCCGAAATCGACTGCCGCAGTTCCTGAAATGGGTGGCAGCAGCTTTGCCGACATGCTCGGTCAGGCCGTCAATAAAGTGAACGACACCCAGCAGGCATCCAATCAGTTGGCCAGTGCCTTTGAGATCGGTAAAAGCGGCGTCGACCTGACGGACGTGATGATTTCCTCACAGAAGGCCAGTGTGTCTTTTCAGGCACTGACCCAAGTGCGTAACAAGCTGGTTCAGGCTTACCAAGACATCATGCAGATGCCGGTTTAAGGACGAGATTGAGTCATGGCAGAAGCAATCGCCGATAATGTTCCGGCCAAGGCCACTCCAATAGACGGCAAACCGCCGTTGTTCGGGTTGTCTTTCCTGGAAAACCTCTCCGAGATGACCATGTTGCGTCAGGTGGGCCTGTTGGTCGGCCTGGCTGCGAGCGTGGCGATTGGTTTTGCCGTCGTGTTGTGGTCCCAGCAGCCGGACTACCGGCCTCTATACGGCAGCCTTGCCGGCATGGACGCCAAACAGGTCATGGAAACCCTGGCCGCCGCCGACATTCCCTATACCGTCGAACCGAATTCCGGTGCCTTGCTGGTCAAGGCCGATGACCTGTCCCGTGCGCGGCTCAAGCTCGCGGCCGCTGGTGTCACTCCCAGCGACGGCAACATCGGTTTCGAGATTCTCGACAAGGAACAGGGGCTGGGTACCAGTCAGTTCATGGAAGCGACCCGTTATCGTCGCGGCCTCGAAGGCGAACTGGCCCGGACCATTTCCAGCCTGAACAACGTCAAGGGTGCCCGCGTGCACCTGGCGATTCCGAAAAGTTCGGTGTTCGTGCGTGACGAGCGCAAGCCCAGCGCTTCGGTTCTGGTTGAACTGTATTCCGGTCGCTCGCTGGAGCCAGGCCAGGTCGTCGCCATCATCAATCTGGTGGCGACCAGCGTTCCCGAACTGAGCAAATCGCAGATCACCGTCGTCGACCAGAAGGGCAACCTGCTGTCGGATCAGGCGGAAAACTCCGAGCTGACCATGGCCGGCAAGCAGTTCGATTACAGCCGTCGCATGGAAAGCATGCTGACTCAGCGCGTGCACAACATCCTGCAACCGGTGCTGGGCAACGACCGCTATAAAGCCGAAGTCTCGGCCGATGTGGATTTCAGCGCCGTCGAATCGACTTCCGAGCAGTTCAACCCGGATCAACCGGCGTTGCGCAGCGAGCAGTCGGTCAACGAACAACGTACCGCCAGCAATGGCCCGCAAGGTGTGCCGGGTGCCTTGAGCAACCAGCCGCCGTCGCCTGCCTCGGCGCCGCAAACCACTGGTGGCGCCACCGCGTCGGCCGGCATGGTGCAGCCAGGCCAGCCACTGCTCGATGCCAACGGTCAGCAAATCATGGACCCGGCCACCGGTCAGCCGATGCTGGCGCCGTACCCGGCGGACAAGCGTCAACAATCCACCAAGAACTTCGAACTCGACCGTTCCATCAGCCACACCAAGCAACAGCAGGGCCGTTTGAATCGCCTGTCGGTGTCGGTGGTGGTGGACGATCAGGTCAAGGTCAACGCGGCCAATGGCGAAACCACCCGTGCGCCGTGGAGCGCCGATGAATTGGCGCGCTTCACTCGCCTGGTGCAGGACGCGGTCGGTTTCGACGCCAGCCGTGGCGACAGCGTCAGCGTGATCAACATGCCGTTCTCTGCTGAGCGCGGTGAAGTGATCGCCGAGATTCCGTTCTACTCCCAGCCGTGGTTCTGGGACATCGTCAAGCAAGTGCTGGGCGTGTTGTTCATCCTGGTGCTGGTGTTCGGTGTGCTGCGTCCGGTGCTCAAGAACATCACCGGCGGCGGCAAAGACAAGCAACTCGCGGCCTTTGGCGGCGACATGGAGCTCGGTGGCATGGGCGGCCTGGACGGCGAACTGGCTAACGATCGCGTCAGCCTCGGTGGCCCGACCAGCATCCTGCTGCCGAGCCCGAGCGAAGGCTATGACGCACAGTTGAACGCAATCAAGAGTCTGGTGGCAGAAGATCCGGGTCGCGTGGCCCAGGTCGTGAAAGAGTGGATTAACGCAGATGAGTGATAACCGAGCCGCTGTCGCCAAACTGTCCCGGGTTGATAAAGCCGCGATTCTGCTGCTGTCCCTGGGTTCTACGGATGCCGCACAAGTGCTGCGCCACATGGGGCCCAAAGAGGTCCAGCGTGTGGGCGTGGCCATGGCCCAGATGGGTAACGTGCACCGCGAGCAGGTCGAACAGGTCATGAGTGAGTTCGTCGACATCGTCGGCGACCAGACCAGCCTGGGCGTCGGCTCCGATGACTACGTGCGCAAAATGCTCACCCAGGCCCTGGGCGAAGACAAGGCCAACGGCCTGATCGACCGGATCTTGCTGGGTGGCAACACCAGTGGCCTCGACAGCCTGAAGTGGATGGAACCGCGCGCCGTCGCCGACGTGATCCGTTACGAGCACCCGCAGATCCAGGCGATCGTGGTGGCGTACCTCGACCCGGACCAGGCCGGTGAAGTGTTGGGCAACTTCGACCATAAGGTGCGGCTGGACATCATCCTGCGGGTGTCTTCGCTGAACACCGTGCAGCCGGCGGCCCTGAAAGAGCTCAACCAGATTCTCGAGAAGCAGTTCTCCGGCAACTCGAATGCCTCGCGTACCACCCTGGGTGGCATCAAGCGCGCGGCAGACATCATGAACTTCCTCGACAGCTCGATCGAAGGTCAGCTGATGGACTCGATCCGCGAAGTCGACGAAGACCTGTCCGGTCAGATCGAAGACCTCATGTTCGTGTTCAACAACCTGTCCGATGTCGACGACCGCGGTATTCAGGCGCTGTTGCGCGAAGTGTCCTCGGACGTCCTGGTGCTGGCCCTCAAGGGATCGGACGAAGGCGTCAAGGAAAAGATCTTCAAGAACATGTCCAAACGAGCGGCCGAACTGTTGCGCGACGACCTCGAGGCCAAAGGCCCGGTGCGTGTCAGCGACGTGGAAACGGCGCAGAAAGAAATCCTCACCATTGCCCGCCGTATGGCCGAAGCCGGAGAAATCGTTCTCGGCGGGAAGGGCGGCGAAGAGATGATCTAAGGTCACTATGTCGTCCAAACATGATGAGTCCCAGACCGACCTGATCCGTGGCAAGGACGTCGCAGGTTTCGACGTCTGGGCGCTGCCCAGCTTCGACCCGTTTGTGCCGGAACCCGAGCCGGAACCGGAACCCGAACCGCCGGAAATGGAAGAAGTGCCGCTGGAAGAAGTCCAGCCACTGACCCTCGAAGAGCTCGAAAGCATTCGCCAGGAGGCCTACAACGAAGGCTTCGCGGTTGGCGAGAAAGAAGGTTTCCATAGCACCACGCTCAAGGTCCGTCAGGAAGCCGAAGTGGCCCTGACGGCCAAGATCGCGGGCCTGGAACAGCTGATGGCCAACCTGTTTGAACCGATTGCCGAGCAGGACACCCAGATCGAAAAGTCGCTGGTCGACCTTGTGCAGCACATCACCAAACAGGTTATTCAGCGCGAGCTGGCCATCGACTCGACGCAGATCGAACACGTCATGCGTGAAGCGCTCAAGCTCTTGCCACTGGGCGTGGGCAATGTGCGGTTGTACGTCAACCCGCAGGATTTCGAACAGGTCAAAGCCCTGCGCGAGCGCCATGAAGAAACCTGGCGCATCGTCGAGGACGAATCCTTGTTGCCGGGCGGTTGCCGGGTCGAGACCGAACACAGCCGTATCGATGCGACCATCGAAACCCGTGTGACCCAGGTCATGGCCAAGCTGTTCGATCAACTCCACGATCAGACGTTGCACCCGGCCGCGCCGGACCTCAGCCTGGAATTGCCGATCGACAAGAAGCCTGCCGTCACCCCGGTCGAACCGGAACTGGACGATCCCGATGCGCCTTGATCGCACCAGCTTCGCCAAACGCCTCGGCAGCTATGCCGAGGCCACGGAGCTGGCTGGCGCGCCGATCCTCGAAGGTCGCCTGTTGCGCATGGTCGGCCTGACCCTCGAAGCCGAAGGCTTGCGCGCCGCCATGGGCAGCCGCTGCATGGTCATCAACGATGACAGCTATCACCCGGTGCAGGTCGAAGCCGAAGTCATGGGCTTCTCCGGCAGCAAAGTCTTTCTGATGCCGGTCGGCAGCGTCGCCGGCATTGCGCCAGGCGCACGCGTGGTTCCCCTGGCGGACAACGGTCGCTTGCCAATGGGCATGAGCATGCTCGGGCGGGTGCTTGATGGCGCCGGTCGTGCGCTGGATGGCAAGGGCGGGATGAAGGCTGAAGACTGGGTGCCGATGGACGGTCCAACCATCAACCCGCTCAAGCGTGACCCGATCAGCCAGCCGCTGGACGTGGGCATTCGCTGCATCAACGGTTTGTTGACGGTCGGTCGCGGTCAGCGCCTCGGGCTGTTCGCCGGTACCGGCGTCGGCAAGAGTGTGCTGTTGGGCATGATGACCCGTTTCACCGAGGCCGACATTATCGTGGTCGGATTGATCGGTGAGCGGGGTCGTGAAGTTAAAGAGTTCATCGAGCACATCCTCGGTGAAGAAGGGCTCAAGCGTTCAGTGGTGGTGGCGTCGCCGGCGGACGATGCGCCGCTGATGCGTTTGCGTGCGGCCATGTACTGCACGCGGATCGCCGAATATTTCCGCGACAAGGGCAAGAACGTCCTGTTGCTGATGGATTCCCTGACCCGTTTCGCCCAGGCCCAGCGGGAAATCGCCCTGGCCATCGGCGAACCGCCGGCGACCAAGGGCTATCCGCCGTCGGTGTTTGCCAAGTTGCCGAAACTGGTGGAGCGGGCCGGTAACGCCGAAAAGGGCGGCGGTTCGATCACCGCGTTCTACACGGTATTGTCTGAAGGCGATGACCAACAAGACCCGATTGCCGACTCGGCGCGGGGCGTGCTCGACGGGCACATCGTGCTGTCCCGGCGCCTGGCCGAGGAAGGGCATTACCCGGCCATCGACATCGAAGCGTCCATCAGCCGGGTCATGCCATCGGTGGTCGGCATCAAGCACTTGAACCACGCACAGATGTTCAAGCAATACTGGTCGCGCTATCAGCAGAGCCGCGACCTGATCAGCGTTGGCGCCTATGTGCCCGGCGGGGACCGGGAAACCGACACCGCGATCAATCTGCAACCGGCCATGACCATGTACCTGCGTCAGGGCTTGAACGACAACATCAGCATGGGCGCCAGCGAAAACCATCTCGCGTCGGTCTTCGCACCAGCGCCGGGCGGTTAACCGGTCATGGCCTCGAGTCGCGCGGCACGTCTGGCGCCCGTGGTGGAAATGGCTGAAAAGGCCGAGAAAACCGCCGTCCAGCGCCTGGGGCACTTCCAGGGCCAGGTTCGTTTGGCAGAAAGTAAACTCGCCGACCTCGAAGCCTTCCGTCTCGACTACCAGGAACAATGGATCGTGCGCGGCAGCGGCGGCGTTTCGGGTCAGTGGCTGCTGGGCTATCAGGGTTTTCTCGCGCAATTGGGCACGGCCATCGACCAGCAGCGCCAGAGCCTGAACTGGCATCAAAACAATCTGAACAAGGCCCGAGAAGCCTGGCAACAGGCATTTGCCCGGGTCGAAGGCTTGCGCAAACTGGTTCAGCGCTACATGGATGAGGCACGGCAACTGGAAGACAAGCGCGAGCAGAAGTTGCTGGATGAATTGTCCCAGCGGTTGCCGCGTCAGGATTCGTATTGAGTGTTGATCTCAAAGGATTGCAGCCTACGGCAGCACCTGCACGGGTGCATGCAAACCTGATTCCGGAGACGCTGTCGAAGGCTGCGATCTTTTGACCTTGCTCCAGCCCCCGGCAAGTGCTAAACCTTGTACACGTACGTTCGCCAATGACAAGGAAGCCGTGAAATGTCAGTCGTTACAGAAGTATCCCCGGATGGGCAAAAGTTGACGATTTCGGTTAAGGGGCGATTCGATTTCGGTCGGCATCAGGAGTTTCGCGAGTCCTACGAGCGACTCAACCGGAAACCCGAGTCCATCGTCGTAGATCTGAAGGAAGCCACGTATCTCGACAGTTCGGCGCTTGGCATGTTGCTTTTGCTGCGCGATCACGCCGGTGGCGACAACTCCGATATTCGTGTCGTCAACAGCAGTAGCGATGTGAAGAAAATCCTCGCCATCTCCAACTTCGACAAGCTGTTCGACATCAGTTGACTGTCATGCAGCCGCTCGAGCCGCTGACGATTCTGATCGCCGAAGACAGTGCGGCCGATCGTATGCTGCTGTCGACTATTGTCCGTCGTCAGGGGCATGAAGTGCTGACAGCCAGTAATGGCGCCGAGGCGGTCGAGGCGTTTCGCTCGCAGCGGCCGCACCTGGTGCTGATGGACGCCATGATGCCGGTGATGGATGGCTTCGAGGCCGCGCAGCAGATCAAGGCGCTGGCCGGCGAAACCCTGGTGCCGATCATCTTTCTGACGTCGCTGACCGAAAGCGAAGCCCTGGCTCGTTGTCTGGAGGCCGGGGGCGACGACTTTCTGGCAAAGCCTTACAACCAGGTAATCCTTGCGGCCAAGATCAAGGCAATGGACCGCTTGCGGCGTTTGCAGGCCACGGTGCTGGAACAGCGCGACCTGATCGCCAGGCACCACGATTACCTGCTCAACGAACAGCGAGTGGCCAAAGCCGTGTTCGACAAGGTGGCCCACTCCGGTTGCCTGAATGCGCCGAACATCCGCTATCTGCAATCGCCCTATGCGCTGTTCAACGGCGATCTGTTGCTGGCCGCGTTTACCCCGGCCGGCGACATGCATGTGTTGCTCGGTGATTTCACCGGCCATGGTTTGCCGGCCGCTGTCGGTGCCATGCCGTTGGCCGAAGTTTTCTATGGCATGACCGCCAAGGGTTATGGTTTGTCCGAAACCCTGCGCGAGATGAACGCCAAGCTCAAACGTATCCTGCCGGTCGACATGTTCTGCTGCGCGACCCTGCTGCGCCTGAGCTTTCAGCGAGGGTCGGTGGAGGTCTGGAACGGCGGGATGCCGGACGGCTATTTGCACAACGCCACCAGTGGCGAGCGTACAGCGCTCACGGCACGGCACTTGCCGCTGGGTGTACTGAGCCCGCAAACCTTCGATGACCGCACCGAGGTGTTCCCGATGGCCGTTGGGGATCGGGTGTTCCTGTTGTCTGATGGAGTAATCGATACCTGCGATGCCAATGAGCAGTTGTTTGGTGTCGAGCGACTTGAGCAGGTGTTTGCAGTCAATCGTCAGCCCGATGCGCTGTTCGAAGAAATCGAGCAGGCCCTGCGGGACTTTCGCGGCGAGGCTCGCGATGACGTGAGCATGGTTGAGGTCAGCCTGTTGGATGCGGCGCAACTGAGCCCGCCAGCACCGGTATATTCCGATAGCGGTCAGTCCTGCCCGCTGGACTGGTCGGTGAGTTTCGAATTTCGCGCCGCCACCCTCAAGCGCTTCAACCCGCTGCCGTACCTGTTGCAATTGCTGTTTGAGGTGCATGGCTTGCGCGCTCAGAGTGGTGCGCTCTACAGCGTGCTGGCAGAGCTTTACTCCAATGCCCTGGAGCATGGCGTGCTAGGTCTGGATTCGAGTCTCAAACGCGATGCTTCGGGTTTTGCGCGTTATTATCAGCAGCGCAGTGCGCGCCTGGACGAATTGCAGGACGGCTATGTGCGCGTACATTTACAGGTGACGCCAAAAGGCGAAGGCGGTTGCCTGACTGTTCGAGTCGAAGACAGTGGCAAGGGCTTCGATGTGGTACGGGTGATGGAGCGTCCCGTCGATGATGTCCGTTTGTCGGGACGTGGCGTCAGTTTGATTCGACAGTTGAGTCATCATGCGAGCTGGTCCGATAATGGGCGCAGTGCTCGCGTGGAGTTTTTCTGGGAGGCTCAGGCATAATCCCAGGCATTCTTGATCAAAGGAGTGAACAAGTGGACGACACACATCTGGATCGCGACGTGCTGAGCGCGTTGCAAGAAGTTATGGAGGACGGGTATCCAGAATTGCTCGATACCTTTCTCAGCGATTCCGAAGAGCGATTGAGCTTGCTGCGCAAGGCTGACGATGCCGATCGGTTAGGTGCCACGGCACACAGTTTCAAGGGCAGCAGCAGCAACATGGGCGCGACTCGGCTGGCTGAGCTGTGCCATGAGCTGGAGCAGCGAGCCAAAGAGAAAAAACTCGAAGGCATAGAAGCGCTGGTTGGAGAGATCGACGGCGAATTCGCGATTGTTCGACCGCTTTTCGAGGCAGAGCGCCAGCGCTCCCTGGCAGAATAAGACAACCACCAGCCACTACGGATTGCATTACAGCTTAACCATCCGGCGCTTTTGGCGGCCAGCGAACAAAGCTGGCTCGACCCTTGCAGTCAACTCACTCAACTGTACCTACGATCCCAGTGCAGCGGAGACCGTTCCATGCCCGTTACCCCAAACATTCTTCTTCAGGCCGCGGCTGCGGCCAAGACTCAAGCCGCGTCCGCCAATACCCCGGCGTCTACGGCCGAGCCCGGGGACAAGGCGTCCAGCTTCGCTCAGGTCTACGCCAATCAGGCCCAGAACAAGCCTTCGGTTACGGCGGACGGATCGGCTAAACCCGTACGTGACAAAGCCTCGGACAACACTGGCAAAAAGGACGTGGGCAACGACTCGTCTGCCGCCCAGGAACCGACGGTTGCCGATAGCGGCAAATCCTTGCCCGCCGATAAACCGGCGCAGGCCGATGACAAGACCGCTAACGATGGCGCGCCCGATACCGCTGAGCCGACGACGCCGATAGCCGATAGCGCGCCTGTCGATCCAGCCCTTGATCCGGCGTTGATGCAAGTGGTGCAGCCGGTGCTGCCAGCCCCTGTGCCGGAAACCTCGCCGGTTGTCGCCGCCGTGCAGTCAACCGTTCAAACACCCGTCGCGGCCGCCGTTACCACGGCAGCGACGCAAGCCGCTGCGACCACCGATCCTGATTTCGATCCCGAAGCCGATCCTCTCGATGCACTGCCGGCCGTGCGCATGGCGATGGAGCAGAGCGGGCACGTTTCGGCCGCCAGCCAGGCTCAGCCAAAAGCGGCGCCGACTCAGGCTCAGGCCAACGGCGAGCTGACCTCGGCACAGACTTTTGCCGCGGGCATGGCGAGCATGCTCGACGTGCAAGCCGATCAGGACAGCACCAGCCAGGGCGGCGAGAAGGCGTTCAGTGGCCTGATCGATGACGGCCTCAAGGATCTCAAGTCCGCCAGCAGCGACACCCGTGTCGATGACTTCGCCAATCGTCTGGCGGCTCTGACCCAGGCAGCAACACCCAAGACTGCCAATGCATTGCCGGTGAACCAACCGATCGCCATGCATCAGAGCGGTTGGACCGAAGAGGTGGTCAACCGGGTCATGTACCTGTCCAGCGCCAATCTCAAGGCGGCGGATATCCAGTTGCAACCGGCCGAACTGGGACGCCTCGATATTCGGGTGAACATGGTTCCGGATCAGCAGACCCAAGTGACCTTCATGAGCGCTCACCCAAGCGTTCGCGAAGCACTCGACGGGCAAATGCATCGCCTGCGAGACATGTTCGCGCAGCAGGGCATGGGCCAGGTCGACGTCAACGTTTCCGATCAGTCCCGTGGCTGGCAGGGCCAGGGGCAGGAACAGGCTCAACAGGGGCAGGGCGGGCGCACCAATGCCAGTGGCGGTCGCCTCGATTCGATGGATGAAGAGCTTCCTGCGACGGTCGCTGATGTGGCCGCCAACACCACCAGCGTGATCGGCACCAGCGCGGTCGATTATTACGCCTGATAAATCAGGACGTCCCCTCAAAAGATCGCAGCCTTCGCCAGCTCCTTGTATCTACGGGTGTACACCATCCAAATGCAGGAGCTGCCGAAGGCTGCGATCTTTTGATTTTCGGTGTCTGCCTGCTGACGCCCATATGTCCCCAGACACTTCTGGCATAACACTTGCTCTTGCCTTGCCGTGCGACTGTGAAAACCCGAATAGTGACGGATTATTGGCATGGCGAAGAGCGAAGCAGTAGTAAAAGACCCCGCAACCAAAGGCAAAATCAAGCTGATCATTGTGATCGTCGTGGCCCTGCTGCTGGCGATCGGCTTGTCCGTGGGGGCAACCTGGTTCTTCATGCACAGCGCCCAGAGCAAGCCTGCCGCCGCGGCTGAAACCGCTGTGGTCGGCAAGCAGCCGGCGATCTTCGAGCCAATGGCTCCAGCCTTCGTGGCCAACTACACCCAGAACGGCCGTCAGCGCTACATGCAGGTGAGCATCACCATGCAGGGGCGTAATCAGGCTGATCTGGAGGCGCTCAAAGTCCACATGCCAGTGATCCGCAATAACCTGGTCATGCTGTTTTCCGGTCAGGATTTCGCCACGCTGGCGACCCCGGTTGGCCAGGAGATGTTGCGTCAGAAAGCCACGGCCAGCGTTCAGGAAGTGGCGCAGAAAGAGTTGGGCAAAGTGGTGATCGAACAGTTGCTTTTCACTAATTTCGTACTGCAGTAGGAACACGACATGGCCGTGCAGGACCTGCTGTCCCAGGATGAGATCGATGCGCTGTTGCATGGCGTCGACGATGGTCTGGTACAGACCGATAACGCTGCCGAACCCGGCAGTGTCAAAAGCTACGACCTGACCAGCCAGGATCGCATCGTCCGTGGACGCATGCCGACGCTGGAAATGATCAACGAGCGTTTCGCCCGCTACACCCGCATCAGCATGTTCAACATGCTGCGCCGCTCGGCGGACGTTGCCGTCGGTGGCGTGCAGGTGATGAAGTTCGGCGAATACGTGCACTCGCTGTACGTGCCGACCAGCCTCAACCTGGTCAAGATCAAACCGCTGCGCGGCACCGCGCTGTTCATCCTCGACGCCAAACTGGTGTTCAAGCTGGTGGACAACTTCTTCGGCGGCGACGGCCGTCACGCGAAGATCGAAGGGCGTGAATTCACCCCCACCGAACTGCGTGTGGTGCGCATGGTGCTGGAGCAGGCTTTCGTCGATTTGAAGGAAGCCTGGCAGGCGATCATGGAAGTGAACTTCGAGTACATCAACTCGGAAGTGAACCCGGCCATGGCCAACATCGTCGGGCCGAGCGAAGCCATTGTGGTGTCGACGTTCCACATCGAACTCGATGGCGGTGGCGGCGACCTGCACGTGACCATGCCGTATTCGATGATCGAGCCGGTGCGCGAGATGCTCGATGCCGGCTTCCAGTCGGACCTCGACGATCAGGACGAACGCTGGATCAACGCCTTGCGCCAGGACGTGCTGGACGTCGACGTACCGATCGGTGCCACCGTTGCCCGCCGCCAGCTGCGCCTTCGCGACATCCTGCACATGCAGCCCGGCGACGTGATCCCGGTCGAGATGCCGGAAGAAATGATCATGCGCGCCAACGGCGTGCCGGCCTTCAAGGTCAAGATGGGCTCGCACAAAGGCAACCTCGCGTTGCAAGTGATCGAGCCGATCGAGCGCCGTTGACCGGCGCTCGTACCCCCTACGCATTTAACTGAATTGTTGCCCGCCGAGGACAAATGATGAACGACGATATGAACGCCCAGGACGACCAGGCACTGGCCGACGAATGGGCTGCGGCCCTGGAAGAAACCGGTGACGCCGGGCAGGCCGACATTGATGCGCTGCTGGCGGCCGATGCCGGTACGTCGGGCTCCAACCGTCTGCCGATGGAAGAGTTCGGCAGCGTGCCGAAGAACAACGATCCAGTGACGCTGGACGGTCCGAACCTGGACGTGATCCTTGATATCCCGGTGTCGATTTCCATGGAAGTCGGCAGCACCGACATCAACATCCGCAACCTGCTGCAACTCAACCAGGGTTCGGTGATCGAGCTCGATCGCCTGGCCGGTGAGCCGCTGGACGTGCTGGTCAACGGCACGCTCATCGCCCACGGCGAAGTGGTCGTGGTCAACGAAAAGTTCGGCATCCGCCTGACCGACGTGATCAGCCCAAGCGAACGCATCAAGAAGCTGCGCTGAGTGAACAAGGTTCTTGCGGTTCTGTTGGCCTTGCCATCCAGCGTGCTGGCGGCCGAGTCGGTGACGACTGCTGCGACAGCGGCGGCCGCGCCAGCCGTCAGCAGCGGTGTGGCCGGGCAATTGACGCAGTTGGTGTTTGGCTTGCTGCTGGTGCTGGGGTTGATCTTCTTCCTTGCCTGGCTGCTGCGCCGGGTCCAGCAGGCCGGGCCGGCCGGCAAGGGGCAAGTGATCGAGTTGATCGGTTCCCGGGCCCTCGGCCCCCGTGACCGTTTGATGCTGGTACAGGTCGGCAACGAACAGATTCTGCTCGGCCTGAGCCCCGGCACCATCACCGCGTTGCATGTGCTCAAGGAGCCGGTACAAGTGCCGAGCGCAACCGAGAAAGCGACTCCGGAGTTTGCCCAGCGTCTGTTGGAGATGCTTGGCAAGGATCAGAAGGATAAGAAGTAATGGGTGCGTTACGCATCGTCTTGACGCTGGCCCTGATGCTGGCTGCGCCACTGGCGTTCGCCGCCGATCCGTTGTCGATCCCGGCGATCACCCTGGGCACCAATGCCAATGGCGCCCAGGAATACTCGGTCAGCCTGCAAATCCTGCTGATCATGACTGCGCTGAGTTTCATCCCGGCGTTCGTCATGCTGATGACCAGTTTCACCCGGATCATCATCGTTTTCTCGATCTTGCGTCAGGCCCTGGGCTTGCAGCAGACACCGTCGAACCAGATCCTCACCGGCATGGCGCTGTTCCTCACCATGTTTATCATGGCTCCGGTGTTCGATCGGGTGAATCAGGATGCCTTGCAGCCGTATCTGGCGGAGAAACTCACCGCTCAGGATGCAGTCGCCAAGGCTCAGGTGCCGATCAAGGACTTCATGCTGGCCCAGACTCGCAGCAGCGATCTGGAGCTGTTCATGCGCCTGTCCAAGCGCACTGATATTGCTACGCCGGATCAGGCGCCACTGACGATTCTGGTGCCGGCGTTCGTGACCTCGGAACTGAAAACCGCGTTCCAGATTGGCTTCATGATCTTCATTCCGTTCCTGATCATCGACCTGGTGGTGGCCAGTGTGCTGATGGCGATGGGTATGATGATGCTCTCGCCACTGATCATTTCCCTGCCGTTCAAAATCATGCTGTTCGTGCTGGTGGATGGCTGGGCGTTGATCATCGGCACGTTGGCCAGCAGCTTCGGCGGTGTTTCACCATGACGCCTGAAGTTGCCGTAGACATCTTTCGCGAAGCGCTGTGGCTGACCACCATGATGGTCGCCGTGCTGGTGATTCCGAGCTTGCTGGTGGGGTTGTTGGTGGCGATGTTCCAGGCGGCCACCCAGATCAACGAACAGACCCTGAGCTTCCTGCCGCGCCTGCTGGTGATGCTGGTGACGCTGATCGTTGCCGGCCCGTGGCTGGTGCAGACATTCATGGAATACATCCTGCAGCTGTACCACAGCATTCCTCAGGTCATCGGTTAAGCCATGTCGCTGCTGCAGCTGACCGATACGCAGATCAGCACCTGGGTGGCGACGTTCATGTTGCCGCTGTTTCGCATCGGCTCGTTGCTGATGGTCATGCCGATTTTCGGCACGACGCTGGTGCCCAAGCGCGTGCGTTTGTACTTCGCGCTGGCGATTACTGTGGTCATCGCGCCGGGTCTGCCGCCCATGCCTGCGGTCAATGCGCTGGACCTGAGCGCGCTGTTGCTGATCGCCGAGCAAATCATCATCGGCGCGGTGTTGGGCTTCTCCTTGCAGCTGTTTTTCCAGGCGTTCGTGGTCGCCGGGCAAATTGTCGCGATCCAGATGGGCATGGGTTTCGCTTCGATGGTCGACCCTACGAACGGTGTGTCGGTGGCGGTGATCGGGCAGTTCTTCACCATGCTGGTGACGCTGTTGTTCCTGTCGATGAACGGCCATCTGGTGGTGTTCGAGGTCCTCACCGAAAGCTTTACCACGTTGCCGGTCGGTGGTGGCTTGGTGATCAATCATTTCTGGGAGCTGGCCGGCAAGCTCGGCTGGGTATTCGGTGCGGCGCTGTTGCTGGTGTTGCCGGCGATCACTGCGTTGCTGGTGGTCAACATTGCGTTTGGCGTGATGACCCGGGCAGCACCTCAGCTGAACATCTTCTCGATCGGCTTCCCGCTGACCCTGGTACTTGGGCTGTTCATCGTTTGGGTCGGCCTGGCGGACATTCTCAATCAGTATCAACCGCTGGCCGTCGAGGCCTTGCAGTTGTTACGCGAACTGGCACAGGCGCGCTGAGTCATGGCTGAGAGCGAAAGCGGTCAGGACAAAACAGAAGACCCCACGGAGAAACGCAAAAAGGACTCCCGTGAGAAGGGCGAGATTGCGCGCTCCAAGGAGCTCAACACCCTGGCGGTCATGCTCGCCGGCGCCGGTGGGCTGCTGATTTTTGGTGGCGCCCTGGCCCAGGATTTGATGGAGCTGATGCGCATGAACTTCTCGCTCTCGCGAGAGGTGATTCTGGATCAGCGCTTTATGGCGACTTATCTGCTGCACTCGGGGCAGATCGCCTTGTACGCGATTCAGCCGCTGATGATTACCTTGCTGTTGGCCTCGCTGATCGGCCCGATTTCCCTGGGGGGCTGGCTATTTGCGCCTGGCTCCATGGCGCCCAAGTTCAGTCGCATGAACCCCCTCGCGGGCCTGAAGCGGATGTTCTCGACCAAGGCGCTGGTGGAGTTGCTCAAGGCTCTGGCGAAGTTTTTCATCGTGTTGTTCGTGGCGTTGGCGGTCTTGTCGTCAGACATCGACGATCTGCTGCGCATCGCCCATGAGCCGTTGGACATGGCGATCATTCACAGCCTGCAAGTGGTCGGCTGGAGCACTTTGTGGATGGCTTGCGGGCTGATCATCATCGCGCTGGTCGACGTGCCGGTGCAGCTCTGGGAAAGCCACAATAAGCTGCTGATGACCAAGCAGGAAGTGCGTGACGAACACAAGGACCAAGAGGGGCGGCCGGAGGTCAAGCAACGCATTCGCCAATTGCAGCGCGAGATGTCGCAGCGGCGAATGATGGCCGCGATCCCCGACGCCGACGTGGTCATCACCAACCCGACCCACTACGCCGTAGCGCTCAAGTACGATCCGGAGAAGGGCGGGGCGCCGATGCTGATCGCCAAGGGTAGCGACTTCCTGGCCTTGAAGATCCGCGAAATCGCCGTGGCCAACCAAGTGCAGTTACTCGAATCGCCCGCCCTGGCGCGTTCGATTTACTACTCCACGGAACTGGATCAGGAAATTCCAGGCGGGCTGTATCTGGCGGTGGCTCAGGTATTGGCTTACGTCTATCAGATCCGCCAGTACCGCGCGGGCAAGGGCAAACGTCCGGATCCGCTGAAGGATGATTTGCCGATTCCGCCGGATCTGCGTCGCGATTCCTGATCGGGTCTACGGCTCTGAAATCAAAAAGATAGCCGCCTTCGGCAGCGCCTACGGGCGCTGATGCCGCCTATTGGCTTTTTCATTGCCGGGCTCTTTCGCAATACTGTTTTCCTGTTTCTTCCTGTCGTCCTGTTGCTTGGGCGCAACCAGATCGAAGCCTTTGGCATCGTTGAATGACTTGACCGCTTTCTTGGGCATGATCGCTGCTCCGGCGCTTGGTATTACCAACGCTGATGATCACCATCCAATACCCATAAGGCCGTTTTGGCTACTATCAAAACTTACGGCTGTGCAGGTCTCTGAACGAATGGCAGGGCAGTGAACTTGAGCGATGTCATGCCCCGCCTCTGATCCACCCTGTTCGTAGCAGCTGCCGAGCCTGCGAGGCTGCGTTCGGCTGCGCAGCAGTCGTAAACCTTTGCGAGGACTGCGTCCTCGAACGCAGTCTCGCAGGCTCGGCAGCTGCTACCCCGGGCTCAACAAATCTATCTATTTCCCTCCTTGGCAAAAGTTGGAAGGCTTCTTGCAATAGCCGCCCTGCGCCTGCTTCAGGCGTCAAAAGTTTGCTTTAAAGGAACGGGGAAAACCGGTGGATCGCTCTCAGTTAATCAACAGTGCCCGCACAAACGTCGCCGACCTCAGTCGGGGCAATCTGGGCGTGCCGCTGTTGCTGCTGGTCATGCTGGCCATGATGATGTTGCCGGTGCCACCGTTCCTGCTGGACGTGTTTTTCACCTTCAACATTGCCCTGTCCATCGTCGTGTTGCTGGTCTGTGTATACGCCTTGCGACCACTGGATTTTGCGGTGTTCCCGACCATTCTGCTGGTGGCGACGTTGTTGCGACTGGCGCTGAACGTGGCCTCCACGCGGGTGGTCATGCTCCACGGTCAGGACGGCCATGCCGCCGCCGGCAAGGTGATCCAGGCCTTCGGTGAAGTGGTGATCGGCGGTAACTACGTGGTCGGTATCGTGGTCTTCGCGATTTTGATGATCATCAACTTCGTCGTGGTAACCAAGGGTGCTGGGCGCATTTCCGAGGTGAGCGCGCGTTTCACCCTCGACGCGATGCCCGGTAAACAGATGGCGATCGACGCCGACTTGAACGCCGGCCTGATCGATCAGAACCAGGCGAAACTGCGCCGGATGGAAGTCGCCCAGGAGGCCGAGTTCTACGGTTCCATGGACGGTGCCAGCAAATTCGTGCGCGGTGACGCCATCGCCGGTCTGCTGATTCTGTTCATCAACCTGATCGGCGGCATGGCGGTGGGTATCTTCCAGCACGGCATGAGCTTTGGTGATGCCGGCAAGGTGTATGCGCTGTTGACCATCGGTGACGGTTTGGTGGCGCAATTGCCATCACTGCTGTTGTCGACCGCCGCCGCGATCATGGTGACCCGTGCTTCCGGCTCGGAGGACATGGGCAAGCAAATCAATCGTCAGATGTTCGCCTCGCCGAAAGCCTTGGCGGTGGCCGCAGGCTTGA
This sequence comes from Pseudomonas sp. Pseusp11, assembly GCF_047304405.1. NCBI lineage: Bacteria > Pseudomonadati > Pseudomonadota > Gammaproteobacteria > Pseudomonadales > Pseudomonadaceae > Pseudomonas > Pseudomonas sp. Pseusp11. The sequence goes on from NZ_JBGLZF010000016.1 coordinate 95,179, forward strand.
TGGCGGTGATGGGCCTGGTGCCCGGCATGCCGCACGTCTCCTTTCTGTCCATGGCAGCCCTGGCGGCCGGTGGTGCTTACCTGTTCTGGAAAAAGCAGAACGCGGTCAAGGTTCAGGCCCTGCAAGAGGTCAAGCGTCAGCAGGAGTTGCTGCCGTCGCCGGCTCGGGCTCAGGAAACCAAGGAGCTTGGCTGGGATGACGTGACGCCGATCGACATGATTGGCCTGGAAGTGGGCTACCGCCTGATTCCGCTGGTGGATCGCAACCAGGGTGGGCAGTTGCTGGCGCGGATCAAGGGGGTGCGTAAAAAACTCTCCCAGGACCTGGGCTTCCTGATGCCGACTGTGCATATCCGTGACAACCTCGACCTGGCGCCTAGCGCCTATCGCCTGACCCTGATGGGCGTGATCCTGGCTGAAGCGGAGATTTACCCGGAGCGCGAACTGGCGATCAACCCGGGTCAGGTCTACGGCACGCTCAATGGCATCACCGCCAAAGATCCGGCTTTTGGCCTGGAAGCGGTGTGGATCGAAATCAGCCAGCGTGCCCAGGCGCAATCCCTCGGTTACACCGTGGTCGATGCCAGTACGGTGGTAGCGACCCACTTGAACCAGATTCTGTACAAGCACTCCAGCGAGCTGATCGGCCACGAAGAAGTCCAGCAACTCATGCAATTGCTGGCCAAAAGCTCACCGAAGCTGGCCGAAGAACTGGTGCCGGGGGTGGTTTCGCTGTCGCAACTGCTCAAAGTCTTGCAGGCGTTGCTGGCCGAACAGGTGCCGGTGCGGGACATCCGCAGCATCGCCGAAGCCATCGCGAACAACGCCGCCAAGAGTCAAGATACCGCCGCTTTGGTGGCCGCGGTGCGCGTCGGCGTATCCCGTGCAATCGTGCAAAGCATTGTAGGCACTGAGTCGGAGCTGCCTGTGATCACCTTGGAACCAAGGTTGGAACAAATATTGCTCAATAGTCTTCAGAAGGCAGGACAAGGCTCGGAAGAGGGCGTTCTGCTGGAGCCAAGCATGGCGGAAAAACTGCAACGCTCGTTGATCGATGCGGCGCAGCGTCAGGAAATGCAAGGTCAGCCGGTGATTCTGCTGGTGGCCGGTCCGGTTCGCGCGATGCTCTCGCGATTCGGTCGGCTGGCAGTGCCGGGTTTGCACGTGTTGGCTTACCAGGAAATTCCTGACAACAAGCAAGTGACCATCGTTGCGACAGTAGGGCCCAACGGCTGAGGTAGTGGTTTATGCAAGTTAAGCGTTTTTTCGCCGCCGATATGCGTCAGGCCATGAAACTGGTTCGTGATGAGTTGGGCGCTGATGCCGCCATCATTGGCAATCGCCGGATCGCCGGCGGTGTCGAGCTGACGGCTGCCCTGGATTACAAATTGTCGGCGCTGGCCCCACGTGTTCCGAACATGGAACTTGAGGATGAGCTGCGCAAGACCCAGTCGCGGATCGTCACCGCCCAGGCCGAACTGAGCCTGCGCGGCGATGGCGAGAGCGACAAGACCACCAATCGCCAGTTGTTCGCCGGCCTGCCGTTGACCGCCGCCGAACCGCTGATCGAACCGGTGCTGGCCGAACCTCGGCGTCCGGCTCCCGCGCCTGCTGCGGCGACCGGTGTCGATCCGCGCGCATTCGATTCGATGCGTTTCGAACTCAACAGCCTGCGTGAACTGATGGAAGTGCAGCTTGGCTCGCTGGCCTGGAATCAGCTGCAAGGCAGCCGTCCGGCGCAGGCCAACCTCTGGCGTCGCCTGCAACGTATCGGCTTGTCCGGCCCGTTGTCGCGCGATCTGCTGGCACTGATTACCGACATTGAAGAGCCTCGTCAGGCCTGGCGCATGTTGCTTGCGCACCTGGCGCGGATGATCGCCACCCCGGAAGTCGAACCACTGGAAGAGGGCGGGGTGATTGCCATGGTCGGCCCCGCCGGCATGGGCAAGACCACCACGCTGGCCAAGCTCGCGGCCCGCTACGTGCTCAAGTACGGCGCGCAGAACATCGCGCTGGTGAGCATGGACAGCTATCGCATCGGTGCCCAGGAACAGCTCAAGACGCTGGGCCGGATCCTCAATGTGTCGGTGACCCATGTCGACCCGGGTCAATCCCTGGTGCAGGCGCTGGAGCCCTTGCTGCGAAAACGCGTGGTGCTGATCGATACCGCCGGCCTTCAGGCCAGCGACCCGGCACTGCGCATGCAGCTCGAGAGTCTGGCCGGGCGCGGCATCAAATCAAAAAATTATCTGGTTTTGGCAACCACCAGCCAGAAACAGGTTCTAACCGCCGCTTATCACAGTTACAAACGCTGCGGCCTCGCCGGCTGCATCCTGACTAAACTGGATGAAACGGCAAGTCTGGGTGAGGTGTTGAGCCTGGCGATCAGTCATGAGTTGCCGGTGGCTTACCTGACCGATGGTCCGCGGATTCCGGATGATTTACATCTGCCACGTCGTCATCAGTTGGTCAGTCGCGCCGTTAGCGTGCAAATGCAGGAAGAACCCAGCGAAGAAGCCATGGCTGACATGTTCGCTGATATTTACCACAGCCCGACCAAGCAGGTTGGCTGAGGTGTTAATGAACATTTTTTGTACCTACATCGATGGTCTGCCATGCATTGTTCCGATGGTGAACGCGCAGCCAGTAATGTGGCCTCCGTCTAAGTAAGACAAGGTAAAGAAATAACATGGGCAGCATGCATCCCGTACAGGTGATCGCGGTGACCGGCGGCAAAGGTGGCGTCGGGAAGACTAACGTGTCAGTGAACTTGTCCCTGGCTCTAGCTGAGCTCGGCCGGCGCGTCATGCTGCTGGATGCCGATCTGGGGCTGGCGAACGTCGACGTTCTGTTGGGACTGACACCCAAACGCACGCTGGCCGACGTGATCGAAGGCCGCTGTGAGCTGCGCGACGTGCTGTTGCAAGGGCCTGGCGGTATCCGCATCGTCCCGGCTGCCTCCGGCACCCAGAGCATGGTTCATCTGAGCCCGGCCCAGCATGCCGGCCTGATCCAGGCATTCAGCGACATCGGCGACAACCTCGACGTATTGGTGATCGACACCGCTGCGGGCATAGGTGACTCGGTAGTCAGCTTCGTGCGCGCCGCGCAGGAAGTCTTGCTGGTGGTGTGCGACGAGCCGACCTCGATCACTGACGCCTACGCGCTGATCAAACTGCTTAACCGCGACTACGGCATGAACCGCTTCCGCGTCCTGGCCAACATGGCGCAGAGCCCGCAGGAAGGCCGCAACCTGTTCGCCAAGTTGACCAAGGTCACGGATCGCTTCCTCGACGTCGCCTTACAATACGTCGGTGCGGTGCCTTACGACGAAAGCGTGCGCAAGGCCGTGCAGAAGCAACGCGCGGTGTATGAAGCCTTTCCGCGTTCCAAGTGCGCCCTGGCGTTCAAGGCCATTGCGCAGAAAGTCGATACCTGGCCACTGCCGGCCAACCCGCGTGGGCACCTGGAATTTTTCGTCGAGCGCCTCGTGCAACAAACGGCAGGACCCGTGCTATGACAGCCAGCGGTTACAACCTCTACAAGAAGTCGGCACGTGACGCGCAGTACGAGCTGATCGAGCGTTACGCGCCACTGGTCAAACGCATTGCCTACCACTTGCTGGCGCGTCTGCCGGCCAGTGTCCAGGTCGAAGACCTGATCCAGGCCGGGATGATCGGCCTGCTTGAAGTATCAACCAAATACGACGCCAGCAAAGGCGCGAGTTTCGAGACGTACGCGGGTATTCGAATCCGCGGCGCGATGCTCGATGAAGTGCGCAAGGGGGACTGGGCGCCACGTTCGGTCCACCGCAATACCCGCATGGTCAGCGACGCGATTCGCTCGATTGAAGCTAAAACCGGCCGTGACGCTAAAGATCACGAAGTTGCGGCCGAACTCCAATTGAGTCTCGACGATTATTACGGGATTTTGAACGACACCCTGGGCAGCCGGTTATTCAGTTTCGACGATCTGTTGCAGGACGGCGAACACGAAGGGCTGCATGAGGATGGCGCGAGTGCTCATCTCGAGCCGTCACGCGATCTGGAAGATGAACGCTTCCAGGCGGCGCTGGCGGACGCGATTGCCAATTTGCCGGAGCGTGAGCGACTGGTGTTGGCGCTGTACTACGACGAAGAGTTGAATCTCAAGGAAATCGGTGAGGTCCTGGGGGTCAGTGAATCTCGGGTCAGCCAGTTACACAGCCAGTGCGCGGCCCGTTTGCGGGGGCGTTTGGGGGAGTGGCGAGCGCGCTGAAGGCAGTGTGGGGACACTGCGAATGGAGCTGGTGTGGTGTTGAACCGTACCGGTCTCGATCTGTTGTGCTCCAGACAGTCATTGAGTGCTTTGCCGGATTGATTGAAATGGCGCGTCCAGGTGCTGGGCGCGTTTAAGACTGCTTGGAGGTCGAATTGGACAAGAACATGAAAATCCTCATCGTTGATGACTTCTCAACGATGCGGCGGATCATTAAAAACCTGTTGCGTGACCTTGGGTTCACCAACACCGCCGAAGCCGATGACGGGCTGACCGGGTTGCCGATGCTGCAAAGCGGTAACTTCGATTTTCTGGTTACCGACTGGAACATGCCCGGTATGACCGGCATCGACCTGCTTCGTGCGGTGCGCGCCGATGAAAGGCTCAAGCACCTGCCGGTGCTGATGGTGACCGCCGAAGCCAAGCGCGAGCAAATCATCGAAGCGGCCCAGGCCGGTGTTAACGGCTATGTGGTCAAACCCTTCACAGCCCAGGCGTTGAAAGAAAAAATCGAGAAGATTTTCGAACGCATCGGCTGATGTACTGCGCACGGGGGAGCTATGGAGCATAACGAATCTTCACAGGGCGATTTCGAGTCGACCCTGAAAAAACACGCGGTCGAACTGGTCGACAGCCTTGAAAAAGGCAAGTTTGGCGACGCTGTGCAACTGATCCATGAGCTCAACCAGACCCGTGACCGCGGCCTGTATCAGGAAGTGGGCAAGCTCACCCGCGAGCTGCATAGCGCGATCGTCAATTTCCAGATTGACCCGCACATGCCGCAAGCCGAGGAAGTGTCTCAGATCACGGATGCCACCGAGCGCCTGTCCTATGTGGTCAAGCTGACCGAGGCCGCGGCCAACCGCACCATGGACCTGGTGGAAAACGCCACGCCGCTGATCAACAGCCTGAGCGATGAAGCCCAGGCGCTGAGCACGGATTGGGGACGGTTCATGCGTCGCGAAGTCGGGGCTGAAGAGTTCCGCGAACTGGCCCGGCGGGTCGATGGTTTCCTGACACGCAGCTGTGAGGACAACCGCGTCGTGTCGAGCAACCTCAACGACATTCTGCTGGCCCAGGATTACCAGGACCTCACCGGTCAGGTGATCAAGCGTGTGACCCAATTGGTCACCGAAGTTGAAAGCAACCTGCTCAAGCTCGTACTCATGGCCAGTCACGTAGACCGCTTCGCGGGTATCGAACATGACCGTGAAGCGATGCTGGCTGAAAAAGATCCACAAAAACATCTCTCTCAGGGTGAAGGTCCGCAGATTCATGCCGATAAAAGAGAAGACGTTGTGTCCGGTCAGGACGATGTGGACGATTTGCTATCCAGTCTTGGATTTTAGTTTTTTGGGTTTTTAGACCTGTAGGAGCACCCCCTTAATGAGCTTCGGCGCCGATGAAGAGATCCTTCAGGATTTCCTGGTTGAGGCCGGCGAGATTCTAGAGCAACTGTCCGAGCAGCTGGTCGAGCTGGAAAGCCGACCTGATGATGCGGACTTGCTCAATGCAATTTTTCGCGGTTTTCACACTGTAAAAGGGGGCGCCGGCTTCCTCCAGCTCAACGAGCTGGTGGAGTGCTGTCACATCGCCGAGAACGTGTTCGACATCCTGCGCAAGGGGGAGCGTCGCGTCGACTCGGAACTGATGGACGTGGTTCTCGAAGCGCTGGACGCGGTGAACAGCATGTTCAGCGAAGTCCGCGAACGCAGCCCGATCACGGCTGCCACGCCTGAGTTACTCGCGGCGCTGGCCCGTCTGGCCGAGCCGCAAATGGAAGCCGCACCGGCACCGGTCGCTGAAGTGGTTGAAGCTCCGGTCGCCGAAAGCGAATCGGGCGACATTACCGATAACGAATTCGAACAACTGCTGGACTCGCTGAACGCCGTCAAGGCCCAGGCCGAGGCACCCGTAGCCGCTGCGCAGCCTGTTTCGCAGCCTGCCGCCGATGCAGCAGCCAGTGACGAAATCACCGATGCCGAGTTCGAGTCGTTGCTCGATCAATTGCACGGCAAAGGTCAGTTCGCCGCCGATGCGGTGGCCGCAGCGCCCGCCGCACCGGCTGCTCCGAAAGCCGCCGGCGACAGCTCCGACATCACCGACGACGAGTTCGAAGCACTGCTCGACCAGCTGCACGGCAAAGGCAACTTTGCGGTCGATGCGCTGGAATCGGCAATCGCTTCGGCGCCAGCCCCGGCTGTGCCAACCGCCGCTGCGGCCGGTAGCGATCTGATCTCCGATCACGAATTCGAATCGCTGCTCGACGAATTGCACGGCAAGGGCAAGTTCACTGAAGTGGGCACTGCTTCGGCTGTTGCTGCAGTGTCGGCTCCAGTCGCCAAGGCTGTGGCGCCGGCACCTGTTGCCAAAGCGCCCGAGCCAAAAGCCGAAACACCCAAGCCTGCTGCTGCCGCGGCACCGGCTGCTGCTCGTGCCCCGGCCGCGCCGCCCGCGGAAAAGCCAACCAGCGAAGCCGAGACCACCGTGCGGGTCGACACCGCGCGTCTCGACGAAATCATGAACATGGTCGGCGAGCTGGTACTGGTGCGTAACCGCTTGGTCCGTCTGGGCCTCAACAGCGGCGACGAAGCCATGTCCAAGGCCGTGTCGAACCTCGACGTGGTCACGGCCGACCTGCAAACCGCGGTCATGAAGACCCGGATGCAGCCGATCAAGAAAGTCTTCGGGCGCTTCCCGCGTCTGGTTCGCGACCTGGCTCGCCAGCTCAAGAAAGAGATCAACCTGGAACTGGTCGGCGAAGAAACCGACCTCGACAAGAACCTCGTCGAGGCCCTGGCCGACCCGTTGGTCCACTTGGTGCGCAACTCGGTCGACCACGGTATCGAAGAGCCGGCTGATCGCGAAGCGATGGGCAAGCCTCGCAGCGGCAAAGTGATTCTGTCCGCTGAACAGGAAGGCGACCACATCCTGCTGTCCATCTCCGATGACGGCAAGGGCATGGACGCTGACGTTTTGCGCGGTATCGCCGTGAAAAAAGGTTTGATGGACAAGGATGCGGCGGACCGTCTCAGCGAGTCCGATTGCTTCAACCTGATCTTCGCGCCGGGCTTCTCGACCAAGACCGAGATCTCCGACGTGTCCGGTCGTGGCGTGGGCATGGACGTGGTGAAAACCAAGATCGCCCAGCTCAACGGCACCATCAATATCTACTCGACCAAGGGCAAAGGCTCGAAGATCGTCATCAAGGTCCCGTTGACCCTGGCGATCATGCCGACGCTGATGGTCATGCTCGGCAACCAGGCGTTCGCGTTCCCGCTGGTGAACGTCAACGAGATCTTCCACCTCGACCTGTCGCGCACCAACGTGGTGGACGGCCAGGAAGTGGTGATCGTGCGGGACAAGGCGCTGCCCTTGTTCTACCTCAAGCGCTGGCTGGTCAGCTCCGCCGCTCACGAAGAGCAGCGCGAGGGCCATGTGGTGATCCTTTCGGTGGGCACTCAACGGATCGGCTTCGTCGTCGATCAGTTGGTGGGTCAGGAAGAAGTGGTCATCAAGCCATTGGGCAAAATGCTCCAGGGAACCCCGGGCATGTCCGGTGCCACCATCACCGGTGACGGCCGCATTGCGCTGATTCTCGATGTTCCGAGCATGCTCAAGCGTTACGCCGCACGGCGTATTTGATTCTGGGGGAGCGGGGCGCCAGAGCCTCGCCCCGTCTAACGGAGTGTTTATGGTAGTCAAAGTCCTGGTGGTGGACGATTCGGGGTTTTTCCGCCGCCGCGTCTCGGAAATTCTTGCAGCGGATTCAAATATCCAGGTCGTCGGTACGGCGACCAACGGAAAAGAGGCGATCGATCAGGCCCTGGCCCTCAAGCCAGACGTGATCACCATGGACTACGAGATGCCAATGATGGATGGCATCACGGCGGTGCGGCACATCATGCAGCGCTGCCCAACCCCGGTGTTGATGTTCTCCTCGCTGACCCACGAAGGCGCCCGGGTCACCCTCGATGCGCTGGACGCCGGCGCGGTGGACTTCCTGCCGAAGAATTTCGAAGACATCTCCCGTAACCCGGAGAAGGTCAAACAGCTGCTGTGCGAGAAGATTCTCAGCATCTCGCGCAGTAACCGTCGTGTCAGTGCCTACACACCTCCGGCGCCGGTCGCCGCGCCGGCCCCGACGCCTGCTCCTGCGCCTTCGAGCGTCGGCAGCTATGGCGGCAGCGCACCTGCGCGTCCGGCACCGGCACCGATTCCGGCACGCACCCATGCTGCGGCGCCGTCGTCTCCTGCACCGAAACGCAAAGCCTACAAACTGGTCGCCATCGGTACCTCCACCGGCGGCCCGGTTGCGCTGCAACGGGTGCTGACGCAGTTGCCGGCCAACTTCCCGGCACCCATCGTGTTGATCCAGCACATGCCGGCAGCCTTCACCAAGGCCTTCGCCGAGCGCCTGGACAAGCTGTGCCGCATCAGTGTCAAGGAAGCCGAGGATGGCGACATCCTGCGTCCGGGCCTGGCGCTGCTGGCACCGGGCGGCAAGCAGATGATGATCGACGGCCGTGGCGCGGTGAAAATCCTGCCGGGCGACGAGCGTCTGAACTACAAGCCGTGCGTGGACATTACCTTCGGTTCCGCGGCCAAGTCCTACGGCGACAAAGTTCTGGCGGTGGTACTGACTGGCATGGGCGCCGACGGTCGCGAAGGCGCGCGTCTGCTCAAGCAGGGTGGCAGTGCGATCTGGGCCCAGGATGAAGCCAGTTGTGTGATCTACGGCATGCCAATGGCCATCGTCAAAGCCGAACTCGCGGACGCGGTGTACAGCCTCGACGACATCGGTCGGCACTTGGTTGAGGCTTGCATCTGATGGATGTGCTCAGCCTTATCGGGATCATCATGGCGTTCATCGCCATCATCGGCGGCAACTACCTTGAAGGCGGTCACCTCGGCGCGCTGGCCAACGGCCCGGCGGCGTTGATCGTCCTCGGTGGCACCATCGGTGCCGCGCTGCTGCAATCGCCGATGAGTGCCTTCAAGCGCGCCATCCAGATTCTTGCCTGGATTCTGTTTCCGCCTCGCGTGGACCTGGCCGGCGGCATTGATCGCGTGGTGAACTGGAGCCTGACCGCCCGCAAGGAAGGTTTGCTCGGGCTGGAAGGAGTGGCCGACGCCGAACCCGACAGCTACTCGCGCAAAGGCCTGCAACTGCTGGTCGACGGTGCCGAGCCGGAAGCGATTCGCAGCATTCTGGAAGTGGATTTCTACACCCAGGAAAGCCGCGACATCGAAGCCGCCAAAGTCTTTGAAAGCATGGGCGGCTATGCGCCGACCATCGGTATCATCGGTGCGGTGATGGGCCTGATCCACGTCATGGGCAACCTGGGCGACCCATCGCAATTGGGCAGCGGCATTGCCGTCGCCTTCGTCGCCACCATCTACGGCGTGGCCAGTGCCAACCTGGTGCTGTTGCCGATTGCCGCCAAGCTCAAATCCATCGCGTTACGGCAGTCGCGCTATCGCGAAATGTTGCTGGAAGGGATCCTGTCGATCGCCGAAGGTGAAAACCCTCGCTCTATTGAGTTGAAGCTTCAGGGCTTCATGGATTAAGGGACTAACCTCATGGCACGTCGTCGCCAGCATGAAGAACACGTCAATCACGAACGCTGGCTGGTGTCCTACGCGGACTTCATCACCTTGCTGTTCGCGTTCTTCGTGGTGATGTACTCGATTTCTTCGATCAACGAAGGCAAGTACAAGATCATTTCCGAGGCGTTGATCGGGGTGTTTACCGACACTGACCGCGCCCTCAAGCCAATTCCCATCGGCGAAGAGCGACCGAAGACCGTGACTCCGGCCAAGCCATTGGTCAAGGACAGCGAGCAGATCGACGCCGGCATCGCCCAGGCCGCCAAAGATCCACTCAAAAGCATCGCCGATGACATCAGCGCAGCGTTCGGCGACTTGATCAGTTCCAACCAGATGACCGTGCGCGGCAACGAGTTGTGGGTCGAGATCGAACTCAATTCCAGCCTGTTGTTCGGCAGCGGCGACGCGATGCCCAGCGACATCGCGTTCAACATCATCGACAAGGTCGCTGCGATTCTCCGGCCGTTCGACAACCCGATCCACGTCGAAGGTTTCACCGACGATCAACCGATCCGCACCGCGCAATACCCGACCAACTGGGAACTGTCCTCGGCCCGTTCGGCGAGCATCGTGCGGATGCTGGCGATGCAGGGCGTGAACCCTGGTCGCTTGGCATCGGTGGGTTATGGCGAATTCCAGCCAGTGGCCAACAACGCCACCGCCGAAGGCCGTGCGCGCAACCGTCGGGTGGTGCTGGTGGTGTCACGCAATCTTGATGTACGCCGTAGCCTCACCGGTACCGGAACGGCTCATGCACAACCGGATGCCGCATTGAAGCGGGCTGGCACACAAACTGCACCGACCCCGGTCAAGTCGCCGGGACGCGAGAGTGCCGTCAATTCTCCGTCACCCGCATTAATACGTTGAGCTATTTCTCGGTTGGCCTTTTCGACCGGGAGGAACAATCCGAATGAGAGTCTGGGCAGTTGCCAATCAAAAGGGTGGTGTCGGTAAAACCACTTCCTCCATTGCTTTAGCCGGTTTACTGGCGGAGGCGGGCAAGCGCGTGGTTGTGGTCGATCTCGACCCCCACGGCTCCATGACCAGCTACTTCGGTTACGACCCCGACAGCCTGGAGCACAGCAGCTACGACCTGTTTCTGCACAAGGGCAGCGTGCCGCAAGGCTTGCCCGGTCAGTTGTTGATGCCCACCAGTGACGAACGCATTTCCCTGTTGCCATCGAGCACCGCGCTGGCCACCCTTGAGCGCCAGTCGCCGGGCCAGAGCGGTTTGGGCCTGGTGATCGCCAAGAGTCTGGCGCAGTTGTGGCAAGACTTCGATTACGCCGTGATCGACAGCCCGCCGTTGCTCGGCGTGCTGATGGTCAATGCCTTGGCGGCCAGCCAGCAGTTGGTGATTCCGGTGCAGACCGAGCACTTGGCGGTCAAAGGCCTGGAACGCATGGTCAACACGCTGGCGATGATCAACCGCTCGCGCAAACTGGCGTTGCCGTTCAACATCGTGCCGACCCTGTTCGACCGCCGCACCCAGGCTTCGCTAGGCACTCTGCGCGTGTTGCGCGACAAGTACCCGGAAGAAATCTGGCAAGGCTACATCCCGATCGACACCCGCTTGCGTGACGCGAGCCGGGCAGGGCTGACGCCGTCGCAATTCGATGGCAAGAGTCGTGGTGTTCTCGCCTACCGCGCACTGCTCAAGCACCTGCTAGCGCAGCAACTCGTTCCGCAGGTGGCTTGAGATGAGCCTGATTCCTACGATGGTATTCGCATGACCCGGCCGGTGAAGATCACCTCGCGCCCGCAATTGGCCCTTCAGTCTTATCTGGATGGCTTGCTGCAGGACGCGACCGAAGAGCTGTTGCCTGAAGTCGAGGCGCTGCCCGAGGTTGTCGAGGCTGGAGCTGCCCTGGACGAGTTTCAGGCGGCGGTGCTCGAAGAGCAGGCGCGCGATGCGCAGAAGCCGGCAGTGGTCGCGGCCCCCGTTGTTGCGCCAGTGGCGAAGGCACCGGTGGCCGTGATCGAAGCACCGGCGCCGATTCTGGCGTCCGTGTCGACGATTGCTCCGTTGCTGCAAGCGTTGGTGCCGCCGGTGGTGGAAGTTCATCTGCCGCCGAGCAACACGCCGCCTCCGGTGGAAAATGATGATCGTCCGGCCTGGGCGGCCGAGCCGTTCGAATGCCTGTTGTTCGATGTCGCCGGGTTGACCCTGGCGGTGCCGCTGGTGTGCCTGGGCTCGATTTATTCCCTGGCCGGCCACGAGCTGACGCCGTTGTTCGGTCAGCCGGAATGGTTCCTCGGGATCCTGCCAAGCCAGGCCGGCAACCTGAAGGTGCTGGATACCGCACGCTGGGTCATGCCGGACCGCTACCGCGACGATTTCCGCCAGGGCCTGCAATACGTTATTTCAGTCCAGGGCTATGAGTGGGGGCTGGCGGTGCATCAGGTCAGCCGCTCGTTGCGCCTGGATCCGAATGAAATCAAATGGAGAAGTCACCGGGGGCAGCGGCCATGGCTCGCCGGCACGGTGATTGAACACATGTGCGCCTTGCTCGATGTCGCCGCACTGGCCGAATTGATCGCCAGCGGCGGGGCGAAGCACATGGGCGGCAGTAAGCCGAACCACAAACCGACATAAAAAACACGCATCGGCATTCAAGTGCCGGTGCACTGAATACACACCGCTAGGGCGGTTTTTCGAGGGGTCTGGGTATGAATGACAAGGCGACGGCGGCAAAAGGTTCCGAAGATCCGATCCTGCAATGGGTCACCTTCAAGCTGGACAATGAAACCTACGGCATCAACGTGATGCGCGTTCAGGAAGTCCTGCGCTACACCGAAATCGCTCCGGTACCGGGTGCCCCGAGCTACGTGCTGGGCATTATCAACCTGCGCGGCAACGTGGTCACCGTGATCGACACCCGCCAGCGTTTCGGCCTGGGCACGGTCGACGTCAGCGACAACACCCGCATCGTCATCATCGAAGCCGACAAGCAAGTGGTCGGGATCATGGTCGACAGCGTGGCTGAAGTGGTTTATCTGCGTCAGTCGGAAATCGAGACCGCGCCGAACGTCGGTAACGAAGAGTCCGCCAAGTTCATTCAAGGCGTGTGCAACAAGAACAATGAACTGCTGATCCTGGTCGAGCTGGACAAGATGATGAGCGAAGAAGAATGGTCGGAACTGGAGAGTATCTGATTGATTCTTGAGGTGGCTGTAATTGTCCTGTTCCTCTTGTGGGCAGGCACGCTGGCGATGTTCCTGGCGTACATCCGCGCTCAAAGGCAGCTCGCCGCACAACAGGCTCAGGGCGATGCGCTGCGTGATCAGCGCATCAAGGACCTGGCCAAGCGCGTCGACGACTACCAGAACGGCAATGTGCGCATGGGTGAAGACCTGCACGAACTGCGTGCGGTGGTCGGGCCGTTGCCGGACAAGCTGGCGCAGTTGGAACAGCGTGATCCGTCGAGCCTTTCATTCGCCCAGGCCGCGCGCCTGGTGGGGATGGGGGCCAGCGTCGATGAGCTGACTCAGTCTTGCGGCTTGACCCAGGCTGAGGCGGAGTTGATGAGCAAGTTGCACAGAAACTGAGAAGAGCAAAAGATCGCAGCCTCGTTTCACTCGACAGCTCCTACAGGGCGTACACCATCCCAATGTAGGAGCTGTCGAGTGAAACGAGGCTGCGATCTTTTTACATTCAACAAAGATTCAATAATCATCCCCGCGCTCGGTGACGTCCTTCTCCACCGTCACCGCATGCGGATCATGCCCCGCCGGAAACTTGCCTTTCAGATTCCACGCAAACGCGATGATCTCGGCAATCGTGCGATACAACTCCTCGGGAATACTCTCGCCCAATTCCATCCGCGCCAGCAGTTTCACCAGTTCGGCGTTCTCGTAAATCGGCACTTCGTAGTCACGGGCAATCCGCAGAATTTCTTCAGCCAGTTCCTCGTCACCTTTGGCCGTAAGGGTAGGGGCGTGGCTGCCGTCGTATTTGAGGGCGATGGCCTGGCGCGGTGCGGTGGATTCGTTCATGCGGTTTCGTCGACCCAGCGTTGTTCGAGACGGGTTTGAGGGCCTTGTGGCGGTGTGCCGAGGTGGCAATCCAGATCGCCTACGTTCAGCCCGGAATCCAGCAGGCGCTGGCGCAGCGCGGCCAGATTGCTTTCGATCAGGCTCGCGGTGTAAGGCCGTTCGGCCCACAGCTGACTGGAGAGGCTGCCTTTGATCAGTTGGGCCTGAATCTGCAACGGCCCCAACGGTTCCATGTCGAACGCCAGCTCGACGCGCCATAGCGGTTGCTTGGGTTCGCGTTCATCGCGGCGTTCGCGCGGTTGTTCTTTTTCGGGGGCTTCTTCGCGCTGGAACTTGACCTGCAACGGCACGATGTCCTGCAGGTTGCGCATGGGGATTTCCAGTTGCCAGGTGCTCATCAACCGCCCGTCACTGGTGACGCCAGTCTGCTCAAGGCTCGACAGCTGATGACTTTGCAAACGTGAAACCGCCGCCGCAGCCAGGCGCAGCAGGTGCTCGAGATCATCTTCGCCTTCCGCGCTTTGCAGCAGGCGCTCGGGCAGCGGAAAACTGGTCGGTGACGGCTTGGCGCTGACTTGCCCGAGCATGCCGAGGGCATTGCGCACGAAACTCGGCATCGCCTGGGCCAGGGTGTTGGCGGCGATGATGGCGTTGAGATTGGTGTTGGCCGGCAGGCTCGGCGTCAGCTGGGCGATCAGCTTGAGCAGGTCGCCTTTCATGTCTGGCGCCAGCGTCGGGTTTTGTCCGGTCAGCAATTTGGCTTCGAGGAACAGGCCACTGTTGGCCAGCGCCTGGGCCAGGCCTTTGGGCGTACTCAATTGTTGGACGTCAGGCAGGCCGGCGAGCAATTTGTCCACAGCGGCGCGCAGGTCGCTGGAGGTCTGATCCGACGGCGGCAGGTTTTGCAGGACTTTGATCAAGCCATCCAGAGAACCCTGGCGACTTTGCTGGCTGACCAGTTGTTGCGTCACCGCCAACTGTTCCTGACGGCTACTCAGCGGCACGAATTTGAGTGTCTGGGTGTCCTGCACCAAGGCGCTCAGCAAGGTGCCGATGCGCAGCGGCGTCGGGCTGTCGATGCTCAGCGTGCTGCCGCTCAGCGCGGTATTGAGCAGGCTCACCATCGAGCGAAACACCGTCGGCTGGCCCGGCACCTGCGGCATCACCTGAGAAGTCAGCACTTTGCCTTGCAGCAGGGTGCCGACCGGCAGTTGCGCAGTGTCGATACGGGTGAGGGTGGCGACGCTGGAGGCGATGGCCTGTTGCACCGTGACTGCCAGATTGCCCGCCGACGGCTGGGTGATCGACAGGCTGGTACCCTGGGGCAACGGCTGAGTGCTGGTGGCCTGGACCGTGGTCTGGCGGCCGCTGTCGAGAGTGACCTTGAGCAACAGTTGAAAGGTCTGATCCGCCTGCTTGAGCGACAGCACTTCAGCCTTGGCGGTCTGACCGGCGGTGATCAGGCCCTCCATCGGCGTCAGCAGCTTGAGCAACTCGCCGCTGATCACCAAAGGGCGCGAAGTCGCCGGGGTGGTTGGCGGGAGCGGGAGGATGTTCATTTCGCCTGTCATACGCGGACACAACCTGAGGAAATTGCACTCTTGAGAGTAGGGAACGCCATGTATAATGCCGCCCGTCTTTCGCTGAGTGGCGAAAACATTGCAATTGATTGACGCAGCTCTCTAGAACAAGCCGTCATAGCATCTATGCTGCATCTCTTTAACGGCCGCGCCAGAGCCGACTTGAACCGCATAAGGCCCGTGAACCCTTGACCAGTCCTGTCCTGCAAACCGTTGCCCTTGCCTGTGAGCGAGACCTTCGGCTGCTTTTCGAAAATCTCGAATTGCGACTGGCCAGTGGCGAAATGTTACAGATCAGCGGCCCCAACGGCAGTGGCAAGACCAGCCTGTTACGTCTGCTTTGCGGCTTGATGCACCCGACCGCCGGTCAAGTGTTGCTCAACGGCCAGCCACTGAACGAACAACGCAGCGAACTGGCGCGCAACCTGCTGTGGATCGGCCATGCCGCCGGGATCAAGGACCTGCTGACCCCCGAAGAAAACCTCAGCTGGCTCTGCGCCTTGCATCAACCGGCCTCCCATGAGGCGATCTGGCAAGCGCTGGCGGCGGTGGGGCTGCGCGGTTTCGAGGATGTTCCCTGTCACACCCTGTCTGCCGGCCAGCAACGTCGTGTGGCGTTGGCGCGGTTGTACCTGGACAGCCCGCCGCTGTGGATCCTTGACGAGCCGTTCACCGCGCTCGATAAACAAGGCGTTGCGCAACTCGAAGAACACCTGGCCGCGCACTGCGAGCGCGGCGGCATGGTGGTGCTGACCACTCACCACACGCTGAGCCGGATGCCGGCCGGCTATCGCGAGATTGATTTGGGGAATTGGGCCGTATGAGTGTTTTCGGCCTGTTGGTCGCCCGTGAGGCTCGTTTGCTGTTCCGCCGTCCCGCCGAATTGGCGAACCCGTTGGTATTTTTCGCCATCGTTGTTTCCTTGTTCCCGCTGGCGGTCGGTCCCGAGACTCAATTGTTGCAAACGTTGTCTCCGGGGCTGGTCTGGGTGGCGGCGCTTTTATCGGTTTTACTCTCGCTGGACGGGCTCTTCCGCAGTGATTTCGAAGATGGATCCCTTGAACAGTGGGTCCTTTCGTCGCACCCCTTGCCTCTTCTGGTGTTGGCCAAGGTGCTGGCACACTGGGCCTTTTCCGGCCTGGCACTGGTTTTGCTCGCGCCGTTGCTGGCGCTGATGCTCGGTTTGCCTGCCGCTTGTCTGCCGGTGTTGCTGCTTTCTTTATTGCTCGGTACACCGGTGTTGAGCCTGCTCGGTGCGGTGGGCGCGGCGCTGACGGTAGGATTGAAGCGTGGTGGCCTGTTGCTAGCACTGCTGATTCTGCCGCTGTATATCCCGGTGTTGATTCTCGGCAGTGGCGCCTTGCAGGCGGCATTGCAGGGCATGCCGGCGACCGGTTATCTCTTGTGGCTTGGTAGCCTGACCGCCCTGGCGATAACCCTGACACCTTTTGCAATAGCTGCTGGCCTGAAAATCAGTGTCGGCGAATAATGAGGTCTGGTTAAAATTTAACCAGTAAAGACCCTTTGGCTGTTTCGTGATAACGAACAGCAACCGTGATGGAAACAGCAATGAACTGGACCTGGTTTCATAAGCTCGGCTCGCCCAAATGGTTTTACGGCATCAGTGGCAAATTGCTGCCCTGGCTGAGCGTCGCGGCGTTGCTGCTGATTAGCGTCGGCGTGGTCTGGGGCCTGGCCTTCGCACCGCCGGACTACCAGCAAGGCAACAGCTTTCGAATCATCTATATCCACGTTCCTGCCGCCATGCTGGCGCAGTCGATCTATGTGATGCTGGCCGTGTGCGGCATTGTCGGGCTGGTGTGGAAAATGAAACTGGCCGACGTCGCCCTGCAATGCGCCGCCCCGATCGGTGCCTGGATGACCGCCGTGGCGCTGGTTACCGGGGCGATCTGGGGCAAACCGACCTGGGGTTCGTGGTGGGTCTGGGATGCGCGACTTACGTCCATGTTGATTTTGCTGTTTCTGTACTTCGGTCTTATTGCGCTGGGCAACGCCATCAGCAATCGTGACAGCGCGGCCAAGGCCTGCGCGGTGCTGGCGATTGTCGGCGTGATCAACATCCCGATCATCAAATACTCGGTGGAGTGGTGGAACACCCTGCACCAGGGCGCAACGTTCACCCTCACCGAAAAACCGGCGATGCCCGCCGAGATGTGGCTGCCACTGCTGCTGACGGTGCTGGGGTTCTACTGTTTCTTCGGCGCGGTGCTGTTGCTGCGCATGCGCCTTGAAGTGCTCAAGCGCGAAGCCCGGGCGAGCTGGGTGAAATCCGAAGTGCAGAACAGTCTGGAGGCCGCTCGATGAGTTTCGCTTCATTCGGCGACTTTCTCGCCATGGGCCATCATGGCCTGTATGTCTGGTCAGCCTATGGCATTTGCCTGGCGGTGCTGGCCCTCAACGTGGCGGCGCCGATCCTGGCCCGCAAGCGGTATCTGCAACAAGAGGCGCGTCGTTTGCGCCGGGAGAACGGCCAGTGAATCCGCTGCGTAAAAAGCGTCTTGTCATCATTCTCGCGATCCTGGTCGGTGTCGGCGCTGCCGTCGGCCTGGCCCTGAGCGCCCTGCAGCAGAACATCAATCTGTTTTACACCCCGACCCAGATCGCCAACGGCGAAGCGCCGCAAGACACGCGTATCCGCGCGGGCGGCATGGTCGAAAAAGGCTCGCTGCAACGCTCCGGCGATTCCCTGGACGTGAAATTCATCGTCACCGACTTCAACAAATCCGTGACCATCAGCTATCGCGGCATCCTTCCGGACCTGTTCCGCGAAGGGCAGGGCATCGTTGCCCTCGGCAAGCTCAACGCTGATGGCGTGGTGGTGGCCGACGAAGTGCTGGCCAAGCACGACGAGAAGTACATGCCGCCGGAAGTGACCAAGGCGTTGAAAGACAGTGGCCAGTCGGCACCTACGCCAGCCAAGGAGGGCTAACTGATGACTTCCGCACTTTACAGCTCGGGGCTGTTCATCCCCGAACTCGGCCATCTGGCCATGATCCTGGCGTTGTGTTTTGCGTTGGTGCAGGCCGTGGTGCCGTTGCTCGGTGCCTGGCGCGGCGACCGTTTGTGGATGAGCCTGGCCCAGCCGGCCGCGTGGGGGCAGTTCGCGTTTTTGCTGTTCGCCTTCGGTTGCCTGACTTATGCGTTCATGGCGGACGACTTCTCTGTCGCCTACGTGGCCAGCAACTCCAACAGCGCGCTGCCGTGGTACTACAAGTTCAGCGCCGTGTGGGGCGCTCACGAAGGTTCGTTGCTGCTGTGGGCGTTGATTCTCGGCGGCTGGACCTTCGCGGTGTCGGTGTTCTCCCGACAGTTGCCGCAAGTGATGCTGGCCCGGGTGCTGGCGGTGATGGGCATGATCAGCACCGGCTTCCTGCTGTTCCTGATCCTGACGTCCAACCCTTTCGCCCGGATCCTGCCGCAGATGCCGGCGGACGGGCGCGATCTTAATCCTCTGCTGCAAGACATCGGCCTGATCGTTCACCCGCCGATGCTGTACATGGGTTACGTCGGCTTCTCCGTGGCCTTCGCCTTCGCCATCGCCGCGCTGCTGGGCGGTCGTCTCGATGCGGCGTGGGCACGCTGGTCCCGTCCGTGGACCATCGTCGCCTGGGCCTTTCTTGGTATCGGTATCACGTTGGGTTCCTGGTGGGCCTACTACGAACTCGGCTGGGGCGGCTGGTGGTTCTGGGATCCGGTGGAAAACGCGTCCTTCATGCCTTGGCTGGTGGGCACGGCACTGATTCACTCGTTGGCGGTCACGGAAAAACGTGGCGTGTTCAAGAGCTGGACCGTGCTGTTGGCCATTGCCGCGTTCTCGTTGAGCTTGCTGGGGACCTTCCTGGTACGTTCCGGCGTGCTGACCTCGGTTCACGCCTTTGCGTCCGACCCTGAGCGCGGCGTGTTCATCCTGATTTTCCTGCTGTTTGTGGTCGGCGGTTCGCTGACGCTGTTCGCCCTGCGCGCCCCGGTGGTCAAGAGCCATGTGGGCTTTAACCTCTGGTCTCGGGAAACCCTGCTGCTGGGTAACAATCTGGTGCTGGTGGTGGCTGCTTCGATGATCCTGCTGGGCACCTTGTATCCGCTGATCCTTGATGCGATGACCGGTGCCAAACTGTCGGTCGGCCCGCCGTATTTCAACGCGCTGTTCATTCCGTTGATGGCGATCCTGATGGTGGTGATGGCGGTCGGCATGCTGGTGCGCTGGAAAGACACCCCGGTCAAATGGCTGATGAGCATGCTGACCCCGGTGTTGCTTGGCAGCGCCGCGTTGGCTGTCGTGGCGGGTGTCGCCTACGGCGATTTCAACTGGGCGGTGCTGGCGACCTTCATGCTGGCTGCCTGGGTGTTGCTGGCCGGTGTGCGGGACATTTTCGACAAGACTCGCCACAAAGGCCTGATCAAAGGTCTGCCGACCCTGACCCGCAGCTATTGGGGCATGCAACTTGCGCATTTGGGCATCGCCGTGTGCGCGTTGGGTGTCGTGTTGTCGAGCCAGAACAGTGCCGAGCGCGATCTGCGCCTGGCACCGGGTGAGTCCATGAGCCTGGCCGGTTATCAGTTTGTGTTCGAAGGCGCCAAGCACTTCGAAGGCCCGAACTTCACCTCCGACAAGGGCACCGTACGGGTGATCCGCGATGGTAAGGAAGTCAGCGTGCTGCACCCGGAAAAACGCCTGTACACCGTGCAGAACTCGGTGATGACCGAGGCCGGGATCGACGCCGGTTTTACCCGTGATCTGTACGTCGCACTGGGCGAGCCGTTGGGCGAGGGCGCCTGGGCGGTTCGGGTGCACGTCAAACCGTTCGTGCGCTGGATCTGGTTCGGTGGGCTGCTCACAGGTGTAGGCGGGTTGCTGGCGGCGCTGGATCGCCGTTATCGGGTCAAGGTAAAAAGCCGCGTGCGTGAAGCGCTCGGCATGACGGGAGCCACTGCATGAGACGTTGGTTGATGCTGTTGCCGCTGGCGATTTTTCTGGTGGTTGCTGTTTTTCTGTATCGGGGGCTGTACCTGAACCCGGCCGAGTTGCCCTCGGCGATGATCGACAAGCCGTTCCCGGAGTTTTCCCTGCCCTCGGTGCAGGGCGACAAAACCCTGACCAAAGCGGACATTCTGGGTAAACCGGCACTGGTCAATGTGTGGGGCACCTGGTGCATTTCCTGCCGGGTCGAGCACCCGGTACTGAACAAACTGGCCGAGAAGGGCGTGGTGATCTACGGCATCAACTACAAGGACACCAATGCAGACGCCTTGAAGTGGCTGACCGAGTTCCACAACCCCTATCAACTGGACGTCCGTGACGATGCAGGTACCCTGGGCCTGAACCTCGGCGTGTACGGCGCCCCGGAAACCTTTTTCATCGACGCGAAGGGCATCATCCGCGATAAATTCGTCGGGGTGATCGACGAACAAGTCTGGCGTGAAAAACTGGCGGCCAAGTATCAGGCGCTGGTCGACGAGGCTAAGCCATGAAGCGCTGGATTGCCGCCGCCGTTCTGGGGTTGAGCATGGCTGGCGTGGCCCACGCCGCCATCGATACCTATGAGTTCGCCAAAGAAGGCGATCGCGAGCGTTTTCGCGAGCTGACCAAAGAGCTGCGTTGCCCCAAGTGCCAGAATCAGGACATTGCCGATTCCAACGCACCGATCGCCGCCGACCTGCGCAAAGAGATTTTCCGCATGCTCGGCGAGGGCAAGGACAATCAGCAGATCATCGACTTCATGGTCGACCGCTATGGTGATTTCGTCCGTTATAAACCTGCTCTGAATGCCAAGACCGCATTGCTCTGGTTCGGCCCGGCCGGCCTGCTGCTGGGCGGTTTTGTGATCATCGCCGTGATCGTCCGCCGTCGTCGCGTGCAACGCGCTGACAGCCCGGACACGCTTTCTTTTGATGAGCGCGAGCGCCTCGACCACCTGTTGGATAAAACCAAGCATGATTGATTTCTGGCTCGCTGCAGGCCTGCTGCTTCTGGTAGCCCTGAGTTTTTTGCTGATCCCCGTTCTGCGCGGTCGTCGCGCCCAGCTTGAAGAGGATCGTACGGCGCTTAACGTCGCGCTGTATCAGGAGCGCGTGGCTGAGTTGCAGACTCAGCAGGAAGAAGGCGTACTCAACGCCGAACAAATGAATGCCGGTCGCGCCGAAGCCGCCCGTGAACTGCTTGCCGACACCGAAGGCGTCGAGGCACCGCGAGTGTCGCGCCTGGGCAAGCCATTGCCGTTGCTGGCGGCAATTCTGGTGCCTGTGCTGGGCCTTGGGCTGTATCTGCATTTTGGTGCCAGCGACAAAGTCGAGCTGACCCGCGAGTTCGCCCAGGCGCCGCAGTCGATGGAAGACATGACCCGTCGCCTGGAGCGTGCGGTTGCGGCCCAACCGGATTCGGCCGAAGGCCTGTACTTCCTCGGCCGCACTTACATGGCTCAGGACCGCCCTGGCGATGCGGCGAAGATCTTCGAGCGTACCGTGAACCTGGCCGGTCGCCAGCCGGAACTGCTCGGGCAGTGGGCTCAGGCCCAATACTTCGCCGATGGCAAGAAGTGGTCGGACAAGGTCCAGGCCCTGACTGACGAAGCACTGAAAGCCGATCCGAAGGAGGTCACCAGCCTCGGTCTGCTGGGCATCGCGGCCTTCGAAGGCGAGCGTTACCAGGAAGCCATCGACTACTGGAATCGTCTGTTGGTGCAACTGCCGCCGGATGACCAGTCCCGTGTCGCGCTGCAAGGCGGCATCGCCAAGGCCGCCGAGAAGCTTGAAGCCAGCGGTGGCAAGGTGGCTCAGGTTCAGGCTCCGGCAGTGAAGGTTGCAGCGCTGCTCAAGGTGCGTGTCGATCTGGCGCCCGACTTGAAAGCCAGGGTCCAGCCCGGCGACAGCGTGTTCATCTTCGCCCGCGCCATTTCCGGCCCACCCGCGCCGCTGGCCGCCAAGCGTCTGACCGTTGCCGACCTGCCAGCGACCGTCGAGCTGGGCGATGCCGATGCAATGATGCCCCAGTTGAAACTGTCGAACTTCCCCGAAGTCCAACTGGTTGCGCGCATCTCCCGCGCCGGCCAACCGACTGCCGGCGAATGGATCGGTCGTAGCCAACCTTTGGCCACCAGCACCAGCGCGCCACAAAAACTGACCATCGACAGCCCGGATAAATAACAGGAAACGCCACCATGACCGCCTTCGCTCGTATCACTCTCCTCAGCATGATGGTTTTGGGGCTAAGCGCGTGTGCGGTCCAGGAGTACGAACCGGAACGGTTGCCGCCAATCCCGCCCTCGCAGCCGAGCACCAAACCGACCACACCGAGCAAACCATCGAAGCCGGTGCCACGCACCTCCGCCAGCTTCGCCCCGCCACCGGGGGGCAACAGCCATTGGGATGCGAAACTCGGTGTTTACGTCCTCGACAATCAAACCAACACCTTCTACCGCCAGCGCACCTACTACCGCTGGGACAACGGCTGGAGCCGCTCGATCAGCCCTAACGGGCCGTGGGAAGAGACGGATATCCACGGTGTGCCGGGTGGGCTGGGCAGACAATTCGGGCAGTGAATGGAAACGGCGATCTTGGGATCGCCGTTTTGCTTTCTGAGATTTGAAAAGATCGCAGGCTTCGCCAGCTCCTACAGAATCGCGTACGACGATGATCGCGCGTGTACGCGGTTAATGTAGGAGCTGGCGAAGCCTGCGATCTTTTGATCTTGATTGAATGCTGCCTCAGACCTTCTCACCAACAACCCCTGCACATGGCCAACCCGATCAAATCAACACCCTGTAAAACAACCGAGCGTCGCGATCCGGATTTTTGTGCTTGAGTAAAGGTAACCCTAGGGTTATTTTTGTTGGGCCGGAGCAAGGAGGCTGGTGGTGCAGAGCAGGTTATTGATCAAGGAACTGATGGAGGCGGGCTGGACACTGGACCGGGTCACCGGCAGTCATCACATCTTCACTCACCGTTACAACCCTTACACGATACCCGTCCCTCATCCGAAGAAGGATTTACCGATCGGGACGGTCAAAAGCATCAGGAGGCGAGCCGGACTTTATTGCCCGGGAGCCAGTTTGGCAGGAGATCCATAATGCAATACCCAATCTGTATCGAGTGGGGCGACGAGAACACCGCCATCGGTATTCAGATCCCCGATATTCCTGGTGCCGTGACGGCCGGGGATACGTTTGAAGATGCTTACAACGCGGCAGTCGAGATTGCCCACATCATGCTGCAGGAGATCATGGCGGACGGGGAGTCAATTCCGATGCCGACCTCTGCGGCCGCGCACCGCGAGAATCCGGAATTTGCCGACATGGGTTGGGGAATGCTGGAGCTGGACATCTCGCCGTATCTGGGCAAGACCGAGAAGGTCAACGTGACGCTGCCTGGCTACGTGATTCAGCGCATTGATCGTTATGTGCGAGAGCACAAAGTCAAAAGTCGTTCCTCCTTTCTCGCGGATGCTGCGCTGGAGAAGCTGATTCGGCATTGAGGAGGGTCAGTTACATCGCCTTCGCGGGCAAGCCTCGCTCCTACAGGATTAATGCAAGACTTTGTAGGAGCGAGGCTTGCCCGCGAAGCTTTTAGCGTCTTAAGCAGTCGTCAATGCAGCCTTCTCCGACACACTCAAAAACCGCAACAACGCCAGCAACGGAAACACGCTGCCGACAATCACGATCCACAACCAGCCACCGTGTTCGTACACCGCACTGGCCACCGATGAGCCGAACGCGCCGCCGATAAAGATGCTGGTCATGTACAGCGCATTCAGACGGCCGCGGCTCTTGGCGTCGAGGGTGTAGACCGCGCGCTGGCCGAGGACCATGTTCATTTGCACACAGAAATCCAGCACCACGCCCGTCACGGCCAGACCGATGACGCTGTAGGCCGGGTGGATGAAGGCCGGCAGGAAGCTCAGGCTGGCGAACAGCATCGCCAGCAGCGAGGCGAGGCGGGTGTGGCCGGCATCGGCCAGTCGACCGGCGATGGGCGCGGCAATCGCGCCGATCGCTCCGACCAGGGCGAAGATCGCGATCAGGGTTTGCGACAAGCCATGATTGCGCGTCAGTTCCAGCGGCACGGCGGTCCAGAACAGGCTGAACGTGGCGAACATGCAGGCTTGGTAAAAGGCCCGTTGACGCAACACCGGTTGCTGGCGCAGCAGCGTCCAGAGCGAACCCAGTAACTGGCCATAAGAGGCGCTGTGATCAGGCTGGCGTTTGGGCACCGTCAGGGCCAGGACGATGCTGATTGCAGCCATCAACACTGCAGCGATGACGAACATCGCACGCCAGCCGAAGTGGTCGGCCACTACGCTGGACACCGGCCGGGCCAGCAGAATCCCCAGCAGCAAACCGCCCATGATCCCGCCGACCACGCGGCCACGCGACGCTTCCGGCGTCAGGTGGGCGGCCAGTGGAATCAGGATCTGTACCGACACCGAGCTGAAACCCACCAGCAACGAGATCAACAGAAACACGTTCGGCTGATCGGTGAACGCCGCGCCCATCAGACTGGCAATTGCCACCACGGTGGTGATGATCATCAAGCGGCGGTTTTCCAGCAGATCGCCCAGCGGCACCAGGAAGAACAGGCCCAGCGCATAGCCAATCTGCGTCAGCGAAACGATCAGGCTGGCCATGGTGTCGGTCAGGCCGATGTCCGGCGCGATCAGGCCGATGATCGGCTGGGCGTAGTAGATGTTGGCGACGATCGCGCCGCAGCAGAAGGCGAAAAGCAGCACCATGCCCCGGGTCGTTGTCGCGGCACCGTGGGGCACCTGAGTCGCTGAATTCATAACGTGGCTCGCTGAGCAAGAAGAAAGTGAGCAGAGGCTAATCGGCTGGCTAGAGCGGCGGAAGAGGGTTTGGATTGATAGTAATCATTCCTTTGCGGAATGAGTGACGCCGGTATGCGCTGACTGCCGATGAACCATGCATCCGAACAATGGGATCCGATGATACATTCACTTACATCTTCTTCGATAGCGTGCTTATGTTCTCCTGCGCTCCATAAACCGGAAGGTACTTCGATATGAATGCGATGTTCCGTCACCTGATTCGCGGCGCTTGCGTTGTTACCTTGATCAGCTTGTTCACGGCAGGTCTTGCCCAGGCCGCCGATGTGCCGCCGGGAATGCGCATTGGCGTGCGCGGCGAGATCACCGGCATCAGCGCCGACGTCATGAAAGTCCATGTCAACAGCGGCGAAAACGTGGTGATCAGCCTGACCAAAGACACCAAAATCCGCGCCGTCACCCTGGCCAATATCGAAGACATCAAGCCCGGCAGCTACATCGGCTCGGCTGCCGTGCCGCAGGAGGATGGCACGCTCAAGGCGCTGGAAGTCCACGTCTTCCCGCCGGAACTGGCCGGCAGCGGCGACGGCCATCGGCCTTTTGATCTGGTCAAGGGCAGCAGCATGACCAACGGCAGCGTAGGCGATCTGGTGGTCAGCAACGGCCGGGTTCTGACCGTCAATTACAAGGGCGGCCAACAGACGATTCTGGTGCCGGAGGATGTGCCGATCGTCAATCTGGTGCCGGGGGATCGCAGTTTGCTGAAGGTGGGCGTGAAGATCGTGACGTTTGTGACCCAGAGTGCCGACGGGACACTGACCGCTCAATCCATTTCGGCCGGTAAGGACGGTGTGACACCGCCGATGTAACGGTATCCCACAAAAAAAGGCGACCTTCACAGGTCGCCTTTTTCATTTGAACTCAGTGATTACTGGCCGTTGTAAATCTGGTCGAAAACCCCACCATCATTGAAGTGAGTCTTCTGCACGGTGCGCCAGTCACCAAAGGTCTTCTCCACCGACAGGAAATCCACTTTCGGGAAGCGATCGGTGTATTTCGCCAACACCGCCGGGTCACGCGGACGCAGGTAGTTGGCAGCCGCAATTTCCTGACCTTCCGGCGACCACAGGTACTTCAGATATTCCTCGGCAGCCGCGCGAGTGCCTTTCTTGTCGACGGTTTTGTCGACCACCGACACCGGCGGCTCGGCTTGCGCGGAGACACTCGGGTAAATCACTTCGAACTGATCACGACCAAACTCGCGAGCAATCATTTCCGCTTCGTTTTCGAAGGTCACCAGCACGTCGCCGATCTGGTTGGTCATGAAAGTAGTCGTGGCGGCGCGGCCACCGGTATCCAGCACCGGCGCTTGTTTGAACAGTTTGCCGACGAAGGCTTTTGCCTTGTTTTCGTCACCGCCGTTTTTCAGCACATAGCCCCAGGCCGAGAGGTAGGTGTAGCGACCGTTACCCGAGGTTTTCGGGTTGGGGACGATCACCTGCACGCCGTCCTTGAGCAGGTCCGGCCAGTCTTTCAGGGCTTTCGGGTTGCCTTTGCGCACGATGAATACGGTGGCCGAAGTGAACGGCGCGCTGTTGTTCGGCAGGCGTGTGACCCAGTTGTCCGGAACCAGTTTGCCGTTGTCCGCCAAGGCGTTGATGTCGGTGGCCATGTTCATGGTGATGACGTCAGCCGGCAGGCCATCGATCACCGAACGCGCCTGTTTGCTGGAGCCGCCGAAGGACATCTGCAGCGTGATGTTTTCGTTGTGTTCGGCTTGCCAGTGTTTCTGGAAGGCAGCGTTGTAGTCCTTGTAGAAATCTCGCATCACGTCGTAGGAAACGTTAAGCAGGGTCGGTGCGGCCTGAGCCATGCTGCTCAAGGCCAGGCCAGCGGCCAGAAGTGAGGCGCCAAAGAGTTTTTTCACTGCGCATTCCTTGTTTTATCAAACGTGTTCGATGGAAAGTGTTGGCAATTTGCCAGCGACTATAGCCGGGCTCTCATAGTCGTTTAAAGATTAAAAAGCACTTTGCTTATTCCATTTTCTTGAACAGCGCATTGCCGCAACGAGAGCAGAACGCCGCGCTGTGTTCGTGGCTGTTTTTCTTGCAGGTCGGGCAATCGTGTTGCAGTTGTTCACCGCGCATGGCGTTGGCCAGTTCCGCGGTGAAGATTCCTGTCGGCACGGCGATGATCGAGTAGCCGGTGATCATCACCAGGGATGAAATCACCTGACCCAACGGCGTCTTGGGCACGATGTCGCCAAAACCCACGGTGGTCAGCGTCACGATAGCCCAATAGATCCCTTTGGGAATGCTGGTGAAACCGTGCTCCGGGCCTTCGATCACGTACATCAGCGTGCCGAATACCGTCACCAGGGTGCTGACGCTGAGCAGAAACACCACGATCTTCTGTTTGCTGCCGCGCAACGCCGACATCAAATAGTTGGCTTGTTTCAGATACGGGCTGAGCTTGAGCACGCGGAAAATCCGCAACATCCGAATGATCCGGATGATCAGCAGGTACTGCGCATCGCTGTAATACAGCGCGAGAATACCCGGCACGATCGCCAGCAAATCCACCAGCCCATAGAAGCTGAACGCGTAGCGCAGCGGCTTGGGCGAGCAATACAGGCGCAGGCCGTATTCGATGATGAAAATGACGGTGAAGCCCCACTCGATGTACGCCAGCACGTCGGCGTAGTTCTGGTGAACGCTGTCGATACTGTCCAGAACCACGATCACCAGGCTGGCGAGGATGATCAACAGCAAGATGCTGTCAAAACGCCGACCGGCCCGGGTGTCGGTCTGGAAGATCATGACGTAAAGCTCTTCACGCCAGTTTTTGCTGCTGTCCATGGATAACGCCTGAATCGAGAATCAGCGCAGCCTAGGGTGATTCTCCCCGCTAGCGCAAGGTGCGCTGTCCATGGCGGCCTGACGCAACACCCGAATGCCTGCGCGAATCAGCCAGCAGGCAAGGATGAACGGCGCGGTCAGCGTTGCCAGGCCCAGTGCGGCGAACCCCGGCGTGAGCAATACCGCGAGCAGAATGCCGAGCAGCGGCAGCCAGGGTTGGCGACGTTGCGGGCTGAAGGCGAGGGCGGCGAGTACCGCGTTGTAACCGCTCAAACCCTGCAAGGCATTTGAAGTTTCGCCATGCAGAAGGGCAAATCCGAGGCCGGCAGCGGAGCCCAGCAGCGCCCACACAAAGGCGTGGCGATCGGCGATCAGCAACCCGGTGGCAATCAGCGCGCCGGCCAGGGGATGGCCGAGAAACATGACTTGCCCCAGGCCTTTCAATTCGGCGACGAGCAGGTTGAGGGTGTTCAGTTCGATCAGCGGAACGGGTTGCTGTGGTGCGGCAAAGCCGAGCAATAACCAGCTCAACCCAACGAAGGGTGCGGTGTACGCCGGTAGACATTGATCATCGCGAGCACCTTTGAGCCATTGCTGAGTGAGCATGGCACTCAGGCCGCCGCAGGCGATGATCAGCGGTGGCAACAGTGCTGACCATGGGAAATACAGGCTCAGCAGCAGGCCGAGCAAAATACCGTTGTAACTGAACAGCCCGGCCTGACGATCCGCCTTGGCATACCCGCGACGTTGCGCGGTAAGCAACCCGGCGACACCGCCCAACAGCGCACCGCCGAGCAGAGCGGGCGCGGTGAAAAGAATCGCTAACAGACACAACAGCCCGCACAGCGGATGGCGCTGGAGAAAGATCTGGCTGAAGCCGTTAAGCAGGGCGGTCGCCCAGTCGGGGCAGTGGGTGTTGAAGTGGTTGGCAGGCATGGGTGGGGTCTAGGGCAGAGGAAAATCCAGGGTCTTGCACAAATCTGTGGCGAGGGAGCTTGCTCCCGCTGGGCTGCGGAGCAGCCCTGAAATCAGCAATGCGGTCTTTCTGTTGAAACCGTCATGCCAAAGCGACGACTGCTTCGCAGCCGAGCGGGAGCAAGCTCCCTCGCCACAGGGGTAGTTCTTACCGGAGTAGCTCTTACAGGGGTAGTTCTTTAGAGCAATGTCTCGATGCGCAACGAATTGGTTGACCCCGGCTGTCCAAACGGCACGCCCGCGGTAATCAGCAACGTATCCCCGCGCTGAGCCATCCCCTGTGCCTGGGCGATTTCCAGCGCCGTCGAGCACACTTCATCCACCTGGCGCAGTCGATCGTTGACCACCGAATGCACGCCCCACGCCACCGTCAATCGCCGGGCGGTTTGCAGGTTCGGCGTCAGGTTGAGGATTGGCACCGTCGGCCGTTCCCGCGCCGCCCGCAGGCTCGAGGTGCCGGACTCGCTGTAGTTCACCAGCACCGCCACCGGCAGCACGTTGCTGATGCGGCGGATCGCGCAGCTGATCGCGTCCGACACCGTGGCCTCGGCTTTTGGCCGGCTCACGTCCAGTTGGGTTTGATAGTCCGGGCCGTTTTCCACCTGACGGATGATCTTGCTCATCATCTGCACGGCTTCCAGTGGGTACTCGCCGGACGCGGTTTCCGCCGACAGCATCACCGCGTCCGCGCCTTCGGCCACCGCGTTGGCAACGTCGGTGACTTCGGCACGGGTCGGGGCCGGGGAGAAGCGCATCGACTCCAGCATCTGCGTCGCCACCACCACCGGTTTGCCGAGTTGGCGGCAAGTGCCGATGATATTTTTCTGAATCTGCGGCACGCTCTCGGCCGGCACTTCCACGCCCAGGTCACCGCGGGCGACCATGATCGCATCGCTCAATTCAGCGATTTCCCGCAGCTGAGTCACGGCCGATGGCTTCTCGATCTTGGCCATCAAGAACGCCTTGTCGCCGATCAGCGCACGGGCTTCGCGGATGTCCTCCGGGCGTTGCACGAACGACAGCGCGACCCAGTCCACCCCCAGCTCCAGACCGAAGCTCAAGTCGCGACGGTCCTTGGCGGTCAGCGGGCTCAGGTCGAGCACCGCTTGCGGCACGTTGACGCCTTTGCGGTCCGACAGCTCGCCACCGTTGAGCACCGTGGTGTCGATGGCGTCGGCGTACTTGGTCACCACCCGCAGGCGCAACTTGCCGTCATCCAGCAGCAGGTCCATGCCGGGCTCCAGCGCGGCGATGATTTCCGGGTGGGGCAGGTTGACCCGGCGCTCATCCCCCGGCGTCGCATCCAGATCCAGGCGCAGCGCCTGGCCGCGATATAGCTGCACTTTGCCCTGGGCGAATTTGCCGACCCGCAGTTTCGGGCCTTGCAGGTCCATCAGAATCCCCAGCGGATAATTCAGCTGGCGCTCGACTTCACGAATCCACTGATAGCGCTGCGCATGGTCGGCGTGATCGCCGTGGCTGAAGTTCAGGCGAAAGATATTGACCCCGGCCCGCACCAGTTCACGGATATCGTCGATCCCGTCGGTGGCCGGGCCGAGGGTGGCGAGGATTTTGACCTTCTTGTCAGGCGTCATGTTTAGGGCTCTCGAGAATCAGGATGGCGCGGAAGTCGTTGACGTTGGTGCGGGTCGGCTCGGTGACGATCAGTGCATCGAGCGCCTCGAAATAGCCGTAGCCATTGTTGTTATCCAGTTCATCGCTGGCGCTCAAACCGAGGGCGGCGGCACGGGCATAGCTGTCCGGAGTCATGACGGCGCCGGCGTTGTCTTCGGAGCCGTCGATGCCGTCGGTGTCACCCGCCAGGGCGTAGACGCCGGGCAGGCCTTTGAGGCTGTCGGTCAGGCTCAACAGGAATTCGGCGTTGCGCCCGCCACGGCCATTGCCGCGTACGGTGACGGTGGTTTCGCCGCCGGACAGAATCACGCACGGCGCCGCCAGCGGCTGGCCGTGCTGGACGATCTGCCGCGCAATGCCGGCGTGGACCTTCGCCACTTCCCGGGATTCACCTTCCAGGTCGCCGAGAATCAACGGGCTGAAACCAGCCTGACGGGCTTTCACCGCTGCCGCTTCCAGCGATTGCTGTGGGCGGGCGATCAATTGGAAATGACTGCGGGCCAGGCTCGGATCGCCGGGTTTGACCGTTTCCGACTCGGGGCTTTGCAGCCAGTTGCGCACCGAGGTCGGGACTTCGATGGCATAACGCTTGAGGATCGCCAACGCTTCAGCCGAGGTGCTTGGGTCGGCCACGGTGGGGCCGGAGGCGATGACCGTGGCGAGATCGCCCGGCACATCGGAAATCGCATAGGTGTAAACCGTGGCCGGCCAGCAGGCTTTGCCCAGACGCCCACCCTTGATCGCCGAGAGGTGCTTGCGCACGCAGTTCATCTCGCCGATGGTCGCGCCGGATTTGAGCAGCGCTTTGTTGATCGATTGCTTGTCGGCCAGGGTGATGCCAGCGGCGGGCAAGGCGAGCAGGGCAGAGCCACCGCCCGAGAGCAGGAAGATCACACGGTCGTCTTCGCTCAGGTTGCTGACCAGTTCCAGAACCCGTTTCGCGACGGCCAGACCGGCAGCGTCCGGCACCGGGTGCGCGGCTTCGACCACTTCGATTTTTTCGCACGGGGCGCCGTGGCCGTAGCGGGTCACCACCAGGCCAGACACCTCACCCTGCCAGCAGCGTTCGACCACCTGGGCCATGGCTGCGGCGGCTTTACCGGCGCCGATGACGATCACCCGACCGCTGCGGTCAGTTGGTAAATGGGCTTCAAGGACATGCTGCGGATGGGCCGCGTCGATGGCTGTGGCAAACAGCTCGCGCAGCAATTGTTGCGGATTGACCGACATGGCGGGCTCCCGGAATTCTTGTTATTGGAGGGCGACTCGGTTCCCTGTGGGAGCGGCCTGTGGTGAGGGGGCTTGCCCCCGTTTGAGTGCGTAGCGCTCACAAAGTCTTTGGTGTATCAGAGATTTTGGGGCTGCTTCGCAACCCAACGGGGGCAAGCCCCCTCGCCACAGGCCCGCGCCCACAGGTTTTTGCGCAGGGCGTTACTTACCGCGAATCGAGAAATTCGCCATGTGTTCCAGGCCCTTGATCAGCGCCGAGTGATCCCAGTTACTGCCACCGATCGCCGCGCAGGTGCTGAACACCTGTTGGGTATTGGCGGTGTTCGGCAGGTTGATGTTCAGCTCGCGCGCACCGGCCAGGGCCAGGTTCAGGTCCTTCTGGTGCAGGCTGATGCGGAAACCCGGATCGAAGGTGCCTTTGATCATGCGTTCGCCGTGAACTTCCAGGATCTTCGACGAGGCGAAACCACCCATCAGCGCTTCACGCACCTTCGCTGGGTCGGCACCGTTTTTCGAGGCGAACAACAGCGCTTCGGCCACGGCCTGGATGTTCAGCGCGACGATGATCTGGTTCGCCACTTTCGCGGTTTGCCCATCGCCGTTGCCACCGACCAGGGTAATGTTCTTGCCCATGGCCTGGAACAGCGGCAGGGCGCGTTCGAAGGCATCGGCTTCACCACCGACCATGATGCTCAGGGTCGCAGCCTTGGCGCCGACTTCACCGCCGGAAACCGGGGCGTCGAGGTATTGCGCGCCTTTTTCGTTGATTTTGGCGGCGAAGGTTTTGGTGGCCGTCGGCGAGATCGAGCTCATGTCGATCACGACTTTGCCCTTGCTGACGCCCGCTGCAACGCCGTCGGCGCGGAACAGCACGTCATCGACCTGCGGGGTATCGGGAACCATGACGATGATGAATTCGGCTTCCTGGGCGACTTCTTTCGGGTTCGCCAGCGCGACGGCGCCAGCGGCCACCAGGTCGGCAGGCGCAGGGTCGTGGTGCGCCGACAGGAACAGGCTGTGACCGGCTTTCTGCAGGTTCAACGCCATTGGGTGGCCCATGATGCCGGTGCCGATAAATCCGATTTTAGCCATGAGAAAATCCTCTTGTTTTTGTGTCGCCAAATAATGTGCGCGTAGCGGAGGTAGACCACATTCTGTGGCGAGGGAGCTTGCTCCCGCTGGGTTGCGAAGCGACCCCAAACCAACCGCCGTGGTGTGCCAGATAAAACTTGCTCGCAGGTTTACGACTGCTTCGCAGCCGAACGGGGCGGTGCGGCGTTCCGACAAGCCCCCTCGCCACACGTCAGATCGCGTTATGGGTTTTCAACCAGCCCAGACCCGCTTCAGTCGTGGTCAGCGGCTTGTATTCACAGCCGACCCAACCCTGATAACCGATGCGGTCCAGGTGTTCGAACAGGAAGCGGTAGTTGATTTCACCGGTGCCCGGTTCGTTGCGCCCTGGGTTGTCCGCCAATTGCACGTGGTTGATCTCGTCCAGGTGCGAGGCCATGGTGCGAGCCAGGTCGCCCTCCATGATTTGCATGTGATAGATGTCGTATTGCAGGAACAGGTTGGCGCTGCCGACCTGTTCGCGAATCGACAGGGCTTGCGCCGTGTTGTTCAGGTAGAAGCCCGGAATGTCGCGGGTGTTGATCGCTTCCATCACCAGTTTGATGCCCGCCGCTTGCAGCTTGTCGGCCGCGTACTTGAGGTTGGCGACGAAGGTTTTTTCCACGGTGGCCTCGTCGACGCCTTGTGGACGAATACCGGCCAGGCAGTTGACCTGGGTGTTGCCCAGCACTTGGGCGTAGGCAATGGCCAGATCGACACCGGCGCGGAACTCTTCGACCCGATCCGGCAGGCACGCGATACCGCGTTCGCCCTTGGCCCAGTCACCGGCTGGCAGGTTGAATAGCACCTGGGTCAGACCGTTGGCATCGAGCCTGGCCTTGATTTCGGCAGAGCTGAAGTCATAGGGGAACAGGTATTCGACACCACTGAAGCCGGCCTTGGCGGCAGCGTCGAAACGGGCAAGAAAATCCTGCTCGGTGAACAGCATGGACAGGTTGGCTGCGAAACGCGGCATGGTGATCTCCTGTAAAAATATGTGCCTGTAGCAGCTGCCACGGCCTCGTGCCTCGGCAGCTGCTACAGGTGTCAGGTCATTCTTAATCGAGCAACGAAATCGCCGTTGGCGCATCGTTGCCGACCAGCGCCAGGTCTTCGAATTCGTTGACGGCGTTGATCTCGGTGCCCATGGAAATGTTGGTCACGCGCTCCAGAATGATCTCGACGATCACCGGCACCTTGAACTCCTCGATCATCTCCTGAGCCTTGCGCAGGGCAGGCTGGATCTGACCCGGTTCGAATACCCGCAGCGCCTTGCAACCCAGGCCTTCGGTGACCGCGACGTGGTCGACACCGTAGCCGTTGAGTTCCGGAGCGTTGAGGTTGTCGAAGGACAGCTGCACGCAGTAGTCCATGTCGAAACCGCGCTGCGCCTGACGGATCAGCCCCAGGTACGAGTTGTTCACCACGACGTGGATGTACGGCAGCTTGAACTGCGCGCCCACCGCCAGTTCTTCGATCATGAACTGGAAGTCGTAGTCGCCCGAGAGCGCCACCACCTTGCGGGTCGGATCCGCCTTGACCACACCGAGCGCGGCCGGAATGGTCCAGCCCAACGGGCCGGCCTGGCCGCAGTTGATCCAGTGACGCGGTTTGTAGACGTGCAGGAACTGCGCGCCGGCAATCTGCGACAGACCGATGGTGCTGACGTAGCAGGTGTCCTTGCCGAACACCTGGTTCATCTCTTCGTAAACGCGCTGCGGTTTGACCGGCACGTTGTCGAAGTGAGTCTTGCGCTGCAGGCTGGCTTTGCGTTGCTGGCAATCTTGCAGCCAGGCGCTGCGGTTTTTCAGTTTGCCAGCGGCTTGCCACTCGCGAGCGACTTCGATGAACACGGTCAACGCGGCAGCGGCATCGGACACGATGCCCAGGTCCGGGGTGAACACGCGGCCGATCTGGGTCGGTTCGATGTCGACGTGAATGAATTTGCGGCCTTCGGTGTAAACGTCGACCGAACCGGTGTGACGGTTGGCCCAGCGGTTACCGACGCCCAGCACCACGTCGGACTTCAGCATCGTGGCGTTGCCATAACGGTGCGAGGTTTGCAGTCCGACCATGCCGACCATCAGCGGGTGATCGTCCGGGATGGTGCCCCAGCCCATCAGCGTCGGGATGACCGGAATACCGGTCAGCTCGGCGAACTCCACCAGCAACTCGCTGGCGTCGGCATTGATGATGCCGCCACCGGCCACCAGCAATGGGCGTTCAGCCTGGTCGAGCATGGCCAGGGCTTTTTCCACCTGCACGCGGGTCGCGCTCGGCTTGGCCAATGGCAGCGGCTGGTAGGCGTCGATGTCGAATTCGATTTCGGCCATCTGCACGTCGAACGGCAGGTCGATCAGCACTGGGCCGGGGCGGCCGGAGCGCATCTCATAGAAGGCTTTCTGGAACGCGTAAGGCACCTGGCCCGGCTCCAGAACCGTGGTCGCCCACTTGGTGACCGGCTTGACGATGCTGGTGATGTCGACGGCCTGGAAGTCTTCCTTGTGCATACGGGCCCGCGGTGCTTGCCCGGTGATGCACAGGATCGGGATCGAGTCGGCCGAGGCGCTGTAGAGCCCGGTGACCATGTCGGTACCGGCAGGGCCCGATGTGCCGATGCACACGCCGATGTTGCCGGCCTTGGTGCGGGTGTAACCCTCGGCCATGTGCGAGGCGCCTTCAACGTGGCGAGCGAGGACGTGATCGATGCCACCGACCTTCTGCAAGGCGGAGTACAGCGGGTTGATCGCGGCGCCCGGGATGCCAAAAGCGGTATCGACCCCTTCACGGCGCATCACCAGAACGGCGGCTTCGATTGCTCTCATTTTGCTCATGGTTTTGTGCCTCTTACGTTTTGTAATTGTATACAAGTGGCTTTGCGCAGAGTGTATTCACGGCGGACGGCGCAGGTCAATCCATTTTCTCAAGCGGCTGTTTCATTCGTCGGAAGCCCAAATAACTGTGGCTTTTCGTCGCATGTCGCGCCTTTCGAAAATTATTGTATACAAAAAAATAATTCATTGTGTTCTATTTGTTGCATCGGATTGCGCAACACAAAGCAGTCCAACGGCTTTCCCTATAACAAAATGAGGACGGCACCATGAGCGCTTTAACCTTGAAAGTCGCAGTCAACCTGGCCGATCAGGCCATCACCGCGGGGCGGGCGATCTCTGCCGCGCCATTGACCGTTGCAGTACTGGATGCCGGCGGGCACCTGATTACGCTGCAACGTGAAGACGGCGCCAGTCTGCTACGCCCGCAGATCGCCATCGGCAAGGCCTGGGGCGCGATTGCCCTGGGCAAGGGCTCACGCCTGCTGGCACAGGACGCCCAACAACGCCCGGCCTTCTTCGCCGCGCTGAATAGCCTGGGGCAGGGCAGCGTCGTCCCGGTGCCGGGCGGCGTGTTGGTTCGGGATCAGGACGGGACTGTGTTGGGAGCGGTGGGCATCAGCGGGGATCTGTCAGATGTCGATGAGCAATGTGCAATCCGCGCGATCGAGAGGCAGGGGTTGAAGGCGGATGCGGGGGTGGCTGGTTGATCTTCGGAGCCTGATTTACCGCTTTCGCGAGCTTGCTCGCGAAAGCGTCTTGCGGACGAAAACAGCTTTTTAGCTGCCTGCTTTCTCCGTTGAAATTTCCATCCGGTAAATTCCGGTTTTTTAGAATTTTGTGCGAAACATTTGGCTGTTGCCGAATATTTTCGCAAGAAAATTCATAGGTATCACTCGTATCATTCTCTCGGAACAGGCCGAGAGCTTTACAATGAAAACAACACTGTCGTGGTGGGATATCAGCCCGCCTCTGAGCACCGCTACACCTACCTGGCCGGGTGACACACCTTTTCAGGAAGAGCGCGTCTGGAGCTTCGGACCCGAGTGTCCGGTGAATGTCGGGCGTATCACCCTGTCGCCTCACACGGGGGCCCATGTCGACGCGCCGCTGCATTACAGCGCAGACGGTGCGGCCATCGGCGATGTGTCGCTCGATGTCTATATGGGGCCTTGCCGTGTGCTGCATTGCCTGAACAGCGGCCGGCTGGTGCACCCCGAGCAGCTTGAAGGTCGCTTGCAAGATCTGCCTGAACGGGTGCTGCTGCGCACCTGGCAACAAGCGCCATTGAGCGCCTGGGATCCGGATTTCACCGCCGTCGCCAAAGAAACCATCGACCTGCTGGCGACCCTCGGTGTGCGCTTGATCGGTATCGATACGCCGTCGCTGGACCCTCAGCAATCCAAAACCATGGATTCGCACAATGCCGTGGCCCGACATGGCATGGCCATCCTCGAGGGCATCGTGCTCGATGACGTCCCGGAAGGGGACTATGAACTGATCGCGCTGCCGCTGCGTTTTGCCCATCTGGACGCCAGTCCGGTCAGGGCGATTTTGCGTCCACTGAATAAACCGCAACTTGAGGAGCCGACTCTATGAGCCAATGCCCCTATTCACCTGCAAACCAGACGGAAGAATGGCATAACGCCGAGCTGAATTTTTCCGACTCCATGAGCTACGGCGACTACCTGGATCTGGGGCGCATTCTCAGTGCACAGCATCCGTTATCTCCGGACCATAATGAGATGCTGTTCATCATCCAGCATCAGACGTCAGAGCTGTGGATGAAGTTGATGCTGCACGAGCTCAAAGCCGCTCGTGAACACATTCGACTCGCAGAGTTGCCGCCCGCGTTCAAGATGCTGGCACGGGTCTCGCGGATTTTTGATCAGCTGGTGCATGCCTGGACGGTGCTGGCCACCATGACACCCACCGAGTACCACGCGATACGGCCGTTTCTGGGGCAGTCATCGGGCTTCCAGTCGTTCCAGTACCGCGAGATCGAATTCATTCTGGGCAACAAGAGCGCGACCCTGTTGCGCCCCCATGCGCATCGGCCGGAACTGTTGCAGGCGCTGGAAAAGGCGATCGCCACACCGTCGCTGTATGACGAGGCGATTCGCTTGATGGCCAGCGCAGGCTTGACCATCGACCCACAGCGTTTCGAACGCGATCCGAGCAGTCCGACGGCGCATGATGCGTCGGTCGAAGCCGCCTGGCGCGAGGTCTACACCGACCCATCGCGTTATTGGGATCTCTATCAGCTGGCGGAGAAACTCATCGACCTTGAGGATTCGTTCCGTCAATGGCGTTTCCGGCATGTGACCACGGTCGAGCGGATTATCGGCTTTCAACCAGGGACCGGTGGCACAGAAGGTGTCGGTTATCTGCGCAAGATGCTCGATACCGTGCTGTTCCCGGAGTTGTGGCGAGTGCGCTCAACTCTTTAAATTACCGAGAATGATGTCTGAACGCTTAAACCGAGCGGCAATTGAGTAAATTGACGCATTCAAACCATGCCTGACCATAACAATTAGAAGGTAACCAGATGGCGGATGAAATCTTGAGGCAAGGCGAACTCAAGCGAGGGCTGAAAAATCGTCATATTCAGCTGATCGCATTGGGCGGAGCGATAGGTACCGGGTTGTTTCTCGGCTCTGCCGGAGTACTCAAATCGGCCGGGCCGTCGATGATCCTCGGCTATGCGATTGCCGGCTTCATCGCCTTTCTGATCATGCGCCAGCTGGGCGAGATGATTGTCGAGGAACCGGTGGCCGGCTCCTTCAGTCATTTTGCCCACAAGTATTGGGGCGGCTATGCCGGCTTTCTGTCCGGCTGGAACTACTGGGTGCTGTATGTGCTGGTGGGCATGGCCGAGTTGACGGCTGTCGGCAAGTACGTGCAGTTCTGGTGGCCGGAAGTCCCCTCCTGGGTCAGCGCGGCGGTGTTCTTCGTCCTGGTCAATTTGATCAATATGATGAACGTCAAAGTCTTCGGCGAGATGGAGTTCTGGTTCGCAATCATCAAGGTCGTCGCGATCATTGGCATGATTGTCCTGGGCTGCTACATGCTGTTCAGCGGAACGGGCGGCCCGCAGGCCTCGGTCAGCAATCTTTGGAGTCACGGCGGCTTCTTCCCCAACGGCACCACCGGATTGCTGATGTCCATGGCGTTCATCATGTTCTCCTTCGGCGGTCTGGAGCTGGTCGGCATCACCGCCGCTGAAGCCAGCGAGCCGGGTAAGGTGATTCCCAAGGCGATCAACCAGGTGGTTTATCGCGTGCTGATCTTCTACGTCGGCGCACTCACCGTGTTGCTGTCGCTGTATCCGTGGGATCAACTGCTGCAGACACTGGGCGCTTCGGGCGATGCCTATAGCGGCAGCCCGTTCGTGCAGATTTTCTCCTTGATCGGCAGTGACACCGCAGCGCACATCCTCAATTTCGTGGTGCTCACCGCGGCGCTCTCTGTCTATAACAGTGGCGTCTACTGCAACAGCCGCATGCTCTATGGCCTGGCCGAACAGGGCGACGCACCCAAGGCGCTGATGAAACTGAACAAGCAGGGCGTGCCCCTACTGGCGCTGGGTGTATCTGCGTTGATCACCATGCTGTCCGTGCTGGTTAACTACCTCGCCCCGCATCAAGCGCTTGAGTTGCTCTTTGCACTGGTGGTCGCATCGCTGATGATCAACTGGGCGATGATCAGCCTGACGCACCTGAAATTTCGCAAAATCATGGGCCAGCGAGGTATCGTGCCGGGCTTCAAGGCGTTTTGGTTCCCTTACAGTAATTACCTGTGCCTGGCCTTCATGGCCATGATCGTCTGCGTCATGCTGATGATTCCAGGGATACGCGCTTCAGTCTTCGCGATACCGGTGTGGGTGTTGATCATCTTCGGTTTTTACCGGATGCGTATGGCCAAGGATCGGGCCTTGCCGATAGTTCAATAGCCTTTGCCGTGGGTGCGCCGTGATGAGTAGCAACGCTGATCCGCAGTTTCGCGACATTCGTATCGATCACTATGACCTCGAGGGTGCGAGGAACTGGATGTCTGGTATCTGCGGGCCGCACCGCCTGCAGACTTCGACGCCCGAGCGGATCTGCTTTCATCACAGCGCCAATGTGTTCAAGTCGATGGCCACGACCCTGGGCACGCTCTCATACGGCACCGATGTCACCATCGATATCGAAGACGCCGAGCACTTCAGCAGTTACAGCCTGAGTTTGCCTTTGGTGGGCGAGCAGGAGCTGAGCAAGAACGGCAGTGTGTCGAAATCCAACCGCGACCAAGGGGTGATCATTTCCCCGAACGAGAACCAGATGCTGGCGATCTCCGGCGACTGTCGCAAAGTTCAGGTGGTGATCACCCGCGCCGCCATGAGCGAGTCGCTGGAGGGCATGCTGCAGCGACCGCTGGATACGCCGCTGCGTTTCGAGCCGGTGATGGATGCGGTGGACGGCGCGTCGGCCTCGTGGTGGCGCATGGCGCGTTATTTCATCGCGGAGCTGGAACGCAGCAATGAACTGTACGAACAGGTGGTCTTCACTCGGGACATCGAAAGCTCATTGATCAAAGGCTTGATCCTCGCCCAGCCGAACAACTACTCCGAAGAATTGCGCAACGTGCTCGGGGTGAAACTGCCGCACTACCTGATCAGGGCCAAGCAATACATTCACGACAATGCTCGCGAAGCCTTGCACCTGGAGGACATCGAGGTCGCGGCCGGGGTCTCGCGTTTCAAGCTGTGCGAGGCGTTCAAGAAGTACTTCGCCCTGTCGCCGATGGTCTACCTGAAAAAGTACCGGTTGAACGCTGTGCGCCAGGAAATCCTCGAACACGGCTCGGCGCGCAATATTTCCGCGATTGCCATGGGCTGGGGCTTTACCCATCTCGGACGTTTTTGCGCCGATTACCGCAAGCTGTTCGACGAGTCCCCCAGCATGACCTTGCAGCGTAACGAAGCCCGGCGCATGCGCGGGGGCTGAATATTTGTGGCGAGGGAGCTTGCTCCCGCTGGGCTGCGAAGCAGCCCTAAAGCCTGCGATGGGGTGTCTCTGATAAACCACGGTTGCAGATTTCAGGACCGCTTCGCGCTCCAGCGGGAGCAAGCTCCCTCGCCACAATTGATCACCTGATAATCGATACCCATTAACTGGCGCTCACTTACGCACCACCAAATCAAGCAACGTCTCCCGCTCCTTGATTTTCTGCAACACGATTTCCGAGCGGATATCGGTCACCCCCGCCGTGCGGTTGAGGTGGTTGACGATGAAGTCGGAGAAGTGTTTGACGTTGCGCGCCTGGACCCGCAGCACATAGTTGCTCGCCCCGGTAATCACGTAGGCGGTGACCACTTCCGGCCACAACTGGACCTTCTTGATGAAGGTCTCGTGCCAGTCCTCGACGTCCTGTCGCAATGACACATGGACGATGGCTTCCAGTTCTACTCCCAGCTTTTCGGCGTTCAGCATCGCGCGATAGCCGGTGATGATTCCTTCACTTTCCAGCAGGCGTAAACGGCGCAAACAGGCCGACGGCGACAGTGCGACCTTCTCTGCCATTTCGTGGTTGCTGATACGGCCGTCCCGTTGCAAGAGGTGCAGGATCCGCAGGTCTGTCGGGTCGAGAGTCATGACTAGAATAAATCCGCGATATTTGGAGTTGGATTCGAATTTTCTTCGAGATAAATACTAGATGGCCGCTTACTTTGCACGAAAATTCTCTAAAGCTTCGTTCATTATTTTCTCACCGTGAAGGCGCAAATAACGCCTGAAACACGACACTCACACCCGACTATCGCGATCTGCCCGGACGGCACTTCTTTCAAAAAGCAGGACACCCAATGACTACAAGAAACGATTGTCTGGCGCTTGATGCGCAGGATGCTCTGGCCCCTCTGCGTCAGCAGTTTGCGCTCCCTGAAGGCGTGATCTATCTCGACGGCAACTCCTTGGGCGCGCGCCCGGTCGCGGCGCTGGCGCGTGCTCAGGCAGTGATCGCCGATGAATGGGGCAATGGCCTGATCCGCAGTTGGAACAGCGCCGGCTGGCGCGACCTGCCTGAACGTCTGGGCAATCGACTGGCGGGGCTGATTGGTGCCGGTGACGGCGAAGTGGTGGTGACCGACACCACCTCGATCAACCTGTTCAAGGTGCTCAGCGCCGCCCTGCGCGTGCAGGCCACGCGGGCGCCGACGCGGCGGGTGATCGTCACCGAGACCAGTAACTTTCCGACTGACCTGTATATCGCCGAAGGTCTGGCGGACATGCTGCAGCAGGGCTACACCCTGCGTCTGGTCGACAGCCCGCAAGAGCTGGCGCAAGCGATTGACCAGGACACCGCGGTGGTCATGCTCACCCACGTCAACTACAAGACCGGCTACATGCACGACATGCAGGCCCTGACCGCGCTGACCCATGAATGTGGCGCGCTGGCCATCTGGGACCTGGCGCATTCCGCCGGGGCGGTGCCGGTCGACCTGCATCAGGCGCGCGCCGACTACGCCATCGGTTGCACCTACAAGTACCTCAATGGCGGTCCGGGCTCGCAAGCTTTCGTCTGGGTTTCCCCTGAGTTGTGCGATCTGGTGGCGCAACCGCTGTCCGGCTGGTTCGGTCATTCGCGGCAGTTCGCCATGGAGTCGCATTACCAGCCGAGTAGCGGAATCGCCCGCTATTTGTGCGGCACCCAGCCCATCACTTCATTGGCGATGATCGAGTGTGGTCTGGATGTTTTCGCCCAGACCGACATGGCCAGCCTGCGCAGCAAGTCCCTGGCGCTGACGGACCTGTTCATCCAGTTGGTCGAGCAGCGCTGCGCCGCTCACGAGCTGACCCTGGTCACTCCACGCGAACACGCCAAGCGTGGCAGTCATGTCAGCTTCGAACATCCCCAGGGCTATGCGGTGATCCAGGCCTTGATCGCCCGTGGCGTGATCGGCGATTACCGCGAACCGCGGATCATGCGGTTCGGCTTCACCCCGCTGTACACCAGCTTCACCGAGGTCTGGGATGCGGTGCAGATCCTCGGCGAAATACTCGATCAGAAAACCTGGGCGCAAGAGCAATTCCAGATCCGCCACAGCGTCACCTGATACCCCCGACGCCTTTGTCTTGCTGCCGCGAATTTCCCGGCAGCAGGGCTTCGGTCGCCTCCGATAAGCACTTCTGTGAAAACACAATAATAAGGAACACGCAGAATGAAACTGTCCCTCTGGCCCGCCTTGCCGCTCGCCATTACCAGCTGTCTCGGCCAAGTGGCCTATGCCGCACCCGACAATGGATTCGTTGAAGACAGCAGCCTGACCCTGACCAATCGCAATTTCTATTTTTACCGCAACAACCTCAACAACCCGGGCGGCCAGAACTATCGGGAGGAATGGGCCCACGGGCTCATGCTCGATTACCGTTCCGGCTATACCCAGGGCGCGGTGGGTTTCGGAGTCGATGCCTACGCGCAGTTGGGGCTCAAGCTCGACAGCGGCAGGGGTCGTGCCGGCACCGGTTTATTGCCGGTCGGTTCCGATGGACGTGCCGAGGATGAGTATTCCGAAGCGGGTGGCGCACTCAAGGCGCGGATCTCGAAGACCGAACTCAAATACGGCAACCTGACACCGCTCAACCCGGTGTTCGGCACCGGCTCGGCACGCCTGTTCACCACCTACGCCAATGGTTTCCAGCTGACCAGCAACGAGTTGGAAGGACTGAAACTCGATGCCGGGCACTTCACTTCGGGCAATGACAGTGCGTCGACCAACGACGATGGCGCCCTCAAGGCGCTGTATGCCGGGGTCGAGACTCGCAGCGTCGATTATCTGGGCGGCAGCTATGCCCTGAGCGATCAATTGAGCGTCAGCGTGTACGGTTCGCAGTTCGCTGATATCTGGCGGCAGTACTACGCCAACGCCAACTACAACTATGCCCTGAGCGGAAACCAGTCGCTGAACCTGGATTTCAACCTCTATCGCACCAACGACTATGGCCAGAGCCTGGCCGGCAAGATCGACAACACCACCTGGTCGCTGGCCGCCGCTTACAAGGTGGGTGCGCACCGCTTGACCCTGGCCTACCAACAGGTCGATGGCGATGAGCCGTTCGATTACCTCGGCTTCGATCAGCAGCCGGGCACCTCGATATTCCTTGCCAACTCGGTACAGATCCTCGATTTCAACGCGCCCAACGAACGCTCCTGGCAGCTGCGTTATGACCTGGACATGGCTCCTTTCGGCGTGCCGGGCCTGAGTTTCATGTCGCGCTATGTGAGCGGTGACCATATCGACGACAGCCACTACGACGGCGGCCCCAATGGTGCCTATGGACGTTACGGCAGTGACGGCAAGCGCTGGGAGCGTGACCTTGAAGCGCGCTACGTGGTGCAGGAGGGCAAGGCCAAGGACCTGTCGATACGTGTGCGCCAGGCCAGTATACGTTCCACCGGCCAGGTGGCCCGGGCGGACACCACCGACAACAACGAAGTCCGGGTGATCGTCGAGTA
Source organism: Pseudomonas sp. Pseusp11 (assembly GCF_047304405.1). Taxonomy (NCBI): domain Bacteria; kingdom Pseudomonadati; phylum Pseudomonadota; class Gammaproteobacteria; order Pseudomonadales; family Pseudomonadaceae; genus Pseudomonas; species Pseudomonas sp. Pseusp11. Next base: position 139,549 of record NZ_JBGLZF010000016.1, read on the forward strand.
TCCGCTGAATATTTTCTGATCCGTGGCTGATCCCCACCGGCAACCCAAACGATTTGCTCTCTTCAAGAAAGACAATATTCAGAGGAAAGAAAAATGACCGATAACGCCGGTTTTGAAAACATCTCCAAGCGTGAGCAGGGCCTACGGCGCCAGCTCACCTCGGGTCAGATGAGCATGATCGCCATTGGCGGTGCGATTGGCACCGGGCTGTTCATGGGCAGTGCCTACGCCATTGGTTATGCCGGGCCGAGCGTGCTGCTCAGCTATGCGATTGGCGCGATCATCACCCTGCTGTTGATGGGCTGCCTGGCGGAGATGACGGTGGCCCATTCGACCTCCGGCTCGTTCGGCGCCTATGCCGAATTCTATGTCAGCCCATTGGCCGGGTTCCTGGTGCGCTATGCCTATTGGGCGGCGATTGTGCTGGCAGTGGGTACGGAAGTGACGGCGGTGGCGATGTACATGAAGTACTGGTTCGCCAACGTGCCGGAATGGATCTGGATCGTTTCGTTCTCGAGCATGCTGATCGTGCTCAACGCCATCAGCGTGAAAACCTTCGGCACCTTCGAGTACTGGTTCTCGACCATCAAGATCGGTGCGATTGTCGGCTTCATCATCCTCGCGGTGTATGTGGTGTTCGGTTCCGGCAACGCGGATTACGGCGTGCACAATTACACCGCCCACGGCGGCTTCTTTCCCAATGGTCTGCAAGGGATGTGGATTGCGGTGATCGTCTCGATCTTCAGCTATCTGAGCGTGGAAATGATCGCAGTGGCCGCCGGCGAGGCGCAGGACCCGGAGCGGGCGGTGAAGAAGGCCTTTCGCGCGACCATTGTGCGGCTGGTGGTGTTCTACCTGCTGACCCTGGCCCTGATGCTGGCGATTGTGCCGTGGGTCCAGGCCGGTCAAGCGCAGAGCCCGTTCGTCACCGTCATGCAGACCATCGGCATTCCCGGCGCAACCGGCGTGATGAACTTCGTGATCCTGATTGCCGCGTTGTCGGCGATGAACAGTCAGCTCTACATCACCACCCGCATGATGTTCAGCCTGTCCCGCGGCGGTTATGCACCCAAGTCCATGGGGGTGTTGAGCAAGACCGGGATCCCGCTGAATGCCTTGCTGCTGTCGAGCTCGGGCATTGCCCTGGCAACGTTGCTCAATGTGCTGTACCCGGAAAGCTCCTTCACCCTGATGATGGCGATCTCGATGTTCGGCGCGATCTTCACCTGGTTCATGATCTTCCTGACCCACTACTGCTTCCGTCGCTACCACGAGCGCAACGGTGAACGGAAACTGTCCTTCCGCATGCGCCTGTTTCCGTACACCACGCTGTTGGGGCTGCTGCTGATGGGCGCGGTGATGATCACCACCTACTTCACCGATGCCTTCAAAATGACCTTGGTATTCGGTGTGCCTTTCCTGCTGATCCTCACGGTTGTCTACTGGATCTTCTTCAGAAAACCCAGGGCAGCCGTGGCGCTGAATCCGCTGCCGAAGGTTTAGCGGGAGGAGACACGCAATCCCGACCGGCAGTTTTCATGGACTGCCGAGTCGGCATTGATCCTGGGCCGCTATCAGTCCGGCTCACACCCCTTGAGCACCAACCGGATAATCGTCTGTGCCGCCGCCTCATAATCAGCCTCATCCAGCTTGGCCTTGCCGGTCACTGCAGAAATCTGCCAGTCGAAATCGGCGTAGGTCTGGGTCGCGGCCCAGATGCTGAACATCAGGTGGTTGGGGTCGATCGGGGCGATCTGGCCGCGGTCGATCCAGGTCTGGATGCAGTCGATGTTGTGCCTGGCCTGGCCGTTGAGCTGCTCGACCAGGTCGGGGCTCAAATGCGGGGCGCCGTGCATGATTTCGCTGGCAAACACCTTGGAGGCGAAGGGCAGGTCGCGGGAGATGCGGATTTTCGAGCGGATGTAGCCACTGAGCACTTCGCTGGGCACGCCGTCGGCGTTGAACGGCGTCGAGGCTTGCAGGATGGGCTCGATGATGCTTTCCAGGACCTCGCGGTAGAGGTTTTCCTTGGATTTGAAGTAGTAGTAGACGTTAGGCTTGGGCAGCCCGGCCTTGGCCGCGATGTCACTGGTTTTGGTCGCAGCGAAGCCCTTGTCGGCAAATTCTTCACTGGCGGCACGCAGGATCAGTTCTTTGTTGCGCTCGCGGATAGTGCTCATAAACCAAGGGGTTCCTTGCCTGTTCTGGCGGTTGCGCATGGTAGCACCGGCCTCGCGCAGCGCTCAAGAATGCCCCGTGTGGCCTCGGGTCGCGTTATGCTGCGCACCATTCATTCAAGAAGGAAACCCGATTCATGGCAGGAAGCAGTTTGCTGGTGCTGATCGACGACATCGCCACCGTACTGGACGATGTAGCGTTGATGACCAAAATGGCCGCGAAGAAGACCGCCGGTGTACTGGGCGACGATCTGGCGCTCAACGCCCAGCAGGTTTCCGGCGTGCGTGCCGAACGGGAAATCCCGGTGGTATGGGCAGTCGCCAAGGGCTCGTTTCTCAACAAGCTGATCCTGGTGCCGTCGGCGTTGGCCATCAGTGCGTTCATTCCGTGGCTGGTCACACCGTTGCTGATGGTCGGTGGCGCTTACCTGTGCTTCGAAGGCTTCGAAAAACTCGCCCACAAATTCCTGCACAGCAAAGCCGAAGATCAGGCTGAACACGCAGAGCTGGTCGAGGCCGTGGCCAACCCCGCAGTCGATCTGGTGGCGTTCGAGAAGGACAAGATCAAAGGGGCGATTCGTACCGATTTCATTTTGTCGGCAGAAATCATCGCCATCACCTTGGGTACCGTGGCTGACGCTTCGCTGACTCAGCAAGTGATCGTGCTTTCGGGCATCGCCATCGTCATGACTATCGGCGTCTATGGCCTGGTTGCCGGCATCGTCAAGCTCGACGACCTTGGCCTGTGGCTGACCCAGAAGCCGGGCCAGATGGCTAAAAGCATCGGCGACGGGATTCTGCGCGCGGCGCCGTACATGATGAAAAGTCTGTCGGTGATCGGCACGGCGGCGATGTTTTTGGTCGGCGGCGGGATTCTGACCCATGGCGTGCCGGTGGTTCATCACTGGATCGAGAGTGTCACCGCAGCGTCTGGTGGGGCCGGGTTTATCGTGCCGACGTTGTTGAACGCGGTGGCCGGGATTGTGGCGGGTGCGGCGGTGTTGGTGGGGGTGATGGCTGTCGGCAAGGTTTGGAAGGCAGTGAAAGCCTGAAGCCTCGCTCCTACAGTGATTGGTGGTGTTTGATACGCCGCGCATGAAAAAAGGCCATTCGACGCAAATCGAATGGCCTTTTTTATTGCCGATGAAGTTACTCGGCGATCTGCAGCTTGCGCGCCTCGGTATACACGTAACGCACTTTTTCATACTCGAACGGTGTGTTCATCTGCCCGTAGCGGAAGCCGTTCTGATAGCGCTTGTCGATGCCGCGCAGTACCCAGATTTCCGGGTGGTTGGAACTGACTTCGGACACGTTCAGGAAGTTGATCGCCGATTCGCCGGTGTAGTCGACCGCCAGGCCTGCGGTGTCACGCAGGTTCGACGGGCCGAGGATCGGCAGCACCAGGTAGGCGCCGCCCGGTACGCCGTAGAAGCCCAGGGTCTGGCCGAAGTCTTCATTGCGGCGCGGCAGGCCCATGGCGGTGGCCGGATCCCACAGGCCGGCGACACCGATGGTGGTGTTGAGCAGCAGGCGAGCGGTGGTGTCCAGCGAGCGCTGCCCCTTGAATTGCAGCAGGCTGTTCACCAGGTTCGGCACATCACCGAGGTTGTTGAAGAAGTTGCTGACGCCGGTGCGCAGGAAACTTGGGGTGACGTAGCGATAGCCGTTGACCACGGGCAGGAACACCCATTCGTCGAACCGGTAGTTGAAGTGGTAGACGCGGCGGTTCCACTCTTCCAGCGGGTCATAGACGTTCAGTGCGTTGAGCGATGAGCGTTCGAACTCGCGCTGATCCAGCCCCGGGTTGAATTTGAGTTTGCTCAGCGGTTCCTTGAAGCCGTCTTTATCGATCACCACTGGGGCGTTGGCTTTGCTGTTGTCGGCATTGGCGACGCCTGCACAGAGTAACGCTGCGATCAGCAGGAAGTATTTAGCCACGGAAAAACTCCAGCATGGCGTCGCTGTTGACGCGATAGTTGAGGTTGCCGCAATGGCCGCCCAATGGATAAACAGTCAAGCGGTCGCCAAAGGTGCGGCGCAGAAAGCCCAGGTCGCCAGGGCCGAGGATCACGTCGTCGGCGTTGTGCATGACGGCGATTTTCGGGCTGTCGTGCAGGTAGTCCTTCAGTGCATACAGGCTGACCTGATCGATCAGTTGCAGCAGGCTGCCACCATCGGTGCGGGCGCGCCACATCGGGATGACCTGCTCGGTGATGTAGCAGTCGAAGTCGCACTGCAGCGCGCGTTTAAGGAACGGCGTGAGGGTTGTGCCTTCGGTGATCGGGAATTTCGGTGGCGTGATCAGGCCGCGACGGTTGATCAGGTCCGAGGTAAAGGCGATGTCCGCCGCCGAGAAACGGAACGAAGTGCCGATCAGCATTGCCATCTGCTCGTTGCTCAGGTGTTGCTTGGACTGCTGGAAGTCGTAGAGCAGGGCATCGTTAAGGTCGATGTAGCCCTTTTGCTGGAAGTAGCGGGTCAGTTTCCCCAGCACCAGCTCATAGAAAGTGGTGGTGTTGTTGATGCCCTTGACCTCGGTCTGTACCAGCTTGTCCAGGTTGGTGACCGAGGTGTAAAGGTTGACCGGCGGGTTGAGCAGCAAGACTTTCTTGAAGTTGAAGCTGCGACGGGTTTCATCCAGGTGTGCAACAAAAGCCGCATCCAGGGCGCCGAGGCTATAACCGGTCAGGAAATAATCGGTGACCGGCAGCTTCGGGTTTTGCGCCCGCACGGCCTGCATCACCCGGTACATGTCTTCGGCATCTTCCTTGGTTACGCCCGGGGTGGCGAAGCGCGAGGCGGCGCTCATGAAGTCGAAGCTGGTGGGCGACGACAGCTGCACCACGTGATAGCCGGCCCTGTAATAGAGCTTTTTCAGGTATTCGTTGAGGGTGCTGTCATAGCGTGCACCGGTGCCGGAGATCAGGAAGATCAACGGTGCGGCATGATCCTGCGTGGCGATGCGATAGGTGAGTTTTTTCACCGGCCAGAAGTTGTCCGGCAGATTGAACTCACGCTCCGGGCGCATCGTGACACTGCGGTCCGACTGATTGATGTCTTCATCCAGCGGCAATTCCGGGCGCAAGTCGGGCGGTGTCGTGGCGATGGTCGCCTCGAACGGGTTGGTCAGGGGGTAGCCATAACTGGCGGCGTCAATATCGGCCGCCAGTACGGACGCACTTAAAAGCAAGCCGCCAAACAGGGCGACGAAGCGCAAGGAACGGAGCATGACTAGATCCCTTAGAGGAAGGTGCCAGATGAAGTTCGCAGGCTATGACCATCGGATTTGGGCCAAAGTGCCATGCATTGGCCGCAAACAGGCCTGATTTCGGAGCAACGGTAGCGGGACGATACACTTTGCAGTTATTTCATGAACAGTTAATTGATGTTATTTGCTTACCACGGGCGGGGGATTAAGCTGGCGGCCGATTTCGTTTATTGGAGTGCTTCATGTCCCGCCGTCTACCCGTGATTCTGCTGCTCGTTCTTCTGCCATTGTGGCTGGCCGCCAGTTATGGCGCGCGTTATGGCTTCATGGAGGATGCTCAATGGGTCGGCATCTGCGTTGACGAGGCCAGTCGCTGGGAATGCCAGGTGCGCTCGAACCTGGGCTTGATGATTCACTTCAAGGTGCTGGGCTGGGCGGCAGTGGCGGCAGCCGTGACCGGTTTTGTGCTGTCGGGGCGAGCAGGGTGGTGGTTGGCGGTATTGGCGCTGGTGTTCGGGTTTCCGGCGCTGGCGTTGTACACCACCACGTTGGCGGTGTTTGCGGTGGTGATTGCTGCTCTGCGTCTGGTCCGGGCTTCTCGTAGCGTCTGATAAAAAAGATCGCAGCCTTCGGCAGCTCCTACAGGAAAACGCATATCCCCGTGTAGGAGCTGCCGAAGGCTGCGATCTTTTGATCTTGCTTTTGATCTTGCTGTGTTGATTACCCTTTGCGAACCCGCAAGCTGCGCCACAACGCCGCGACCATCAACACACTCACCAACGCCCAGCCCCAAGCCTGCTGATTCTGCAGACCTTCACGAAACAGCTGCGGCGCAATGCCGGCGCCGATGATAAAGGTCAGCACGGCGATTTCCCGACGAGGCACGCTCACCGGCCGGCACAGGTACACCAGCGCCGGCAGGATGAAGGCGACACTCGGGAAGCTGCGATAACGCGGGTCGAACACCAGTTCCAGCATCATCACCGCCGCGGCAAAACCTGTCGCTGCCAGCCACCAGCCGGCTCGACGTTCCAGTGCATTGAAGGCGCGCCCACGCCAACCGGTGCGGGCGCTCAAGGTCAGCGCGGCATGGGCCAGCACCAACAGGTTCAACCCCGTCAGCAACGCTACCCACAACCATTCACTGGCAAAACGGGTGGTGACGCGGGCCAGGTCGCCCCAGGCGCCAATCGAGCAGGCCGCCAGGGCACCGAGCAGTGGCAGCACCAACGCTGCGCGGGTGCTGCGAACCCGACCGCCGAGGATCAGCGTGCCGATGAAGATCAGGCCACCCACCGCCAGCCATTGCGACCAGTACGGCACGTTCGAGACCGGCCCGGCGAGCACGCCCTTGTCCTGGCGATCGGCATCGAACAGTCCCCAATAACCGCCCACCGCACCTTCGCTGGCGCGTTTCCAGGGCTGGTCGAACGCCTCGATCAGGTTGTAATGCCAGCCTTGCTGCTCGGCCATGATCACAAAGCTGCGGATGAACTTGGCTTCATTGACCCGGCTCGGCAGCGCCGTTTCGCGCTGACGACCTTCGCTCGGCCAACCGGTTTCGCCAATCATCACGTCCTTGGGCGCGAACTTGTTGCCGAACACCTGGCGCACTTCTGCCACATGTTGCAGCGCAGCATCGATGTTCGACGGATCGTCTTCCCAGTACGGCAATAAATGGATGGTCAGGAAATCCACTGCCGGGGCGACTTCCGGGTGTTTGAGCCAGAACTCCCAGACGTCGGCGTAGGTCACTGGTTGCTTGATCCGGCTTTTGACTTTATTGATCAGCGTTGCCAGTTGCGCGCCGGTGACTTCCTTGCGCAGCAGGGCTTCGTTGCCGACGATGACCGAGGTCACCACATCCGGGTTGGCATTGGCCGAGGCGATCAGCAGGTCGACTTCCTTGGCGGTGTCCACCGGGTTGCTGTTGACCCAGGCGCCGATCATCAGCTTCAAGCCGTGCTTGCGCGCCAGGTCGGGCAGATCCTGGAGGCCGGTCATGGAATAGGTGCGGATGCATTCGAAGCGGGTCGCCAGCAGGGCGAGGTCGGCGTCCATGCGCTCGGGGCGCAGTTTGAACGGCACGTCGAATGGCGATTGGTCCTTGTCGAACGGGGTGTAGGACGCGCATTGCAGCTTGTGCGTTGCGCTGGCCACGTCCGGCAGGATCACCGGTTTGCCGAGGCCGTACCAGAAGCCGCCGAGGGCAAACAGCCCCAGCAGGCAAGCGAAAAGATAAGCCAAAAAAGGAAAGCGTGATGTCGCGGGCATGTTCAGGCCGTCTGGGAGCAAAGCCGGGCATGTTACCTGCATTTTGCCTACGCTTGGTGGGCTGCTTGGTTTTGACATGCAAAGTTCAGGCGGGATGGCCTGTGCATTTTTAGCGGTTGCGATTAATGGCCTTCTGATGTCGTTTCTCGATGTCTTGAGGTCGCTGGCAGAGCAGGTCACTGTTGGCGTCAGGTTGATGATCGACACGTCAGTACTCCACTGATAATCGAGCGAGTTTGCGGTCGGCGTGATGGGGGCGCTGTGCACCATAAAAATACGTTGAGCGACTCGGCATCCGTCGAGTGCAGCACTTTCGGGGAAGTAACGATGAAGATGCGACGACTCTTGGGCGCAGGTGCCGCTTTGGTGCTGGCAATCAGTTCTACCGTAGCCAGCGCTGAAGGCAAGGCAGTAACGATCGGTTATGTGGACGGCTGGTCGGACAGCGTCGCCACGACCAACGTGGCTGCTGAAGTGATCAAACAGAAACTCGGTTATGACGTGAAACTGCAAGCGGTTGCCACCGGGATCATGTGGCAAGGTGTGGCCACCGGCAAACTCGACGCCATGCTGTCGGCGTGGCTGCCTGTGACTCACGGCGAATACTGGGCGAAGAACAAGGATCAGGTCGTCGACTACGGCCCGAACTTCAAGGATGCGAAAATCGGCCTGATCGTGCCGGAGTACGTCAAGGCCAAGTCCATTGAGGATCTGAAAACCGACGAGAGCTTCAAGGGCCGTATCGTCGGCATCGACGCCGGTTCAGGCGTGATGCTCAAGACCGATCAGGCCATCAAGGATTACGGTCTGGACAATTACACCCTCAAGGCCAGTTCCGGCGCCGGCATGATTGCCGAGCTGACCCGCGCCGAGAAGAAAAACGAATCCATTGCCGTAACCGGTTGGGTGCCGCACTGGATGTTCGCCAAGTGGAAACTGCGCTTCCTGGAAGACCCGAAAGGCGTTTACGGCGCAGCTGAAACCGTGAACAGCATCGGCAGCAAAGAACTGGCAACCAAAGCGCCTGAAGTCGCGAAGTTCCTGAAGAACTTCCAGTGGGCGTCGAAAGACGAAATCGGCCAGGTCATGTTGGCGATTCAGGACGGTGCCAAGCCTGAAGCCGCAGCGAAAGACTGGGTGGCCAAACACCCGGATCGCGTTGCCGAATGGACCAAATGATTTGAGCTGAAGCGTCTGGTCAGCACCTCCCAAGGCCCCTTGGCTTAAATGCCAAGGGGCTTTTTGCTTTCTGTGGGAATTCGGCGGGGGAGAAACCGTCATGTCGTTCTAATACTAAGGTCGTCTGGAACCTCTCCGGCAGCCGCATAGAGTGGATAACGTTCCAACTAAAATCTGTGCTGCGAGGATAAAAACAATGAACGACAGCATTTACCTCTCGATTCAAAACAGCCCGCGCTTCAAGGAGCTGGTTAGCAAGAGGGAACGATTCGCCTGGATTCTTTCAGCGATCATGCTTGGGCTGTACTCCGGATTCATCCTTTTGATTGCTTACGGGCCGCATATTCTGGGCGCAAAAATCAGCCCCGAGTCTTCGATAACCTGGGGCATTCCGATCGGTGTCGGGCTGATTGTTTCGGCCTTTGTCCTGACTGGCATCTACGTACGACGCGCCAATGGCGAATTCGACGACTTGAACAATGCGATTCTCAAGGAGGCTCAGCAATGATCCGGCGTCTAATCGCTCTCTTGAGCATCGCAGCCTTTGCACCGGGCGCCTGGGCGGCTGAGGCCCTGACGGGTGCAGTGCAGAAACAACCGCTCAATGTATCCGCGATCATGATGTTCGTGGTATTCGTCGGGGCAACCTTGTGCATCACCTATTGGGCGTCCAAGCGCAACAAATCGGCCGCCGACTACTATGCGGCGGGTGGCAAGATCACCGGTTTCCAGAACGGTCTGGCGATTGCCGGTGACTACATGTCCGCGGCGTCCTTCCTGGGTATCTCCGCCCTGGTGTTCACCTCCGGCTACGACGGCCTTATCTACTCGATCGGCTTCCTGGTGGGCTGGCCGATCATTCTGTTCCTGATCGCCGAACGCCTGCGTAACCTGGGCAAGTACACCTTTGCCGACGTGGCGTCCTATCGCCTGGGGCAAACCCAGATCCGCTCGCTGTCGGCGTGCGGTTCGCTGGTGGTGGTGGCGTTCTACCTGATCGCGCAAATGGTCGGTGCCGGCAAGCTGATTCAGCTGCTGTTCGGCCTGGACTACCACGTTGCGGTGATCCTGGTCGGTATCCTGATGTGCCTGTACGTGCTGTTCGGCGGCATGCTGGCGACCACTTGGGTGCAGATCATCAAGGCAGTGCTGTTGCTGTCCGGTGCCTCGTTCATGGCGCTGATGGTGATGAAGCACGTCAACTTCGACTTCAACACGCTGTTCTCCGAGGCGATCAAGGTTCACGCCAAAGGTGAAGCAATCATGAGCCCGGGCGGCCTGGTGAAAGACCCGATCTCGGCGTTCTCCCTCGGCCTGGCACTGATGTTCGGTACCGCTGGCCTGCCGCACATATTGATGCGCTTCTTCACCGTGAGTGACGCGAAAGAAGCGCGTAAAAGCGTGCTGTATGCGACCGGGTTCATTGGTTACTTCTACATCCTGACCTTCATCATCGGTTTCGGCGCGATCCTGCTGGTCAGCACCAACCCGGCCTTTAAAGATGCGGCTGGTGCGCTGTTGGGCGGCAACAACATGGCGGCGGTGCATTTGGCCAACGCGGTGGGTGGCAGTGTGTTCCTGGGCTTCATCTCGGCGGTGGCGTTCGCGACCATTCTGGCGGTGGTGGCTGGCCTGACCCTGGCCGGTGCCTCGGCAGTGTCCCATGACCTGTATGCCAGCGTGATCAAGAAGGGCAAGGCCAACGAGAAGGACGAAATCCGCGTCTCGAAAATCACCACCATCGCCCTGGCGGTGCTGGCGATCGGCCTGGGCATTCTGTTCGAGAAGCAGAACATCGCGTTCATGGTGGGCCTGGCGTTCTCCATCGCGGCGAGCTGCAACTTCCCGGTGCTGCTGCTTTCCATGTACTGGAAGAAACTGACGACTCGCGGTGCGATGATCGGCGGTTGGTTGGGGCTGGTCAGTGCGGTTGGCTTGATGGTGCTGGGGCCAACCATCTGGGTGCAGATCATGGGTCACGAGAAGGCGATCTTCCCGTATGAATACCCGGCGCTGTTCTCGATGATCATTGCCTTTATCGGGATCTGGTTCTTCTCGGTCACTGACAAATCCACTGCAGCTGACAATGAGCGGGCGCTGTTCTTCCCGCAGTTTGTCCGTTCGCAGACCGGGTTGGGGGCGAGTGGGGCGGTTTCGCACTAAGGCTTCTTATATATAAGCTGCACTGACACGAATGCCCCGGTCGAGAGATCGGGGCATTTTTATTGGGCGGTTATCGCCCTTTGTGTGTACATATCCGTTTCTGCGGTAACGCCGGCTGGCGGTTTCGCTCTTACAGCGAGTCACTTTGAAAAAGGGGCGGGCAGAGTGAGATCAAAAGCCAGATCAAGATCAAAAGATCGCAGCCTTCGGCAACTCCTACGGGGGAACGCGTTCATTTGAAGCCAGGTCGGCCGGTAGGCCGCCTCGCTTTGCTTTTGAGGTGCACGCCCCCTCACGCCCTGAGCCTGTCCGTCAACCGGTGACTACCTCCATCGACGCCTCTACCAGCGTTGATCCGCGCC